>CAZYLJ010000029.1:0-14601 GCA_964648555.1 uncultured Acutalibacter sp.
TTGAGTATAAATGGCCAGAGTCAAGGGCGCAATGATGACGCGCAAGAGAAGGAAAAAGGTTTTAAAGCTCGCAAAGGGCTATTGGGGTTCCAAGAGCCGCCACTTTAAAATGGCGAAGCAGGCGGTAATGAAGTCCGGCAACTACGCCTACGTTGGGCGCAAACAGCGCAAGCGCGACTTCCGCCGTCTGTGGATCACCCGCATTTCCGCCGCCTGCCGCATGAACGGCGTGAACTACTCCACCTTTATGAACGGCCTGAAGAAGGCGGGCGTCACCCTGAACAGGAAGATGCTTTCCGAGATTGCCATCGCGGATCCGGCGGCTTTCACCGCCCTGGTAGAAAAGGCCCAGGGGGCCCAAGCCAAAGCGGCACAATAAAAAAGCTGGAATTACGCCTGAGGCCTTACGCCTTGGGCGTTCCGCTTTTCAGAGAAAGGAGGCGGCGCGCTGTGGGGGAACTCATCACCAGCCGCCAAAACAGGCTGATACGCCACGCGTCCGCCCTGGGCCGGGACGGCGGTATGCGGCGGGAGGAAAAGCTCTTCCTGTGCGAGGGGGCCCGTCTCTGTCGGGATGCCGCCCTCTCCGGGGTGGAGATTGAGACCTGCTTTTACACCCGTGGGGCCCGCCGGAAATACGAGGAATACCTGGCCCCCGTGCTGAAAATCTGCGGGGAAAGCTACCTCATCGAAGACCATGTCTCCCAGCTGCTTTCCGGCACCAAAACGCCCCAGGGGGTGTTTTGCGTGTGCCGCTGGCCCCAGACCCTGCAAGGGGATCTCATCGGCTTTATGCCCCACGGCCCCTGCCTTGTGCTGGAAAACCTGCAGGACCCGGGGAATCTGGGCACAGTGCTGCGCACCGCCGAGGCTTTTGGGGTCTTCCGGGTGTTCCTGCTGGGGAATTGCTGCGATCCCCTGTCGCCCAAGGCGTTGCGGGCTTCCATGGGGGCCGTGTTCCGGGTGGGGCTGACAGCGGAGCCCTCCCCCCGGCGCCTGGAAGAGCTATTGAGGCGGTACGGTTACCGGCTCCACGCCGCCGTGCCGGACAGCGCCGCCAGGCCCGTGACGGAGATCGATTTTTCCGCGGGCCTGCACGCCATGTTCATCGGCAACGAGGGCAGCGGCCTGACCGGGGAGACCATCGCCCTGTGCAACGACCGGGTGACCATCCCTATGGAGGGCCGCGCCGAATCGCTGAACGCTTCGGCGGCCGCCACTGTTTTGCTGTGGGAGATGGCCCGCCGGAAGGGAGGAGAACGGAATGACAGATGAACGCGCTTACTGGATCTGGGCCCAGCAGGCCTTTATGCCGGGCAGCCGGAAACCCATGAAGTTACACGCGCAGTATGGCGGCGGGCTGAAGGAATTTTACCGGTGCGGCTCCAAAATGTGGAACGCCCGCCGCGACCTGTCCGACAGGGAGGCCGCTGAACTGTCATCCTTTTCGCTTTCCATGGCGGAGGCCCGGCTGGAATACGCTTTGCGGATGGGCTGGGGCGTCTGCACGCCCACCTGCCCCGATTACCCGGAGCGCCTCCGCCATATCGCGAACCCGCCCGCCGTACTGTACACAAAAGGGCACATGCCCGATTTTGACAGCATGCTGCCCCTGGCGGTGGTGGGCTGCCGCAAGCCCCTTCCCGGGGTGGATCAGACCGCGTGGAGATTTGGGTATCAGCTGGCCCTGGGCGGGGCCTGCGTGGTTTCCGGCGAGGCCGGCGGCATCGATTCCTCCGCCCTGATGGGCGCCATGAGTGTGGTGGGGAGCGAGTGCGTCTGCGTGCTGCCGGTGTCGTTGGAAAGCGGGTATCTCACCGCCAGCGACAGGCTGCGAAGAATGGTGGTAGAGCGCGGCGGCGCCCTCATAACGGAATACTTTTCCCAGGAGCAGCCCTTCTATGGCACGTTCCCGCTGCGCAACAGGCTCATCACGGGGCTGTGCGCCGGCGCGGTGCTCATTCAGGCCGCCCAGAAAAGCGGCACCATGCTGTACGCCTCCTCCGCGCTGGAGCAGGACAGAGACGTGTTCGTCTATCCCGGCCCGCAGGGAAAGGAAGACTCCCCCGCCTTTGCCGGCAGCGCCGCCCTCATCCAGGATGGTGCAAAGCCGGTGTACAGCGGCGATGACGTTTTGAAGGATTACGGCTGGAAATCGTCGGCCAAGCCGGCACAAGAGCCGCAGCCCACTGTGACGAAGCCCGCGCCCGCTGTACGGGAGGCGGATATCTCCCAACCGGCCAGGCAGGTCTTACAGGCCCTGGGGCCCCAGCCCCTTTCCATCGGGGAGCTGGAGGAAAAGGCCGGGCTGTCCGCGTCTGTTATCCTCGGCGCCGTGACGGAGCTGGAGGTGGAAGGCCTTGCCCGATCTCTGCCGGGAAAGCGCTATATGGCCGCCTTCTGATATTTTCCAATTTGGAATTATATTTTCGGGAGAACATAGTAAAATATTAAGGTTGATTTTCTCGGCGCCGGCCCGCGAAACGCCTGAGAGAAAGGGAGTTCGGAAGAATGTCGAAGCTAGTTATTGTGGAATCGCCCTCCAAGGCCAGGACCATCCAGAAATACCTGGGCAGCGGGTATGAGGTCATCGCCTCCATGGGTCATGTGAGAGACCTGCCCGCCGCCAGGCTGTGCGTGGACGTGAAAGACAATTTTAAGCCCAAGTACAGCGTCATCAAGGGGAAGGAAAAGCTGGTAAAGGAGCTGAAGGCCGCCGCCGCCCAGTCGGACGGGGTGCTGCTGGCAACCGACCCCGACCGCGAGGGAGAGGCCATTTCCTGGCACCTGGCGTACCTTTTGGGCCTGGACGAAAACGCCACGGATCGGGTGACCTTTAACGAGATCACACGCACCGGCGTGGAGGAGGGCATGGCCCATCCCCGCGCCATCGATCTCGACCTGGTCAACGCCCAGCAGGCCCGGCGTATTCTTGACCGGCTGGTGGGCTACACCCTCAGTCCGTTTCTGGCAAAGACCATCCGGCGGGGCCTTTCCGCCGGGCGGGTGCAGTCGGTGGCCGTGCGGATGATTGTGGATCGGGAGGAGGAGATCAGGGCCTTTGTGCCCCAGGAGTATTGGAGCATCGATGCGAAGCTCTCCTGCCCGCCCTCCAGGGGCCAGTTCACCGCCGCCTTTTACGGCGATCAGGACGGCGAGATCAAGATCGGCTCCAAGGCGGAGGCCGACGCCATCCTCAAAGATCTGGAATCCCAGGAGTTCCTGGTGGGCTCGGTGAAGAAGGGCAAGAAGAACCGCTCCCCGGCCCCGCCGTTTATCACCTCCACATTACAGCAGGAGGCCTCCCGGAAGCTGGGCTTCCAGGCCCGGCGCACCATGAAGGTCGCCCAGGAGCTGTACGAGGGCGTGGAGGTACAGGGCCAGGGCTCCATGGGCCTGATCACCTATATGAGGACAGACTCCCTGCGCATTTCTGAGGACGCCATCCGGGACGCGGGGGAATATATCGAGGGCCGTTGGGGGAAGAAGTACCTGCCCGCAAAGCCCCGGCATTTCAAATCCAGGGCCAACGCCCAGGATGGTCACGAGGCCATCCGGCCCGCGTCGGTCTCCGTCACCCCGGAGATGGTGAAGGGGTCCCTCTCAAGCGACCAGTATAAGCTCTACAAGCTCATTTGGGAGCGCTTCATCGCCTGCCAGATGGCAAACTGCGTTTTGAATACCACTCAGGCCGTTATCACCGCCGGGAGGTACCTCTTTAAGGCCTCCGGCTTCAATGTGGCCTTTGACGGCTTTACCGTTTTGTATGAGGAGAGCGCCGACGAGGAGGAGAAGGCCGGGAAAGATCTTCCCATTCTGGAAGAGGGCGCGAAGCTTTCCGTGCGGGCCATAAACGGCAACCAGCATTTCACCCAGCCCCCCGCCCGCTATACGGAGGCTTCCCTCATCAAGACGCTGGAGGAAAACGGCATCGGCCGGCCCTCCACCTACGCTGCTACCATTTCCACCATCACCTCCCGCGAGTACGTGGCAAGAGAGGGCAAGGCCTTCAAGCCCACAGAGCTGGGCGAGGTGATCACCAAGCTGATGAAGGAGCGCTTCCCGGACATCGTCAACGTGAAGTTCACCGCCAGGGTGGAGGACGAGCTGGACGCGGTGCAGCGGGGTGAAGAGAATTGGGTGGAGACCCTGCGGCGGTTCTACGACGGTTTTGACAAGTCCGTCCAGAAGGCCAAGAAGGAAATGGACGGCGTGAAGATCAGGCTGAAGGAGGACGAGACCGGCGAGTTCTGCGAGAAGTGCGGCCGGCCCATGGTCATCAAGGTGGGAAGGTACGGCAAGTTCATGGCCTGCTCCGGCTACCCGGAATGTAAGAACGTGAAGAAGATCATCAACGACACCGGCGCCCCCTGCCCCAAGTGCGGCGGCAAGATCGTCCAACGCAAATCGAAGAAGGGCCATGTGTTCTATGGGTGCAGTGAGTACCCCCGGTGCGATTTCGTCTCCTGGGACCCGCCCTCTAAGGAAAAATGCCCTGTGTGCGGCAAGACGCTGATGCAGAAAAAGACCAGGGATAAGCAGCTGTACTGCGTCACCCCCGGCTGTACCTTTGAAGGGAAAAAGCCGGAGGAGGACGAATGAGCGCAGGGTCCGTCACCGTGCTGGGCGCCGGCATGGCGGGCTGCGAGGCCGCCTGGCAGATCGCGCAAGCCGGTGTGAAGGTCATCTTATATGAGATGAAGCCCCAAAGGTTTTCTCCCGCCCACAAAAGCGCAGGCTTCGCGGAGCTGGTGTGCTCCAACTCCCTCAAGGCCGCGCGGCTTGACAGCGCCGCCGGGCTCCTGAAGGAGGAGATGCGCCGCCTGGGTTCCCTGCTGATGGTCTGCGCGGAGAAAAGCCGGGTGCCTGCCGGCGGCGCCCTGGCGGTGGATCGGGATGAGTTTTCCCGGCTGGCGACGGAAGCCATAGAAAACCACCCCCTCATTGAAATACGCCGGGAGGCAGTGACCCGGCTGCCGGAGGGTCTCTGCGTGGTCGCCACCGGCCCCCTGACTCTCCCGGCCCTCTCTGAGAAGATACAGGAGCTGTGTGGAGGTTCCTTAAGCTTCTTCGACGCGGCGGCCCCTATCGTCACACGGGAAAGCCTGGATATGGACAGGTGCTTCCTGGCCTCGCGGTACGGAAAAGGGGACAGCGACTATATCAACTGCCCCATGAACAGGGCCGAGTACGAGCTTTTTTACGAGGCGCTGCTTTCGGCGGAGCGGGCCCCGGTTCACAGCTTTGACCGGGCCGATCCCAGGGTGTACGAGGGCTGTATGCCCATTGAGATTTTGGCTGGCCGTGGCAAGGACGCCATCCGCTACGGCCCCATGAAGCCGGTGGGGCTGACAGACCCAAAAACAGGACACAGGCCCTGGGCTGTGCTGCAGCTGCGCACGGAAAACCGGGAGAACACCCTGTACAACCTGGTGGGCTTTCAGACCAACCTGAAATTTGGGGAGCAGAAGCGGGTCTTCGGCATGATCCCCGGCCTGGAGCACGCGGAGTTCGCCCGCTACGGGGTCATGCACCGCAATACGTTCCTCAACTCCCCCCGGGTCTTGAACGCCGATTTTTCCTGCCGCCGCCGGCCCGACCTGTTCTTTGCCGGCCAGATCACCGGGGTGGAGGGGTACATGGAATCCGCCTCCTCCGGTATTCTGGCCGGGCGGAACGCCGTCAGGCGACTTGCGGGAAAAGAGCCGATCGTCCTTCCGGCGACCACCATGATGGGCGCTTTAAGCCGCTATGTGGCCGGGTACGAGGGGAAAGACTTCCAGCCCATGGGGGCAAATTTTGGTATTTTGCCGCCTTTGCCGGAGAAGCTGCGGGATAAGCGGGAACGCTACATGGCCCTTTCGCAAAGGGCGCTGAATGACCTGCAAACAGAAATCGGAAAGGAGAATGTGCATGAAGATCATTGTTGACGCCTTCGGCGGGGACAACGCCCCCCAGGAGATCCTGCTGGGCTGCGCCCAGGCCATGGACGAGCTTGGGGTGGAGATCGCCCTGACCGGCGACAAGGCGCGGCTTGAGGCCACCGCCCGGGAGATGGGCTTATCGGAGAAGCTCAGCGCCATGGAGATCATCCCCTGCGGGGACGTGCTGACCATGGAGGATGAGCCCACCGCCGTTATCAGAGAGAAGACCGACAGCTCTATGGCCGTTGGGATGCGGGCCCTCAGCGAGGGCAGGGGCGATGCCTTTGCCAGCGCGGGCAACAGCGGCGCACTGACCGTCGGCGCCACCTTGATTGTCAAGCGGGTACGTGGTGTAAAGCGTGTTTCCTTTGCACCTATCCTGCCTAAGCAGCCGGGCTTTTTCATGCTGAATGACGGCGGCGCCAACGTGGACTGCCGCCCGGAAATGCTCCTGCAGTTCGGCGTCATGGGCTCCGAATATATGAAGCGCGTCATGAAGGTGGAAACCCCCAGGGTGGGCCTTGCCAACGTGGGCACCGAGCCCCACAAGGGCGATGACCTCCACAAGGAGGCCTACAGGCTCCTGTCCGAGTGCGGATCTATCCGGTTCGTGGGCAACGTGGAGCCCAGGGACATTCCCTATGATGCCTGCGATGTGGTGGTGGCCGACGGCTTTTCCGGCAATATGCTGGTAAAGATGTACGAGGGCGTTGCCCTGGCGGTCATGGGCCTGGTGAAGGACGTGTTCCGCAAGAATGTGAAAAACAAGCTGGCGGCGGGCCTGGTCTACTCCGACCTGAAGGGCCTGAAAAAGGCCATGGACTACAACGAATATGGCGGCGCGCCCATTATGGGGGCCGTCAAGCCCGTGTTCAAGATACACGGCAGCGCCAAGGCGTCTACGGTGAAAAACGCCCTGCGCCTGACGAAGGAGTACACGGAAAGCGGCTTTATCGACGTGATAGCCCAGGCGTTGGGCGGATAGCAGCTTCGGCCTTTGCCGCTGTAAGGCCGGAGAAATTTAGAAAGGGGAGTGGGCGCGTGAGGCCACTGGAAGAATACGAAAAGCTCATCGGCTACAGGTTTCGGGACAAGCGGCTGCTGGAAACGGCGCTGACCCATTCCTCCTACGCCAATGAAAACAGGTGTAAAAGCTACGAGCGCCTGGAGTTTTTGGGGGATTCCGTTTTGGGCTTTGTCACGGCGGAATACCTGTTCCGCAATTACCCTGACCTGCCGGAGGGCCAGCTGACGAAGAACCGGGCCGCCCTTGTGTGCGAGCGCTCCCTGTGCGGGTTTTCCAAAGAGCTGCATGTGGGGGAGTTCCTGCGGCTGAGCAACGGAGAGCTCCATTCCGGCGGGCGGGAGCGCCCCAGTATTCTGGCGGACGTGTTCGAGTCCACCACCGCCGCCATTTTTGAAGACAGCGGCAGCCTGGAGGAGGCCCGGAAATTTATCCTGCGCTTCATCGCTCCGGCGGCGAAAAATCAGGCGGTCAAGCCCTTTAAGGACTACAAGACCACCCTGCAGGAGATCGTCCAGCAGAACCCGGAGGAAAAGCTGCAATACGCGCTGGTGGGGGAAAGCGGCCCGGACCACAACAAGCATTTTGTGGTGGAGGTCCGCCTGAACAGCAATGTCATCGGCAGGGGCGGCGGCCGCAGCAAGAAGGAAGCCGAACAGCAGGCCGCCCGGGAAGCCCTGAAGCTTTTGGGATATTAAAGAGGAACATAGGGGAAAGGAGACGCTGCTATGATACTGAAGTCTTTGGAGCTGCAGGGCTTTAAGACCTTCCCGGACAAGACGACCC
Organism: uncultured Acutalibacter sp.; assembly: GCA_964648555.1. Classification (GTDB taxonomy): domain Bacteria; phylum Bacillota; class Clostridia; order Oscillospirales; family Acutalibacteraceae; genus Acutalibacter. Next base: position 7,735 of record CAZYLJ010000029.1, read on the forward strand.
TGAGCTTTGACCAGGGAGTCACTTCTGTGGTGGGGCCCAACGGCAGCGGCAAAAGCAATATCAGCGACGCCATCCGCTGGGTGCTGGGGGAGCAGTCCGTCCGCTCCCTGCGGTGCGCGAAAATGGAGGACGTCATCTTTGGCGGCACGCCTCAGCGCAAGGCAATGGGCTACGCCGAGGTCACCCTCACCATCGACAACGCCGACAGGGGCCTGCCCTTCGATAACGACACGGTGGCCGTTACCAGGCGGTACTACCGCTCCGGCGAGAGCGAGTACCTCATCAACAAGACCACCGTGCGCCTGAAAGACATCAACGAGCTTTTTATGGACACGGGCCTTGGCCGGGACGGCTACTCCATCATCGGCCAGGGCAAGATCGACAGCATCGTGGCCGCCCGCAGCGAGGATCGGCGGGAAATTTTTGAGGAGGCGGCGGGCATTTCCCGCTACCGCTACCGTAAGGAGGAATCCGAGCGGCGGCTGCAAAAGGCGGAGGAAAGCCTTGTACGTCTGCGGGACATTCTGCAGGAGCTGGAAAGCCGGGTGGGGCCCTTAAAACAGCAGGCCGAGAAGGCTGAGCAGTTCATCGCCTACGACGGCGAGAAAAAGGGCCTTGAGATCGGCATCTGGCTCGCCACGCTGGAGCGCTCCGGCAGGGTGCTGCGGGAGCAGGAGGAGAAGCTCGGGGCTATGGAGGCCCGCCGGACGGAGATCGGCGAGGAGATCGAAAAGCTGGACGGCCAGATCGAGGAAAACTTTCGGGCCACCGGCGAGTGCACCGGCCAGATGGAGCAGGCCCGGGCGGACGCCGCCGGTCTGGATGAGCAGGCCGTGCGCACCGAGGGCGAGATCGACCTGCTGAAAAACGAGATCGACCACGGCCGCCGGGACAAGGAGAGGCTGGAAGAGCAACTGGGCGAGGTGAAGCAGTCCGACGAGGCGGCAGAGCAGGAGATCGCCCGGAAGCAGGCCGAGGCCCTGGAAAAAGAAGCGAAAATAACGGAAAGCCGTGACAAGCTGCTTTCCTTTACAGAGAGATTGGAAGAGCTGCGGAAAAACGCAGACGAGGCCACCCGGCAGATCGAGCAGGCCACGGTGGAGGCGGCCCAGTATACCGCCAGCCTGTCGGAGCAGCGGGTGCTGCTTTCCTCCGCCCAATCCTCCATGGGGGAGATACGGCTGCGGGCCGGCGCGGTGGAGGAAAGCTGCCGGAAGAACCGGGAGCGGGAGCAGGCAGCCCTTGCCGAAGAAGCCGAGCTTTCCAGGATGCTGCAGGATACGGAAAACAGCATACAGGCCGAGGAAAACGCCATCAAGGGGCACGAGCTGCGGATGGACTCCCGCCGGAAGAAGGCAGAGGCCGCCAAGGCCGAGCTTGACCGGTTGACGCTGGACGTGGGCGAGCAGCTGAGAAGGGCCCGGCTTTTGGAGGATCTGGAACGGAACCTGGAGGGCTTTGCCCAAAGCGTCAAGGCCGTCATGAAGGAGGCGGGCCGGGGGATGCTCTCCGGCGTGTGCGGGCCGGTCTCCCGGCTGCTGAAGGTGCCCGGCGAGTACGCCGTCGCGCTGGAAACGGCCCTGGGCGGCGCCATGCAGAACATCGCCGTGGAGACCGAGCAGGACGCGAAAAACGCCATCCGGCTGTTAAAGCAGCGGGATCTGGGAAGGGCTACCTTCCTGCCCCTTACCACCATGCGGGGCACGGTGCTCGATCGGCGGGAAATGGAGGACATGCCGGGCTTTGTGGGCGTGGCTTCCGAGCTTTGCAGCTGTGAGAAAAAATACGACGGCGTTCGGGAGTTCCTTCTGGGCCGGCTGGCCGTGGCGGAAGACCTGGACAGCGCTGTGGCCATTGCCAAGCGCACCGGGTACAAGTTCCGGGTGGTGAGCCTGGACGGCCAGGTGGTCAACGCCGGCGGCTCTCTGACCGGCGGCAGCAGGGCGAAAAACTCCGGTTTGCTCAGCCGCGCCTCTGAAATTCAGCAGGCAAAGGAAAAGGCCGCCGCCCTGCAAAAGCAGGCGGATGAGGCCAAAAACGCCTGGAAGGAGCGGCAGACGGAGCTTTCCGCGGCGGAAGCGGAGCTGGAGGCCGTCCGGGGCGAGCTTGCCGCCCTGCAGGAGGAGCGGGTGCGCATCGTCACAGAGGGCGCCCGGGTCACAAAGGAATTGGAGACCATCCGGCAGGAAGCCGCAAGCCTGCAACGGGAGCGGGAGGACTCCGCCGGGAGGCTCAGCGAGCTGGAGGAGCAGGAAAAGCACGCGCTTGCCGCCATCGAAACCCTGGAAAAACAGGTAAAGGACGCCGACGAGGCCGCCAAGCAGCTGACCGGCAGCCGGGAAGAGCAGATGGCCCGCTGCGAGGACATCTCCCAGACCATCCAGGAGATCCGCATGGCGGAGTTCTCCGCTCAAAAGGACAGGGACGCCCTGCTGGAAGCCGTGGAGAGCCTGAAGACGAGAAGGCAGGATTCCACCGCCGCAGTGGAGCAGCTGGGCGAGAACATGGCCCTGCTGGACCGGCGGGAAAAGGAGCTGGAAGAGAAGATCGCGGAATGTAAGAGCAGAGCGGAGACCCTGCGGGCCCAGGCTGAGGAAACGCGCCGGAGCGTGCAGGCCATCGCCAAGCGTCGGGAGGAGCTGGAAACAGCCGCCGGCGGCTACCGCGCCAAGGAGAGGGAGCTCACGCAGGACAGGGAAAGCGTTGGCCACGAGCTGGCCCGCCTGCAGGAGCGCTCCGACAACCTGCAGAAGGAATACGATTCCATTCTCAGCCGGCTGTGGGAGGAGTACGAGCTCACCCGCAAGGAGGCCGAGGAGGTGGGCGTTCCCATCGAAGACCTGCCCGCCGCCCAGCGGAGGCTCACCGAGCTGAAAAACAGGATCAAGGCCCTGGGCGCGGTGAATGTTGGCGCCGTGGTGGAGTATAAGGAGGTTTCCGAGCGGTACGAGTTCTTAAGCGGCCAGGTAAGCGACGTGGAAAAGTCCAAGGCCGAGCTGCTGAAGCTTATCGAGGACCTGACAAGGCACATGAAAGAGCAGTTCACCGCGCGCTTTGAGGAGATCAACAAAAACTTCGGCGTCATCTTCCGTGAGCTGTTTGGCGGCGGCGCGGCGGAGCTTTCCTTCACTGACCCGGAAAACGTACTGACCTCCGGCATCGAGATCAAGGTGCACCCGCCGGGGAAGATCGTCAACCACATCGATGCCCTTTCCGGCGGCGAGAAGGCCCTGGTAGCCATCTCCATTTACTTTGCCATCATGCGTGTCAATCCCCCGCCGTTCTGCGTGCTGGACGAGATCGAGGCCGCCCTGGACGATGTGAACGTGACCCGCTACGCCCAGTATCTGCGGCGGATGAGCAGGAATTCCCAGTTCATCTCCATCACCCACCGCCGTGGCACTATGGAAGGCAGTGATGTGCTCTACGGCGTTACCATGCAGGATGAGGGCGTGTCGAAGCTCTTGAAGCTCAAAACCGAAGAGGCGGCGGAATTTGGTGCTTAGCAGCTGTCCTCCGGTGTCGGCCATTTGCCGATACGCATCAGGAGGAGCTCTCCTTTTGGAAATGCCTGGCCGAAAAATCGGACAGATAAGAAAGGACGAAAACCATGGGATTTTTTGAGAAGATCAGAGACGGGCTGAAAAAGACAAGAGAAAATGTCAGCGCCCAAATCACCCTGATGCTCAATTCCTTCACGAAGATCGACGAGGAGCTCTTTGAGGAGCTGGAGGAGCTTTTGGTGATGGGCGATGTGGGTGTGGAGACCTCCACCTATATCACAGGCCGCCTCCGGGAGCGCATCAAGGAAAAGGGCATCACCGACCCCGCCCTCATCATGAACGAATTGAAGGGCATCGTGACGGAGATCCTCGCCGGGGACGACAGCCTGCATCTCTCCACCCGGCCCTCGGTCATCCTTGTCATCGGCGTCAACGGCGTGGGGAAGACCACCACGATCGGCAAGCTGGCCGCCCGGCTGAAGGCCCAGGGAAAGTCCGTAATTTTGGGCGCTGCCGACACCTTCCGGGCAGCGGCCATCGAGCAGCTGGAGGTTTGGGCTGAGCGTGCCGGTGTGCCGCTCATCAGGCACGGCGAGGGCGCCGACCCGGCCGCCGTGGTGTTCGACACTTTGCAGGCCGCCAAGGCCCGGGGCTGCGACGTGGTCATCTGCGACACGGCGGGGCGGCTGCACAACAAGAAAAACCTGATGGATGAGCTTTCTAAAATTTCCCGCGTAATAGACCGGGAGCTGCCCGGCTGCGACCGGGAAACGCTTCTGGTGCTGGACGCGGCCACGGGCCAGAACGCCGTGAACCAGGCCAGAGAGTTCCAGAGCGCGGCGGGCATCACCGGCATTGTGCTGACAAAGCTGGACGGCACGCCCAAGGGCGGCGTGGTGCTGCCCATCAAGCGGGAGCTGGGGCTTTCTGTAAAATTCATCGGCGTTGGGGAGCAGGTGGACGACCTGCAGCCCTTCAGCGCTACGGCCTTTGCTGAGGCTTTGTTTGACCTGGGTGAGAATGTTCAAAATGAGCAGTACGAAAATGCGGACAGCAAACCGGGGGCGAGCGTGCCCGCTCAGCAGGAGGAAACCGAAGCGCCCGCCATAAGCGTGCCGGAGGAAACTCCGGAGGAAAAGCAGGCGCGCTTTGACGCCTTTCTGCGGAATGTGCTGGCCCGCCTGGATAAAGGGGAAAGCGTCAGGGACGCCATCCCGGAGCTGACGGCCTGGCGGGACGACCCGAGCCTGCCACGGGACGACCAGCGGCTGGTGAGGAATCTTTTGGCGACGACCGAAAGCCGGGAATAAGCGAAAATATGGGAAGGGGAACATTATGAAGCTCGTTATCGCGACCCACAACAAGGGAAAGATCGTGGAATTTAAACGCATTTTGGAGCCCATGGGAATTGAGGTGGTCACGGCGGAGCTTTCCGAGCCGGAGGAGACCGGCGCGACCTTTGCCGAGAATGCCTTCATCAAGGCCAGCGCCGCCTGCCGGGAGACCGGCCTGCCCGCCGTGGCCGATGACAGCGGCCTGTGCGTGGATTATCTGAACGGCGCGCCCGGCATTTATTCCGCCCGGTTTGCAGAGCCGGGAAAGCGCCGCCTGACGGTGCTTCAAAAGCTGGAGGGCGTGCCCAAGGAGCGGCGCGGCGCCCACTTTGTCAGCGCCGTGTGCTGCGTGTTCCCCAACGGCGACCGCATCGACGCGGAGGGCAAATGCTTTGGCACCATCGCCTTTGAATCCCGGGGCGAAAACGGCTTTGGCTACGATTCCATTTTTGAGCAGGACGGCGTGACCTTTGGCGAGCTGACAAGCGAGGAAAAGGACGCCCGCAGTCATCGGGGCTTTGCCTTTCGGGAATTTGAAAAGAAGCTGAGGGAGTATTTGAAAGGAGAAACCGGTGGAATTTCGTAACGTGGATTTCGGCAATATCGATGCGATTACCGCCTTGTCGGTAGAAGAATGTCAGAAAAGCTTTGTTGTGCCGAATATGCTGAGTCTGGCAGAAGCTTACGTGGCGTTGTCCCAAGGGAAAACAGCCCTGCCTTTCGGTATTTATATTGAGAATGATATTCCGGTGGGATTTGTCATGTTTGGCTATGACAGCCTGGATGATCCAGACGAACCTCCCGTTGCCAGAGGAAATTACTGCCTGTGGCGGTTTATGATCGACCGCCATTATCAGGGCAGGGGCCTGGGAAAACAGGCGCTGGAATCCTGCCTGGACTACCTACGGACCTTTCCCTGCGGCCCTGCGGAATACTGCTGGCTCTCTTACGAGCCGGAAAACCTGCGGGCAAAGGGACTGTATGAAAAGGCGGGGTTTGCGGAGAACGGCCAGCTTTGCGGTGAAGAAATTGTCAGCGTATTGAAGCTGTAAAATAAAGGGCAGGGTGAAAAATTATGTTAACCAGTAAACAGCGGGCGTATCTGCGCTCCTTGGCGGTGAACGAGGACACCGTTTTGACGGTGGGGAAGCTCGGCATGGGGCCGGAAATTGTCAAGCAGGCCGACGACGCCCTCACGAAACGGGAACTGATCAAGGGCAGGGTGCTGCCGGACAGCTGCCCTGTCTCTCCCCGGGAGGCGGCGGAGGAGCTGGCCGAAAAAACGGACAGCGAAGTGGTACAGGTCATCGGCACCCGGTTTGTTCTGTACCGGCGGAAAAAGAAAGAACCCAAAATCGTTTTGCCGAGGTGAGAAACGCCCATGAAGATCGGAGTTTACGGCGGGACCTTCAACCCCATTCATCTTGGACATCTCCACATTCTGCGGGAATTTATCCGCCGGCTTTCTTTGGATAAGGCGCTGTTGATCCCCGCCGGGACGCCGCCCCACAAGGACGCCCCAGAGCTGGCCGGAAAAGCGGACAGGCTTGCCATGTGTAAGCTTGCGGCGCAGGAGATCACGGAGGCGCCGGTGGAGATTTCCCTCGTCGAGCTTGACCGGCCGGGGAAAAGCTATTCTGCCGACACGCTGACACAGCTTTCCAGGCTTTATCCCAATGACGAGCTTTACTTCCTGATGGGGGAGGACATGTTCCTGACGCTGCACAAGTGGTATCGTCCTGAAATTATTTGCGAGCATGCGGCGCTTTGCGCCTCACCCCGGAGCACGGGTGGATTATGTAAACTAAAGGAGCAGCAAAAGCTGCTGGAGAAAAAATACAGCGCCCGGTGCTTTGTGGAGGACATCCCCTGGCTGCCGGTCTCCTCCACCCAGGCGCGGCAGTGCGCGGAGCGAGGCGAAAGCCTTTCCGGCCTGGTGCCGGACAGCGTGGGGGAATACATCGTGGAGCACGGGCTTTACAAATGATAGGAGAGCTTACCATGACCTTTGAAGAATACGAAGCGGAAGT
>CAZYLJ010000030.1:0-2164 GCA_964648555.1 uncultured Acutalibacter sp.
GTTATGACAGGGCTTGAGGCCATCAAACTCCATAAATAAGACCTTGCCTCAGTGCTGGTTAGCAGTGCCTAACTGCCAGCCCAAAGAAATGCGTTTGCTCCCCTTTCCATCGGTTAGCAAACGCTAACTAAGCAATGGCATTATAACATCCCCCCGGTCGTTTTGTCAATAAAACGCGCCCAAAAATTAAAGTCAATTTTCCCTGTTGTGGTCTCCCTTCCAGAGAAAGGTTCAGGGGGCCCGCCGTGACCCGGGCCCGCGTTCACGGTTTGGGCAAATCGCCCCGCCAAGACCTCATCATGACTTCCCGGTCTGTCTCATCCCCGGCTTGCAATTCAAAGCAAAATCGCCTATAATAGCCGTGCGGTGTGAAAACGCCGTGAAATCAGATCATCGGAACAACCCTGCAGCTCTGCGCGAAACGATAGATACAAAATCGTTTCAGCTCCGGCTTGCGGGAGCAAGTGGGGATCGCAGGGTTTTCTTAGAAAGGAACTGTATGCACTACACCGCCCTTTACACCTCTCCCCTGGGGAACATATTGCTGGCCTCGGACGGCGAAGCCGTCACCGGCCTGTGGTTTGAGGGCCAGAGGCATTTCGCCCGCACCCTGATTGGAGAGCGGGAAGAGAGGGCGCTGCCTGTTTTTGCAGAGGCCGCCCGCTGGCTGGATGTGTACTTTTCCGGCGAAGAGCCCGGCCCTACGCCCTTGCTGCGCCCGGCGGGCACCCCCTTTCAGATGGAGGTCTGGGCGCTGCTGCGGGATATCCCCTACGGGGAGACGCGAACCTACGGCGCTCTGGCCGCACAGCTTGCCCGGCACATTTCCGCCCGGGCTGTGGGCGGCGCGGTGGGGAAGAACCCCATTTCCATTCTCATCCCCTGCCACAGAGTGGTGGGCGCGGGCGGCAGCCTTACCGGCTACGCCGGCGGGGTGGATAAGAAGGCCGCGCTGCTGGAACTGGAAAGAAGGTAAAAGAAAGCCCCTGACGATCATGCCGGGGGCTTTGCCATGCTGAAATTCAATTTTGGTTGTGCTCAATCCCGCAGAATAACGCCGTTGCCGTCGTACATGCGTTTGGGGGAGTTGGCGGAGAGGATCAGGACGCCCTCAACCAGGCCCCAAATCGCCATGGCGGCGGTGGCGATGCCGCAGGTGAGCAGGCCGCCCGCCAGGGAGACCACCAGCTGGATGGTGGCGCGGGAGTTGAAGCCCAGGTAGTAATTGTGCACGCCGAACACGCCGAACAGGATGGCCAGCAGGCCGGCGGCGATGCGGCTTTTCTGCACATAGCCCGCGGGGGGAACGTTATACAGGGGCTTGCTGTACTGGGCCTGGGGCTGCTGATAGTAGCCGGGCTGGTAGTTCTGCTGGGGCTGCTGAGCGCCATACTGAGGCGCGCCGTACTGCGGGGCGCCGTACTGCGGGGCGCTGTATTGGGGCGGCTCCTCACAGGGCGGCTCAGGCATATGGAAGTCCTGGGCAGAGGCGGCGCCCGTCTCGGGCACGGGAATATCCGGCACCGCGGGTTCCGGCTCCAGGGTAAGCTGGGGCGTGGGCTGGTCGGGCTGTACGCCGACAGGCTCAGCGGGCTGAGGGGCCGGCTGTTCGGCGGGCTCTGCGGGCTGGCCGTTCAGGTCTTTATTCTCAAAATCAGTCATGCTCGTTTTCTCCTTTGCAGTTATAATTTCCGGTCGCTCAGTCCTTCAGGAACACGCCGTTGGCGTCGGTATTGATGCGCCCGTCCAAGAGCTTGATGCCGTCTCGCACGCCCCAGATCATGACCACGATGGCGGAGATGCCGCAGGTCACCAGAGAGCCGAGCACGGAGATGAGCAGCTGCATCAGCCCCCGGGAGGTATTGCCCAGGTAAAAGCTGTGGATGCCGTAGGTGCCGAGCAAGATGGCCAAAATGCCGGCGGCGATACGGCTGCGCTGAGGATAGCCGGGCGGGGGGGTCATGCCGGTTTGGGGCTGGTACTGGGGCGGGTCATACATGGGGCGCTGACCGTTGTTTTGATACTCTGCCATAGAAAAGACACCTCTTCCTGTTTGATGTACTCATTCTACACTATAGATTTTTGGAAATCAATATGATTTTGCGAGATGTAAGAGAAAAGATAGAAATCTCTAACATCGCGGTAAAGTGAGGCGCCCTATTAA
>CAZYLJ010000030.1:2264-14469 GCA_964648555.1 uncultured Acutalibacter sp.
AGATAGAAATCTCTAACATCGCGGTAAAGTGAGGCGCCCTATTAAGTTTGTATATTCCCCCGCCGCAGGCGGGGGAATATACGGAAAAATGATGACCCTTTGCGAGAAGTAAGAGAAAAGATAGAAATTCTTCACATTGTGGCAAAAGGAACTTACCGGGCGCTCCTGTTGCTGTTCACCCGGTAGTCTTTGATCAGCGGGTAGAGCCGTTCGCTTACCCTTGCGGTGAGCCTCAGGCCCTCCGGCACGTACTCCTCGGAAAGCACCGCGCCCTCCTCCCGCAGCCGGGCCGCCACGCCGCTTTTGGAGAAGGGCAGCAGCAGCTCCGTCTCAAAGGTCTTTTCCGGCAGATTGTTTTCAATGGCCTGCAAAAGCCCGTCGATGCCCTCTCCCGTCAGGGCGCTGATACGCACCGCCCCGGAAAGCCTGGGGGCAAAGTCCGCATCCGTTACGGTATCCCATTTGTTCAGCACCGGGATGATGGTCTTGTCCGCCGCGCCCAGGCTTTGCAGCAGCTCGGCCGTCACCCTCAGGTGCTCCCCGGCCTCCGGGCTGCCCGCGTCGCAGATGTTTAAGAGGATGTCCGCCTCCGCCGCCTGTTCCAGGGTGGAGCGGAAGGCCTCAATCAAATGGTGGGGCAGCCTGCGCAGCAGCCCTACCGTATCGATGAGCATGACCGTTTTCCCGCCCGGCAGCTTCAAGGCCCGGGCCGTGGGATCCAGGGTGGCGAACAGCTTGTCCTCCGCCGGCACCCCGGCCTGGGTCAGGCGGTTCATCAGGGTGCTTTTGCCGGCGTTGGTGTAGCCCACCAGTGCCACCGTCACCATGTTGTTCTTTTTCCGCTTGCGTGAGGTGACCTCCCGGCCGGCCTCCACCTCGGCCAGCTGCTCCTTCAGGCTGCCGATGCGCCTGCGGATGTGCCGCCGGTCCGTTTCCAGCTTTGTTTCGCCGGGGCCTCTGGTGCCGATGCCCGCGCCCAGGCGGGAAAGAGAGGTCCCCTGGCCGGAAAGCCGGGGCAGCAAATAGCGCAGTTGGGCAAGCTCCACCTGGAGCTTGCCCTCTCTGCTCTGCGCCCGCTGGGCGAAAATATCCAAAATGAGCGTGGTGCGGTCGATGACCCGGACGCCGCAAAGCTTTTCCAGGTTCCGTATCTGGGTGGGGGAGAGCTCACGGTCAAAGATGATCAGGTCGAGCTCCTCCCGCTTTACCAGAGCGGCCGCCTCCTCCGCCATGCCGGAGCCAAGGCAGGTGGCGGCATCCGGGGCGGGCCGCTTCTGCAAAAGTTGAAAAGCGGGTTCCGCCCCGGCGCTGCGGGTCAGCTCGCAAAGCTCCGCCAGAGAGGCCTCAGCGTCGTATTCCCCTGTGTCCAGCGAGAGCAGCAGCGCCCGCTGGGGCCGTTCCTCATTTTCAAACATACCGTTCCTCCCGTTTCGTTCCGGCGGAGTGCCTTATCTCTTTCGAATATTTTAGCAGAAACGCGCCCCTACTGTCAACCGGCGTCCTGCACCACGAACACCAGATATTTGGTGCTTTTGTCGTTCAGGTGCAGAACCGTGCCGTCCTCCAGCGTCTTGGAGTATGTGATGAGTGTGTTGGGCAGCGAGATCTCAGCGCCGCCGCGGATGGAGACGATGATGGGGGAGCTGCTGCTCCCGCTGTTTCCGCAGAAATCCCAGTACACATGGGCGTTGCCGCTGCTGTCGTACTCCACCGGCGCGTGATCCTGCGCCATGATCAGCGCAAATTTGATCGAGCTCAGGCTGCTGTAAACCTTGCGTATCAGCGCGGTGCCCACGCCCGTGTAGGAGGTGATGTAGTAGGGCGTTTTCACAAACTGCTTTTCGGTGGCCTCCAGGTGCAGTGCGGCGTCGTTCAGGTGCCCGCCCACCAGGGTCTCCAGTGCCTCGTTGTCCCCGCGAAAATCCAGCCGCTCCGGCATGTCCGAGGCTTCCCACAGAGAAAGGCCCAGCTTTTCGCTTTTCGATGATGCTGCCATGTTATTGTCCCTCCTGATTCATTGCTTCCAGTTGATCTCTTGTCATGCTGTCCAGCGCCTCAAAGGTGAGCCCCCGGGCGTCCAGCGTTTCAAAAGGGGCGGGCCAGGCGTCCAGCGCCGCCCAGTTCATCTCCTCCACCCAGTCCCATTCCAGGTGGGCCGGCAGGATGCTTTCCAGGGCTTTTTTCGCCCCCTCCTCCGTCAGGCCCAGCCGCCTGCCCACCAGTACGGAAAGCCTGCCGTCGCTCTGCTCCTCCACCTGGCCGACGATGCCGGCGCCCTCTATCATGGCGGAAAAGTCTGCCCGCGTCAGCCGCCCGGGGTTTTGGGCGAGCTGTCCCGCCACCATCCTGCGGCGGTCATCCTCCGGGCCGGTCTCCTTCTGGCCGAAGAACAGCATTTCCCAGCTTCCCAGCCGGGCGTCTCCGGCGGCGGAGGGGAACAGGTCTTTCAGCAGGCTTTCCATCTCCCCGTCCGCCAGGTCGATCCCCGCCCCGCAGGCGGCGGTCTCCCAGTCGGCGGAGGAGTAACCCGATTGGGTGTAGCTGCCGGTGCTTTTCAGGGCCTCCCGGATGCGCTGTGCCGCTGTCACGCTCATTCGATCACCTCCACGCTCACGTCGCCCAGCACGGGGATGACGCTTTGGGAGGCGGAGATGTCCCGCAGGGTGCTGGGAAATTCAAACTGGATGATGGGCGCGGCGTTCAGCGCCAGCTGCTCCAGCTCCGTCAGGTAGACGGGGCTGCCCACCGAAAGCCCGGCAAAGTAAGCGGTCACCGCCTCCTTCACCGCCGCGGACGCGCTTTCAAAGTCGGCGCCGTCCTTCAGCTTTACACGGCAGGTCACGTTTACCGTTTGGGCCGTGGCGGCCTGCACCGTTACGGTCACGCCGATCTCCCGCAGGCTGTTGAGCTTCTTTTCCACATTGCCGATGACCTCGCTTGTGGGGGCTGAGCCCTCGCCCCAAAGGTACACGCCCACGGTGTTCGCCCCGTTGATCTTGGGCACGGCGCCTGCCGAGCCCACCCCGGGGCAGCTCATGGCGGCGTCTCTGTAGTAGGCGGCGTTGGAGCCGTTTGGAAGATACTGATAGGCGCTGAGCACTCTGGCCCGGTAATCCTCGTCGCCCTCGGTTCCTCTGCCACCGGAAAAGGCCGTGGTGTTGGTCACGTAGTTTACACCGGTGGGAACGGAAATCATGGTGTTCACCTTCCCGGAGGACACATTGCTCTCTTCACCGCCCAGCACTGCCTGGGCCGGGACCTCCACATTTACTTCCCCGGCCGCCAATACCCCGTCCCGGACGGTTTCATATTCCAGCGGGCTGCTGCCGGAGGTGCAGCACACTGTGCCCGCCGGGATGACCACGTCGAAGGTGAGGGGGATGTAGCGGGTGAACTGCAGGGTGCCCGTGGCCTTTTGGGCCTCCTTCCGCGCGACGCCCCTTGCTTCCCCGTGGGCGTCCAGCCATCGGCCCGTGGCCGTCTGGGGGAAGGCCTGCCTTCTCAGCCATTCCAGCTCCGCCATCAGCCGGGTAAGCTCTCCGGCCATGACCCGCAGCCGCAGGCCCGTGTCGGAAACGTCGTCGGCGTCGTGGCAGCTCATTTCCCGGTAGGTGTCCTTCATCCTTTCCAGGATCGTATCAAAGTTATCCATAGGTCGCTTCTCCTTCCCCCAGGGGTGTCGTAAGCTGGAAGCAAATGCTCCCGTTTTCCGCCAACTCCGCCGAAACAGCCTTTACGCCGGGCATGTCCATCAGCGCTTCGTTTGCCAGGGCCACCGCCTGCTCTCCCGCGTGGCCGTCCTCCCGGTCAAGCTCCCCCAGGCGGCTGCCAAGCTCCCTGCCGTAGGGGAATTTCCCCTTTGGCAGGTTCAGCCGCAGGGCGGCGTTCTGCACAAGCTCCGCAAGGCCGGTCACCTCCTTGGGCAGCCCACGGCTGTCCAAGGGGTAGGTGCCCATGCTGATCTGTAAGCTCATACTGTGTCACATCCTTTTCTCATTTTGCCTCGAATATCTGCCCGTTGATGACCACCTGGCCGTTGCTTTTCAGCAGGATCTCCGCCCCGCCGGAGGAATACAGCCGCACCTCGCCCTCCTGGAGGGCGCCGTCCGGCAAAGCGGAGACCCCGGCGCAGATGCCGTCTACCAGCACGGCCTTGCTGCCCCCTTTTGCAAAGCTTGAAAACCCGTAGGGGGACAGTGTTTCAGGGCACTGGTAGTCGCTTTCTCCCCGCAGGGCGAACTGGGCCCCGCCGGCCACCTCGCCGCTGGTGACCCGCGCGCCTTTTCCGGCAGCCTCGTTCAGCTGTCTTGTCAGCCACATTCTTCCTCAACTCCTTTTTCCAGCACAAGCTGCGTTTGCTCGCCGTTTTTGTCTCTGCGGTACCGGACGCTGCGAATGGGGCAGCCTGTGAACCTTCCCACATGGGGCAGCGTCACGCCGACCGTGTCGCTTCTCCCCGGCCAGACCGCTCCCCGGCAGGTGACGGTCAGCAGAAAGCTTTCCCGTTCCGCGCTTTCCAGCAGCGCCCGGGGGTCCTTGCCGCTTTGGGCGCTGACGTACCTGCGGCGGGGGATGCTGTCCTGTCTGCCGCGAAAGGGCGTGTCATAGCCGCCCCGGCAGCTCTGCATCCACACCTCGCTGAGGCGCTTGCAGGGCAGCATTTCCACCCTGGCGGAGACGATCTCCCTGAGCTCCGTTTCTTTTTGAGCCGTCTCCCCGCACTGCACCCGTCGATCCAAATCGACGGTGGGCTGCGCGCCAAAGTACGTCTGACAGAAGCGGTTTAAAACTGTCCAGCAGCTTTCGCCCTTTTCCACGTTCAGCTCCCCTTGCCGGCGGCTTTTGTCAACATCTCCCGCCCGCAGGCCCAGGGGCAGCAGCAGACGGCTCTCCAAAAGCTCGAAGGAGGGGGAGCCCGTCACGCCGGGCGGCGCTTCGTTATCCAGGAGCAGGGCCTCCAGGCTCCTGCACACCAGCTCGGTCGTCAGCCCTTCTGCGGAAAGGGTGGTGTTCTGCTCGTCCACAATGCCCCGGAACAGGAGCTCCCCGTCCCGGTACATGAGGACCTCCCGCAGTTCCTCCCACAGGCAGTCCGCCGGGAACCTTGCCCGCAGCAGGTCGGCCGGGGCTTCACGGTCAAAGCTGAGCACGGCTTCCATCGGCTCTCCCAGCAGCATCCGCTCCCCGGAGGCCTTCACTCCCCAAAAGGTCACGGCAGCCGCACCTCCTCTCCTTCCTGCAGCCAGGCGATGTCCCGGATGTCGGGGTTGCAGGCGATGAGATCCTCCACGCTTCTGCTGCACAGATAGGCGTAGTCCCACAGGCTCTCGCCCTCCTTCGCCGTGCGCGTCCCGGTGACGTCATCCTGCCGGCCGGGCTCCGTCTCCACAAAGGAAAAGGAGTATTTGATGAGATCCTTTCCTGCCGCGCCCATGAGCTTCAGCTCGTCCATCACTGCCAAAAAAGGCTGCTGCCCCGGCAGGCGAAGGCTGCCCGGCCCGCCCCTTCGATAGACCGCCCGCAGCTTTTTCCACTGCTCCCAGCAGTCCTCGCCGGAGAAATACCCCTCGCCGGTGACCCTCCGCTTTTTCGGGCCCAGGTCTTCCGTTTCCGTGCCGCAATAGGGGAGAAGGGTCTCCCGGGTGCTCCTGCTTTCCACAACGTCCAGCCTGGTGGGGTTCACCGGCCAGAAGAAATCCCGAAAGCTCATTCCCATCAGGTTTGTCATGGCGTTCTCCTTTCTCCTTTACAGCTCCGCGGGATAGCGCCTGCTGTCCCGCTCGATCTCCCTTGAAAGCTCTTCCGCACGCTCTGCGCTTTCCATAGCTCCTCACCTCCGCTCAGCTCCTGGCAGAGGAAACGAACACGACCCTGTGCAGCGCGTCGGACAGCAGCTTCCATCGGCAGCCCTCGTACACCGTGGCGGGCTCGGTTCCAATGGAGGCGGTGAACCCGGTCAGCCTGTCAAGGCCCAGGGTGTCGATGCCCTCCAGCTCCACGGTGTATTCCGTCTTTTCCCCGGCGACGGCAAAGGGCTCTGCTTCCCCAATGGCCGTCAGCTCCTTCCCGGAGCCGGAAAAGCTGGTCTTTACGCTCGTCGCCTCGTACTGCTTTCCGCCGATACTGACCGGGGTGGTCAGCACGCCGGGGGTCAGGCTCGTCTGCGTGAGGAACGACAGGGAGCAGCCCACGCACAGCAGGCCCGTGGCCTTTTCCCGATCCGCCGCCCCTCTGGAAATGGCGGAGAACCCCGGATAGGCTTCCCCCGCCAGGGTGCACATGGCGGCAAAGATGTCCTCGGCCATGTCCGCCCCGCAGTCCAAAGGCAGGTAGATGCGGAATCGGTATTTCACTTCCTCAGAGCCGGCCTTCACGGTCTCGCCCTCGATCTCGCCCGTCACCACAGGCCGGGTAAAGCGGCGGCTCTCAGCCACGCCCCTCCAGGCCCGCGCAAAATCCGCCTGGGGGATGTTCTCCCCAAACAGCGTGAGCAGGCTTTCCAGCAGCTCAGATGTGCTCAAAGCAGAAGCCCTCCTCTCTCAGCAGAGGGGCCGCCGCCTGGCGCTTGGCCCTTGCCAGGCTTTCCGCGTGCCGGGCACGCTCCTTGGCGTCTACCCGCACCCCGTCGGCCGTGACGATCTCCGGGGCCACGGCCATGTCCCGCAGGGCCAGCTGGTAAAAGGCTTCCGCCGCGGCCCAGCTGATCAGGGGGGCGGTGGTCTCCGTTTCGCCGGCGAGTCCCTCCGCCATGGCCTTACATTCCCCGCAGAGCTGCCTGCACAGCTCCGTTCTGGTGGTTTCCTCCGTCAGCGGCTCCCCGCTGTAAAGGGCAAACGCCTTTTCGATCTGTTCCAAATCCAGTTCCACAGCGCGTCTCCTTTCTATCCGACAGAAAAGCGGGGAGACGGCACACCGCTCCCCGCGCTCCTGCCGGTCAACTCAGCTTTTCAGGCGGCTTACTCCGCCGTGTAGGAAATGCCCTGGGCCGCGCCCTGGTAGATACGGGCAAAGCCCGCAATAGCGCTGATGGCCGCGCGTTCCAGCTGGCGGTCGATGAGCTTGTCATATTCCACGCTCACATCGCCGGCCTGCACCATTTCCAAAGCACAGTCCTTGTCCAGGCCGATGATCTTGCCGTCCTCCATGCCGGGCACGTGGATGAGCTTGGCGCCCAGAGGGGTGCACAGCTTGCCGGTGCCCTGAAAGTTCATGCCGGCCTGGGCGTCCTTGAACTCCGGGATCTGCAAGAGCTTCTGCATGGCGGCGGTGCCGGCCACCACCGTGTTCAGGTGGTAGGGGGTGAGCCTGCCCCACAGGGCGATGAAGTCGTCGTAATTGGGGGTGCCGGCCACAAAGGTGATAGCGTCCTTGCTGCCGTCGCCGTTGATGAGCGTGTTCACGGCGTCCTGCATCTGAGAGGCGGCGATGTACGCGCCGATCTGCCGCAGGGTCACGGTGAACAGATCCAGCTTCTGGAAGCGCAGGGCCTCATAAGAGCTGGTGAGGATGCGGCCGCGCTTTTGCAGCTTCACCAGGCTGTCGCCCATCTTGATGGAGGTGGTGGGCAGCTGAGCGCCCTCGGCAACAGGCTGCAGCTCGTTGCTTTCGGCGTCTTCCTCCGCCGCGATGGTGCGGTAGTCCATGGCGTCGATCCTGGTGACGGCGGCCGCCAGGTCCTCAGCCTTGTTCTGGTTCTCCATGCCCTGGCTCACCGCCCGGGAGACGTACTCCGGGAACAGGGCGGCGCTGCTGGTGGTGGCGAAGAACTTTTCCACCGTGTCGCTGCCGGGGCCGCTGACCCTGATGCCGTAGCGCTTCAGCTGGCGCTGATAGGCGTCCAGGCCCTCCAGGGGCGTGCCCTTGTAGTTTTCGCTGCTGTCCAGCTCCTCCAAAACCTGGGTGAAGCTTTTGCCGGGCACGCCGTACATGCCCTTTTCCAACCGGATGCTTTCAAAATTTGCCATGATTTTTCCTCCTCGTTTCGGTTTCGTTTTTTCGGTGCCGCCTTCGCGCCGTCAGGCGCGTCCTTCCTTTCCTTTCCTCCCTTCTGAAAATTTTATTTGAAAAAGAGCTTTAGCTGTTTTTAAGCAGCTTTAGCTGTTTCCCCTAGATTTGATACGCGCCGTTCCCGGCCTCCCTCTGCTCGTCCCGCTTTGGGGCCAGCTGGGGCCTGATGGGCAGCTTTTCCGCCGCCATGGCCTCATAGGCGTTTCGCAGGGCCTTCATCTGGGCGATGTCCAGCCCTTGCAGGGAGGCCTTTATCACATCCCGGGGCACTCCCGGCTGGGCGATGGCGCCGTATTTCAAAATGTCCGCCTCCATGTCCTTCCGGCAGGTCTCGCCCAGGGCGGCCATGTCCTCCAGCTCCAAAAGCTTTTCCCTGAGCCGGGCGGCTTCCCCGGCAGTCATGCACAGCCCGGCGCTGTCGCTTTGCTTCACCCGCTCCAGCAGCTCGCCGCCGTCGGCCTGACGCCAGCCCTTGCGCACCCCGGCCTCCCGCTGGGCGGGCACCGCCACAAAGGAGCACTCGTAGGCGTCGGTGGGCTCTTCCAGGATCCGGCTGCACACCCTGCCGCCATAGACGTTCCCCTTTCGGTGGGAGCACTGCTCCTTGCCGCAGACAGAGCACACCGAGCGCTTGACCGCGCAGCTGACGCTGACCTCCTTCAAAATGCCGCTCTCGATAAGCTCCACCGTCTCCCGGTTCCGCTCGGTTCGGGGCAGGTAGGCCCTGGCCGTCAGGCAGGTGTAGGTTTCCCCGGCCTGGGTCATGCGGCCGGGCTCTGTCTCGATGGCCGTGTCATAGATGCGGGCGGTCTGGTTGAGCGTCCTGCGCTCGTGGTCAAGGATACAGGTCTTCCCAAGGAACAGCTCCCTGAGCTTTTCCAAAGCCGGGATGGAGAACCGCTCAAAATCCCGATCCACCTCGTTGTCGCACAGCACCAGGGAGAAGGTGTACACCTCCTCCGGGCCGTAGACCCGGCGGGTGTACAGGTTGATCTTCTCCATCTCCGCCGCGTCCGCCGTCATGCTTTTCAGCACAAAGCCTTCTTTCATGTCAATTACCACCTTCCTCTTTCAACAAGCTCTCTTCGATCTGCCTGGCCTTGGCGGTCAGGTACCGGGCGTTGGCGTGATCCACCTCGTCCTGCATGGTGATGTCGTCCCACTCTACAGTGCAGGCGGGCTCATAGCCGTTTAAGAGAAGCCAGGTGTTGGCGATGCGCCGAATGACCGGCGTCAAGAGCCTGCGGTAGGCGTCCAGCTCGCTTGTGAGCACGTCCGCCTGTTGACTGGACATCCTCTCCGTGGAAGACCAGGAGAGTCCCAGCAGGAAGGGCGGGATGCCCAGCTTCGCCACGATCTGTTCCAGCATCTGCCGCACGGGCACCTCGCTGTTTAAGATCTGGTTGTCCGCGCCGATGGCCTTGATGGACACGTCGCCCACCGCCACAAAGTCGCTGACCTCCGTGCTGTGCATGGCCCTGCGCCATTCCTCGGCCATCTGCCGGGCCCGCTCCCCCGCGGGGAAGCCTCCGGCGTCGGGCTTGCAGGTCACGGCAAAGCGCACGTTGCCAAGCCGCTCCCAGTTCATCCCCAGCGTCTTGTAGATTTTTAACAGGATCTCGCTGACAAAGGGCAGCCCCCGCAGCAGAGAGGTGCCCCAGGCGCTGCCCGCTGTGGGGTTCATGGCGGAGACCAGCAAAAGCTGGGGGTAGGGACATTCCCTTCGGCCGCCGGGCTCCAGTACCGACACCTTTACGCCCAGGGGGCCGTCCTCAGAAAGCTCCAGGTCGTCCAGGCTGGCGTTGTAAAGGGCCTGCATCCGGCCGTCCGCGACGACCATCTCTCCCACGGCGCTGCCGTAGGTCAACAGCTCCTCCAGGTGGGTGCCGATAAATTCCTGGGCGCCACGCCCGGCGTTGCCCACCGGCACATCCTCCAAAAACTGCCGCAGCTTCCGCTGGGCCTCCGGGTCGTCACAGCTGACGGTGAACTCCCCGATGAGCCGCCGGAGCTTGTAGATGGCCGCGTCGATGATGGGCACATTACATCTCAGCTCCCGGTACAGGGCCCGCTCAGCCGGCCCCGTGGGAAGGCGGCCGGAAAGCCGCCAGCTCCTGTCCGGGCCGCTCTGCACGCTGACCGCCGCCACCTTGTCCCCTCGCTTAAATAGATTCATCAAGACTCTCCTTTCCCATTTTCCTGTCCACCGCGCAGAAGGCCATTTCCGCTCCGCTGTCCTCCATCAGCAGCGTGGAGACGAAATAGCGGATGTCGTCCATGGCGTGGTCGTTTTCCTTGACCGGGGCATCCCGCGTCAGGTCGTCCGCCCAGCGGTACAGGGAAAACTCCCGCACTGTGTCCGCGCAGCTCCTGCACACGCGAATACGCCCTTCCTTCAGGGCCGTGCCCACCTGGCGGATGCCGGAGAGCACGTCGTTTTTGGCAGGGACGACGGCAAACCGCCCGTGCCGCCGTATGGTCTCCAAAAAGCTGGCGGCGCTGGGGTCCGCCACCACCCGCCGCACCTTCCTTTCCCCGCAGAGCTGCTCCAGGGCCTGGTAATGCTCCTCGTCGGTGCGCTGCTCTCCTGTCACGCGGGAGGCAAAGTAATACTCGTCCACCCGGTACCAGCAGCCCTTTTGCAGCCCCCACAGCCCAAAGGAGGTCGGGTTCACCGTGCCGTAGTCGCAGGACACGGCCCAGTCCTCCCATTCCCCCTGGGGCGCGTCGCACAGCAGCTCCTGGGCAAAGGGGTACACTAGCCCCTGGGCCGCCACCCATTTCCCCTCGATGAACCGCTGGTAGAACACCCCGGAAAAGAGGCTTTTGTACCGGGCCTTTGTCTCCTCGGAGAGGTAGGGGTTGTCCTCCATGGTGAAGTGCAGGTACAGGGCGTTTCGCTCCTTCCGCTTTTCGATCCACTCCCGGTAAAACCAGTGGCCGGGGTACTCCGGGTTGCAGTTGAACCAGAATTTGCTTCCCTCCACCGAGCACCTCGCCAGTGCCTGCTCCACGAAGGAGCGGGGCATCAGCGCCACCTCGTCGAAGAGCACCCCCGCCAGGGTGACGCCCTGGATGAGGGAGGCGGAGGCCTCGTCCTTGCCGCCGAACAGGTAGAACCGGTTGCTCACCCCGCCCCTGGAGACGGTCAGCCGGTTTTCGCTGATCCGGTCCTCCACATGAAAGCCCAGCTCCCGCAGAACGGGCAGCAGCTCGGTGACAAGGTTTCTCCGCACGCTGCGCACAGTCTTCCCGCACAGGGCGAAGGAGCGTTCCATGTGGGAGGAGAAGGCCCAGCAGATGAAGGAGACCCCCATGCACAGCGTTTTGCCGCTTCTCACCGCCCCGTCGCAGATCAGCGCCTGCCTTGTGCGATAGGGGCTTTTCGGGGCCCACCAGCACAGGGCCTTCATCTGCTTTGGGGAAAATGGCTTCAGCTGCATGGGTCGTCCTCCTTCAGGGCCTGGGCGCCCTCCCGCAGGGCTTCAAAAAAGCCGCAGGGGGCGGCTTCTTCCCCGCTCATTTCCTCCAGGCACTGCAAGGCCCGGATGCGGTCGAAAAATTTGATCTCCATCCCGCCGCCCTTGGGCCGTTTGATCTCAGCCACGTTGAAGAGATCCATGTTTTTCAGGGCCCGGGGCGTCACCTCTTCGCAGAACAGCAGCCGCACCGGGTCGGTCACGCTGCCAAAGGCAATGTGGCGGTAGCCCTCCAGCACCGTGTCCCTCATCTCTTTGTCCATGACTGTCCACCTCCTTTCTATCTCCACCTCCAAAACGGAAAAAAGTTGTCCTCAAAAGGACAACTTTTTGCGTTTTTCAAAAAATTTTTTCTTTTTTCTAACGAATCACCGCAATAAAAAAGCCTCCCTAGTGAAGGGAGGCTAAGCCTCCTCCAATGAAGGGAGGCTAAGCCTCCTCCGATAAAGGGAGGCTAGGTCTTTCGTTCAGAAGCCCGGCAGGGACATTACCGGCTTTCCTTTTTACCCGTGTGCAGCATGGCGTTGACGATGATGCCCAGGATCAGCGCGGTGGCAATGGAGGTGATCTTGATGGCGCCGAAGTCCAGCACCAGGCCGCCAATGCCCGCGATGAGGATGGCGGACACGGTGAACAGGTTCCGGTTGTCCTCCAGATCGACCTTCTGGATCATCTTCAGGCCGGAGACGGCGATGAAGCCGTAGAGCGCGATGCACACG
>CAZYLJ010000031.1:0-13897 GCA_964648555.1 uncultured Acutalibacter sp.
TTCTCCTTGGGCGAGGTGGCGGCGCTGACTTTCTCCGGCGCGTTTACCGATCAGGACGGCTTTGCCTTTGTCACCTGCCGGGGAGAGGCTATGCAGAAAGCGGCGGAGGACAATCCCGGTGCCATGGTGGCGGTTTTGAAGCTTCCCAACGAGACGGTGGAGGCCCTCTGTAAAGAATTTACCCATGTGTGGCCGGTAAACTACAACTGCCCCGGCCAGCTGGTGGTGGCGGGAAAGAAAGAGGAGATAGACATTTTCCGCGGCCGGGTCGCGGAGGAAAAAGGGAAAGCGGTGCCCCTCAGCGTCAGCGGCGGGTTCCACTCTCCTCTGATGGACAGCGCCGCCGAGGTGCTGTCACCGATGCTGGGCACGCTCAGTCTGGCAAAACCGAAAATCCCTGTCTACGCAAACCTGACAGCAAAGCCTTATGGGGCCGGCGGGAAGGAAACGCTGCTAAATCAATTGAGAAGCCCCGTCCGCTGGCAGGAGACGCTGGAAAACCTGTATGCGGCGGGAGCGGATATTTTCATTGAGTGCGGCCCTGGCAGGACGCTGTCGGGCCTGGTGAAAAAGACGCTGAAGGACGTGACCGTCCTCCGGGTGGAAAATGGGGAAACGCTGATGCAAACGCTGGAAGCGTTGAAAGGATAAAATCACGCGGGCGATAAGAAAGGAATGTGAGCATATGAAGCTGGAAGGAAAGATCGCGCTTATCACAGGCGGCTCTCAGGGGCTGGGAAAGGCCATCGCGCTGAAGCTGGCCGAAAATGGCGCGGACATTGCCATTGCCTATGTGGGCCCGGAGGCTCCCGCCCAGGAGACCGTAAAGGAGATCGAAGCTCTGGGCCGCCGGGTCAAGGCCTACCTTTGCGACGTGCGGGACGAGACGGCCGTAGAGGCCACCGTGGCCGCCGTCAAGGAAGACCTGGGCAAGATCGATATTCTGGTCAACAACGCCGGCGTCACCCGGGACGGACTGATGGTGGGCATGAAGGATGAAGACTATGACGCGGTGCTGGACATCAATCTGAAAGGCGCGTTTCACATGACGCGGGCCTGCTACCGCGACTTTATGCGCAAAAAATACGGTAAGATCATCAACATCAGTTCCATCGCGGGGCTGGTGGGCAACGCCGGCCAGGTGAATTACGCCGCGTCTAAAGCCGGGCTCATCGGTATGAGCAAATCCGTGGCAAAGGAGCTGGGCAGCCGGAATGTGTGCTGCAACTGCATTGCCCCCGGATTCATCGAGACTGACATGACGAAGGACATCAAGGCGGACAATCCGCTTTTGCAGCAGGTGCCCATGAAGCGCATGGGCAGCCCGGAGGACGTGGCTAACGTAGCTCTGTTCCTGGCGTCGCCGGAGTCTGACTACATCACCGGCGAGACGATACGAGTGGATGGAGGCTTGGCAACTTGAACCGAGTAGTTATCACAGGCATGGGGGCTGTCACTCCCATCGGAAACACCGTGCCGGAGTTCTGGGCAGGTCTGCTGTCCGGCAAATGCGGCATTGGGAACATCACGAAATTCGACACGTCCGAGTACAAGGTGCATGTGGCGGCGGAGGTCAAAGACTTTGATCCGCTGTTATATATGGACAAGGGCGATGTGAGAAAATACGACCTGTTCTGCCAGTATGCGTTGGCGGCGGCGAGCCAGGCCATCGAAGAAAGCGGCATCGTGGGCGCTCTGCCCCCGGAGCGCATCGGCACCTATTTCGGCTCCGGCATTGGGGGCATCGGCACCTTTGAGGAGCAGCACCGGGTCCTGCTGGAAAAAGGGCCCCGCCGGGTGTCACCGTTCTTCATCCCGGCGCTGATCGTCAACATGGCCGGAGGGCTCATCGCCATCAAGTACAATTTCCAGGGAGCGTCCCTGCCCTCTGTTACCGCCTGCGCCACGGGCAATAACGCTATTGGCGAGGCCTACCGTGCCATCAAGCACGGCTATCTTGACGCGGTGCTGGCCGGCGGCGCGGAAGCCGCCATCGTGCCGCTGGGCGTGTCCGGCTTTTCCAACATGAAGGCCCTTTCCACCACGGAAGACCCCAGGGAGGCCTGTGTGCCCTTTGACGCCAGGCGAAACGGCTTTGTTATGGGCGAGGGTGCGGGAGCCCTGCTCTTGGAGGAATACGAGCATGCCAAGAAACGCGGCGCGAAAATTTACGTGGAGATCTGCGGCTACGGTGTCACCTGCGACGCTCACCACATCACTGCCCCGGACCCGGAGGCAAACGGCGGGGCCCGAGCTCTGAAAATGGCATACGATGAGGCTGGCGGCTGTGAAGATCCTTCTCACATTTACGTCAACGCCCACGGCACCAGCACACCTTTAAACGACAGCTGCGAGACGCTGGCCATCAAGAAGGGCCTTGGAGAAGATGCTGCCGGGAAATGTATGGTAAGCTCCACCAAGTCCATGACGGGGCACATGCTGGGGGCCGCCGGGGCGGTGGAGGCCATTGCCTGTACCCTGGCCGTGAAAAACGACGTCGCGCCCCCCACCATTGGCTACAAGGAGCCCGATCCCGCCTGCGACCTGGACTACGTGCCCAACACGGCAAGGAAAGCCCCCATCGACCTGGCGCTTTCCGCTTCTCTGGGGTTTGGCGGCCACAACGCTTACCTGGCCTTCAAAAAGGCAGAATAGGGGGAAATCACATGGAAATCAAAACCATTGAACAGCTGGCCCGGCTGATGAAGGAAAACGACCTGGACGTGCTGGAGATGAGCGAGGGCGATGCCTCCATCAAACTGAGAAGGCACGCTGGGCCCGACGCCATACCTCTGGGCCTTTTGGGCGAGGCGTCCCAAAAGCTTTCCGGCCCTTTTACCCCTGCGGCGGTAGACGGATCCGACCAGCCCGCCCCCCAGCGGGAGCAGGGAACCTATGTGACTTCTCCCACCGTTGGAGTGTTTTACGCCTCTCCCTCGCCGGAGAGCGAGCCCTTTGTCAAGGTGGGGGATAAAGTGAAAAAAGGCGATACGCTCTGCATTATTGAGGCCATGAAGCTGATGAACGAGATCCCCGCCGAAACAGAGGGCACCGTGGCGGAGATCCTGGCCAGCAACGGACAGGTGGTGGAGTACAGCCAGCCGTTGTTCAGAATCGTATAAACTGGAAAAAGAGGGCGCATATGAACAAGGAAGAGATCAAAAAGATCCTGCCCCACCGGGAGCCTATGCTCCTTGTCGACGAAGTGGAGCTTGTGGACGGTAAAGCCCACGGCAAGTGCCATATCAGGGGTAACGAGTATTTTTTACAGGGCCATTTCCCGGGGAATCCCGTGGTGCCAGGCGTGATACAGTGCGAAATGCTGGCCCAGTCGGCCTGCGTGCTGCTGGCCGGTTCCGCCGCGGGGAAGACCCCGCTGTTTACCGGCCTTGACAAGGTGAAGTTCCGGGGGCAGGTGAAGCCTGGCGATACGCTGGAGACCGAGTGCGAAATCACCCGCCAGCGGGGCGCGTTTTATTTTGCCAAGGGCACGGGAAAGGTAAACGGCAAGCTCTGCGTTTCCGCGGAGTTTTCCTTTGCTCTGGTCGATTGAGCATCGAGAAACACTGAAGTTTGACATTTTACATCTAGCATCTAGGATGTGACGCTTTTGTTTACTAAAATTTTGATCGCCAACCGGGGAGAGATTGCCATCCGTGTGATCCGGGCCTGCAAGGAAATGGGCATCGACACCGTGGCGGTATATTCCCAGGCGGATAAGGATTCCCTCCACGCGGCCATGGCCGACCAGGCTGTGTGTATCGGCGGGGCCAAGGCGGAGGAGAGCTACCTGAATGTCAGAAACATCATCAGTGCGGCCTTAGCCACCGGCGCCCAGGCCATCCACCCGGGCTACGGCTTCCTTTCGGAAAACGCTGAGTTTGCCGCCCTGTGCAAGCAGTACGGCCTGGTGTTCATCGGCCCGTCGGCAGAGGTGCTTTCCCGCATGGGGGATAAGGCCGCAGCCAGGCAGCTGATGAAGGAAAACGGCATACCTGTCACGCCGGGCACCGGCCTGCTGGCAAGCTGGAAGGAGGCCCGGCTGGCAGCGGAAAACATCGGTTATCCGGTGCTCATCAAGGCCAGCGCCGGTGGAGGAGGAAAGGGCATCCGGCTGGTGAACGGCCCGGAGGAAATGGAGCGCGCCTTTGAGACGGCCTCCGGTGAGGCCAAAAGCTCCTTTGGGGACGGCCGGGTCTACCTGGAAAAATATCTGTACCCTGTCAAGCACATTGAGGTGCAGCTCTTGGCCGACCACATGGGCAATACCGTCTGCCTGGGGGAGCGGGAGTGCTCCATCCAGAAAAACAACCAGAAGCTCATAGAGGAATCCCCCTCTCCCAATGTTTCTCCCGCACTGCGGGAAAAGCTGATGGAGACGGCGGCCAGGGCGGCTAAAGCCGCCGGGTACTGCAACGCCGGCACGGTGGAGTTCCTTTTAGATAAAGATGAAAACTTCTACTTCATGGAGATGAACACCCGTTTGCAGGTGGAGCATCCGGTCACGGAGCTG
Organism: uncultured Acutalibacter sp.; assembly: GCA_964648555.1. Classification (GTDB taxonomy): domain Bacteria; phylum Bacillota; class Clostridia; order Oscillospirales; family Acutalibacteraceae; genus Acutalibacter. The sequence goes on from CAZYLJ010000031.1 coordinate 4,514, forward strand.
GTCACCGGGGTGGACATCGTCAAGTGGCAGATCCGCATTGCCGCAGGGGTGCCGTTGGACTTTACCCAGAAGGACATCCAGGTGGAGGGCGCGGCCATCGAGTGCAGGGTCAATGCCCTGGGCCCCGGCAGGGTTGAGTTTCTCCACATCCCTGGTGGGCCATGGGTGCGGTTCGACACCTTCCTCTATCAGGGCTGCGACATCTCTCCCTACTATGATGCCATGCTGGGGAAGATGATCGTCTATTCCTCCACCAGGGACGAGGCCATCCGCAAGATGCAGGCCGCCCTGTGCGAGCTCATCATCGACGGGCCGAAAAGCAACATTGGCGAGCAGATCGAGATCATCCGCGACGAGCGCTTCAAAAGGGGAGAGTACTATACGGATTTTATGAAGCGTTTTGAAATCGGGAATGGCGGAAAATGAGAAAGGAATAAATCATGACTGTGAATTTAATGGGATTGTTCCGCTCCCCGCAGAACGAGCTGGAAAAGGGCGGAAAAGAGGCGGAGGACACGGGCATCCGCAATGCCTGCCCCCACTGCGGCGTGCTGCTGCCCCTTTCTGAGCAGCAGGAAAACCTGAATGTGTGTACCTCCTGCGGATACCACTTTCGCATCGGCCCCAGAGAGCGCGTCTCCTATCTGGCGGACGAGGGCACCTTTGAGGAGCTGTTCAGCGAGCTGAAAAGCAAGGATATCCTGGGCTTTCCCGGCTATGACCAGAAGCTGCGCAACGCGAAGCTGGCCTCCCGTGAAAAGGAGGCTGTGCTCTGCGGCAAAGCGGAGATTGGGAAATTCCCCTGTGTCATGTTCCTGATGGATCCAAACTTTATGATGGGCAGCATGGGCACCGTGGTGGGAGAGAAAATCACCCGGGCCTTTGAATATGCCACAGAGCATAGGCTGCCGGTCATTGGCTGCACCGTCTCTGGCGGGGCAAGGATGCAGGAGGGCATCCTCTCTTTGATGCAGATGGCGAAGACCAGCGCGGCGGTAAAGCTCCACAGCGACGCGGGCCTTTTCTACCTGACCCTTTTGACGGATCCCACCACCGGGGGCGTCACCGCCAGCTTTGCCATGGATGGCGATATTATCATGGCGGAGCCCGGCGCCACCGTTGGCTTTGCCGGGGCAAGAGTCATCGAGCAGACCATCCGCAGGAAGCTGCCCCAAGGCTTCCAGAAAGCGGAGTTTTTATTGGAGCACGGCTTTGCGGATTTGATTGTTCCAAGGGCCCGGCAGAGAGAGACCATCGCGAAGCTTCTGCGTGTTCACTGCGCAGAAAAAATGGAAGAAGGTGAGGCTCGGTGAGCGCGTATGAAAAGGTGCTTTTAGCCCGGCAGAAGGGCCGCCCCACAGGGCTTTCGTATATCGAGCACATTTTTGAGGACTTTATCGAACTCCACGGCGACCGCAGGTTTTCAGACGACCCGGCTATCGTGGGGGGCGTGGCCTTTTTAGAGGGGAAGCCCGTTACTGTCATCGCCATGGAAAAGGGCGGCGACATGAAGGAAAAGGTCCGCAGGAATTTCGGCTCCCCCAACCCGGAGGGCTACAGGAAGGCGTTGCGCCTGATGCAGCAGGCAGAGAAATTCCGCCGGCCCGTTATCTGTTTTGTGGATACTTCCGGCGCGGCGCCGGGCCTGGGCGCGGAGGAGCGCGGCCAGGGCCAGGCCATTGCGGAGAACCTGCTGGAAATGGCCGCCCTGAAGACGCCCGTCATTTCCATCCTCATCGGGGAGGGTGGCAGCGGCGGCGCGCTGGCCCTTGCGCTGGCCGATCGGGTATGGATCATGGAGAACGCCGTGTACTCCGTCATTTCCCCGGAAGGCTGCGCCAGCATCCTGTGGAAGGACGCGAAAAAAGTGAAGGACGCCGCCGAGTATCTGCGCCTGACCGCTCAGGATATGGAAGAGCTGGGCGTGGTAGAGCGCGTCATCCCCGAGGGGAAGGAGCCGGAGGAGCTCTATGCCGCCGTGAAAGACGCCCTGCTGGAGACCTTGCCGGAGCTGCAAAATATGGCAGTGGATCAGCTGCTGCAAGCGCGGTATGAAAGATTCCGGAAATTTTGACGGCGGTATTCGCCATATTTTGGGGAAAATTCGTGGCGGCTAAAGGCAGGACTAACTTGTATTTGCAGCAACCGAACCCCAAAAGCAATGAGATGAGGCCTAAATAAAATGACTGAAATTAGATATGTACAATTAGAGGATAAAGAATTTTGGTATAGCCTTGACGGGCATTTACCGAACACTGAGTTTGAAAAGAAAGTTCGTGATAAGCAAGGTTATATACTGTTGGAAGACAACAAGCCAATAGGCCTATTAAGATTTAATCTTTTTTGGGACAACACGCCATTTTGCAATATGCTGTTTGTTGATTGGAATTATCGGGGAAGAGGCTTTGGAAGAAAGCTTATGGAATATTGGGAAGCTGATATGAAATCACAGGGATATGGTATGCTGTTGACATCTACACAGGTTGATGAAGAAGCACAACACTTTTACAGAAAATTGGGATACAAAGATTGTGGCGGTTTTGTTATTGATATTCCCCAATATGAGCAACCAATGGAAATGTTTTTCATTAAGGCAATTTAACAACCTTCCAGTTTGTCGGGCAAATAGCAAACCCAGCCGAGCCAGTCAACGGTCAAGATGAACGGGCTACGCTCGCCATTGACAACCTCTCCATTTTTTGGTATACTGCGTTGTAATGAGGGAGTAGCGAACTCCGTTTCCTCTTTGGGGCGGGGCAGGCAGGTCAACAACCTCGGCGCGGAAAGCGCGTCTGGCTTGCCATTCGCTTTTTTTGGCGGATTGCGAGACTCGTGTATAACTTTGGACAAGCTGTACACGCAGTCTCTTTTTTTGAGCGTGTGTAGCAAAAAGGAGGAAAAAACATGTTCGCAGCTGTACTGTTGTTCCTGGTGGGACTGGTGCTGCTCATCAAGGGCGGCGACTGGTTTGTGGATGGCGCTACCGGCATCGCCCACCGCTTCCACGTGCCGGAGATCCTGATCGGCGCCACAGTGGTGTCTATCGGCACCACCCTGCCCGAGGTGATGGTCTCCGCCACCTCCGCCGTCAGCGGCCACGGGGAGATCGCCTATGGCAACGCCATCGGCTCTATCATCTGCAACACCGCCCTGATCGCCGCCATTGTCATCGCGGTGCGCCCCAGCGAGGTAGACCGCAGGGCTCTGCTGACGCCGGTGCTGTTCTTCTTTGGGGCGGCGGCCCTGTACTGCACAGTTGCCTATGCCTTCGGCATGTTCAGCCGGTTGGTGGGCGTTTTGCTGCTGGTCATTTTCCTGTGCTATATGGTCGTGGTGGTGCGCCAGGCGGTGAAGGCCCCCAAGGCCACCTTGGCCGCAGCGGGGGAGGGAAACCCGGAGACCGCCGAGGCCGGGCAGGCTGCGGAAGCCGGGGAGCCTTCCCCCCTGTGGAAGGATCTGCTCCTGCTGGTTATCGGCGCGGCGCTGATCGCTGTGGGTGCCAATCTGCTTGTGGATAACGGCACCAAGATCGCCCAGTGGCTGGGCGTGCCGGAGTCCGTCATCGCGCTGACTTTCGTGGCGTTGGGTACCTCTCTGCCGGAGCTCGTAACGGCCATCACATCCCTGGTGAAGGGCCACAACGCCCTCTCCCTGGGGAATATCGTGGGCGCGAACCTCTTTAACCTGGTGCTGGTCAGCGGCGTTTCCACGGTGCTTTCTCCCTTTGCCCTGCCGCAGAGCAAAACGATCGCCGGCATGAACGCCTCTCTGGTGGTGGATGTGCCCGTCATGCTGTTTGTTATGCTGTTTATGACGGTGCCCGCCCTCATTCGCGGCAAGCTGAGCCGCGCCCAGGGCATCGTGCTCCTGCTGGTGTACGCCGCCTTCTGCGGGTTTCAGTTCTTTATCTAACGCCCAGCTTTAAGGAAGGTGTGCGATTTACCTTCAAAAGCGGGACAGAGATTAAGATGTAATAGTAAAAGATGCTCCTCACTGCACAGTGATGTGCGGCGAGGAGCTTTTGCCATTGTATGTGAAAGAAATAAATCAATTTATCTCTGTAGACAAATACGCGTGATCCGGCTTCCCGATCGGCGCGTTCTTATCATAGTCAGAGTATTCCGGCTTTTTTGTAAAAGACAAGCCCTCTCCTATTGCAATATGATCGATCGCGAGAAATCCTTTATAACTGTGTTCTTTATGTCCCGGCTGGATATCTATCCCCATTGATATTTTTCTGTTTTCGTTTTCTAAAGCTGCTTTTATTTTTTGATAATTGTAATAAAATTGAGGATTCTCCTCTATGTATTCTGGGTGAATATAAGCATGGTTCCAATCCCCGGTAAGTATTATTCTTGACTTATCTTCCATTTTATCTATATATTTGATTACGGAATTAAATTGCTTCCATCGGTCTATAAAGTCATCCGGACTGCCGTCCAATACCAATATCCGAAAAACTATGATATCGTAGCTTTCCTTGTCCTTACTTGCTTTGAAGTGCAGGAAATGCGGATCGCTCATTCTTTCGATAATTTGTACAGAATAATCCTTTTTTATATAGCAGAGAATGCCCCGATTGTCTTTACCGAACAGTGCCGTTATTCTTTTATAGCCCGCCCTGGAAAACTCATATAAATATTCTTCATCCATACATTCCATGTACTCCACATTACAATACAGGTCTGCCCCATATTGTAATTGTGACTCGGCAACAGCTTTTGATAGGCTATAATCCAAATTGGTCCTGCCCCTGCCAACACGCAAATTTAAGCTGCTCTCAAGTACTTTCATAACATCATCATCCTCCGTTGCTTTTTGTTTAAAGGGTATTCCTTTTTGTATGGAAAAACAGGACAAACGAGAAGATCGGGCGCGCGCTCCCTTCAGACCTTCTCCGCGATGCCGAACAGCAGGCGCTCGGTGTCCTCCCAGCCCAGGCAGGGGTCGGTGATGGACTTGCCATACACCCGGTTGCAGTCGATGGGTTGGTTCCCCTCTTCCAGATAGCTTTCGATCATCACGCCCTTGATGAGCTTTTTCAAGGCCGGGTTATAGTTCCTGCTGTGTAAGACCTCGCTGACGATGCGGATCTGCTCTTTGAATTTCTTGTTGGAATTGGAGTGGTTGGCATCCACGATGACCGCCGGGTTTTTCAGGTCACGCTTTTCGTAGAGCTCCTGTAATCGGGTCAGATCCTCATAGTGGTAATTGGGCACGCAGGAGCCGTACTTGTCCACGCCGCCCCGCAGGATGGCGTGGGCAAGGGGGTTGCCGCTGGTGGTCACGTCCCAGCCACGGTAGATGAAGGAATGGCTTGCCTGAGCGGCCTGAATGGAATTGAGCATGACAGCAAGATCGCCGCTGGTGGGATTTTTCATTCCCACGGGGATGTCCAGGGAGCTGGCCACCAGGCGGTGCTGCTGGTTTTCCACGCTGCGGGCGCCCACGGCCTCATAAGAGAGCACGTCGTCCAGATAGCTGCGGTTTTCCGGGTACAGCATTTCGTCGGCGGCGGTCAGGCCCGTTTCCTCCATGACCCGCATGTGCATCCGCCTGATAGCGATGATGCCCGCCAGCATATCCGGGGCCTGATCCGGGGAGGGCTGGTGGAGCATACCCTTATAGCCCTCGCCGGTGGTGCGGGGCTTATTGGTGTACACCCTGGGGATGAGCACCAGCTTGTCCTTTAGCCTTTCATTGAGCTTTGCCAGCCGATGGGTGTATTCCAGCACGGCGTCCTGGTTGTCCGCAGAGCAGGGCCCCACGATGACCAGAAATTTCTTTGACTTCCCCTCAAACACATCTCTGATCTCCTTGTCCCGAGCCGCCTTCAAATCTTTTACCGTCTGGGAGAGAGGATGCTCCGCCTTTAAGTCTGCGGGCAGGGGCAGCTCTCTGTTTTGCTTCATCGCCATACTTTTTCTCCTTCCATATTTATAAATTTTGATATTCTGCTTTTTAAGTTATGGTCGCCGACTTCTGTGCTGCTCTATTTAATCAGCTAACGAGTAACAGACAACAACTATACTACCTGAAAGAGGTAAAATTTCAAATAATCTGTTTCAGGAACGGTCCACAGCACCGGGTGGTCCGGGGCTTGCTGGCGGGCCTCGATCAGCCGCAGCTCCACATGGGCGTCAGCGGCAGCGCTTTGCAGCATCTGCCGAAACAGTCTGTCCCCCATAAAATGGGAGCAGGAGCAGGTGGCCAGGTACCCACCCCTGGGCAGAGCCCTCATGGCCCGGTAGTTGATCTCCTTGTACCCCCGCTGGGCGGAATCCACCGTCTTACCAGATTTCGTGAAGGCCGGCGGGTCCAGGATGATGTAGTCGTATTCCCCCGGAACCAAATTGGGCAGCAGGTCAAACACGTTGGCCGCCTCATAGTCCACCCTGTCCGTCAGGCAGTTCAGACGGCAGTTTTCCTTCGCACATTCCAATGCTGCCTCGGAAATGTCCACCGAATGGACATGCCTTGCCCCGGCCCTGGCGCAGCAGAGGCCAAAGGAGCCCGTGTGGGTAAAGCAGTCCAGCACATTGCGGCCGGGGGCCAGCCTGGCGGCTGCGGCCCGATTGTACTTCTGGTCCAGAAAGAAGCCGGTCTTCTGGCCGTTTTCAAAATCCACCAGATAGGTTATGCCGTTTTCCTCTATCCTCGTTACGGTGGAGCGGGGCTGTTCTTTCCCCGGTAGGGGGAACCACCCCTTGCTTTGAGGGAGGCCTTCCAGCTCCCGGATCTTCACGTCGTTGCGCTCGAAAATGCCGGAGATCTTCTCCCCGTCCGCCTCCAGTATTTCCGCCAGCATGGGGAACAGTACATCCTTGCGTCGCTCGATGCCCAGGGAAAGGGTCTGGGTCACCAGGATGTCCCCGAATTTGTCCACGGTAAGGCCGGGAAAGCGGTCCGCCTCGCCGAAGATGACTCGGCAGCAGGAGACGTCCTTCCCCATGACGGTCTTGCGGTAGTCCCAGGCGTATTGCAGCCGCCGCCGAAAAAAGGCCGGGGAAAAATCATCATTTGCGTTTTGGGAGAGGATGCGCACCCGTATTTTGGAGCTGCTGTTGAAAAATCCCGTACCCAGATATCTCCCCTTGGGGCTTACAACGTCGCAGAGGCCGCCGTCGGTAGGCTCGCCCCGCAGGGCTGTGATCTCGTTGTCAAAGACCCAGGGGTGGCCCTGCTGGGCCCGCTTTGCTCCCCGGGCGTCTATCACCACGGCGGGGTATTCCCGTTCGGTTTTCATGAGGCGCCTCCTTTACGCAAAGACCTTTTGATCGTTCCTTACCTTCAGCAGCAGGCTGAGCACCAGCGCCAGCACCATCAGCCCCGCCAGGCAGAAGAACAGGGTGTGGATGCCGAACGCCCCCGCCGTGGCCCCGCCCGCGTTTTGCAGAACGATGCCGCCCAGGCTGCTGGAGGAATTGACCACCGACAGGCCGGTGGTGGTAAGCTCCGGCGGGGCGAGGTTGCGCACGGCCTTTAAGAAGGTCATTACCATCAGCGTGGAGGCAATGGCCTTGATGAGGATCATCACGGTGAGCACCGCCCAGGCGCTGTCAAAGAAGCCGTAGCACCCGTACTGCAAAATGAACAGGCAGCAGGTCAGGGCAAACAGCGTCTTGATGGAAAGCCTGTCCATAAACTTGTTGGAAAACAGGATGATGGGTATTTCTACCAGGGTGCTGACAAACAGCGCCGTACCAACGCCCCCCGCGGGCACGCCCAGCTGGGAGAGCAGCAGCGTCACATAGTTGGAGTTCACCGCCGAGCCCCCCGCGCAGAGAAACACAATGACAAGCAGCAGCAGGAGCTGGGGGTTTTTCAAAAAAGAGGAAACACCTCCGCTCTTTTTCCCCTTCTCCGGCTGAGAGGAAAGCGGCGCGTTTTCCGCCCCGGCAAAGCCAACCGCTGCGATCAGGGCGGAGATGAACACCAGGGAGAACAGCACAATGGGCGGGAAGCTCTGCACCGCAAGGCCCGCCGCCTGGGCCCCGGCCGCGTAGCCGAAGGTGCCCCACACCCGCAGGGTGCCATAGCGGTAGCGGCCGGCGGTGGCCAGGCGTTCCGCCACGGCGTTGGCGGAATTGTAAAAGGACATCAACAGGCCGTCCAAAAGAAAGAGCGCCCACACCTGCCTGCATTGGGAAAAGATCAGCGCCGTAACGCCCATGCAGACAAGAAAGAACATACTGGTCAGCCTGGGCCTGTTCACCTTGTCGCAGAGGTAGCCCGTAAAGGGCAGCACCGCAAAGGAAAACAGTCCGGAAGCCGACACAATCAGCGACATTTCCGAGGCGCTTTTCCCGATGCCGGTCAAATACATGGAAAGCACCGCGGAAAAAGAGGCCATGGCAAAATAGGAAAAGAAGTAGATGAGCACGTAGCAGAGGTAGCTGCCACGGTAGGAAAAACGGTCATGCTTCACAGGTGTTCCTCCCAACGGAAAGCGGCATGAGGTACGCGATTATTTTACCTTTTTACGGGGCGCAGGTCAAGGGCCGGTTGATACAGGACCTGGGCGCGGGGCGCAAAAAACAGCTTTGCAGCCGGAAAATTTGAAAAAAATAAAAAAAGTTTGCAGGAAGCACTTGAAAAATATGGAAAGTGTGATAAAATAAGCTTGTAAATACAGTTTGTTGAATTTTAAAAATCTGTTTTTCCGCCGTTTTGCCTGCACCGCGCCGGTTCGGCAGGGGATAACGCGGAGTATAGAATCGAAAATATCTTTCTTATCAGTGGAAATGATGTGATATCGAAATGGAAGAGGGCGTGAAAAAACCTGAGAAAAATGGCGCTGGGCAGGTTATCCTGAACATCCTGGGCGTTATTTTGTGCGTGCTTTTTATCCCCATTATCATTGTCAACGTCATCATGATCGTGCGTTCATATACGGACCCGGATCACATCCCCTCCGTGTTTGGATATTCGCCGGTGATCGTGCTTTCGGGTTCCATGTCGCCGGAGTTTGAGGCTGGGGACCTGATCATTCTGCGGGAGACCGACCCCTACTCCTTAAAGGTGGGGGACGTTATCTGTTATTTGGAAGAGGAGACCGCCGTGACCCACAGGATCATCGAGATCCAGCAGCAGGATGGCTATCCTCTGTACATCACCCAGGGCGACGCCAACAACACGGAGGATTCCTCCCCTGTGGGGCCCGCGCAGATACAGGGCAAGTATACAGGCATTTGCTTTACCGGCGTTGGCAATGTCGCCATGTTCTTGCAGTCCACACAGGGCATGCTCATTTTCATTGGCGGGCCTGTGCTGCTGTTCCTCCTTTGGGATGCGCTGCGCAGGATGCTGAACAGCCGCCGCGCCAAAAAAAAGAAAATGGCCGGCTGGCCGCTGCCGCCACCGATAAGCAGCAGGAGCTGGAGG
>CAZYLJ010000032.1:0-4231 GCA_964648555.1 uncultured Acutalibacter sp.
ATGAAGCCGGAAAAATAAAAATGATGCACAGCCGACGGTAACATGGCCCTCGGCAGAGGGAACCTCTTGTGACCTCTGCCGGGGGCTTTTTTCAGGAAGAAAGGGGGAAAGCGGCCATGAATGGAGAAATAGAAGAGCGGCGGCGCACGCGCCGGCGCAAATGCTTGCCCATACTGTTGATGGCGCTGTTCCTGGCGTTTGTCCTTTCCTCCGGCATGGTGGGCTTTCTGCTGGGGCGAAACGCCGCCCGTTCCTCCGGCCGGCTGATGGACACCATCGTGTTATCCCCCGGCAATTCTTCCCGGCGGCAGGGAAACGCCACCGTGCATTTTCTCTCCGGCACCCTGCACCGCCACGATGGCCAGCCCCTTGAGGGGGCCACGGTCCGCCTGGGAGACGGAGACCGCAGCGACGTGACAGACAGCCGTGGCCGGTTTTATTTGAGCGACATCCGCAGCGGGGAACAGGTGCTGGAGGTGGAGGACGCATCCGGCACGGTCAAGTGCAGCATGACCCTTTCTCTGGATTTCAGCGGCTCGGCGGTTTCTGTTTCGGTTGAGCAAAACGCCATCCAAATGCCGGAAGAGACCCGTCTGGTGGAGATGAGCTTTACCCTGGGAAAGGACGATTCTCTGGTGCTGGAGGCGGACAGCGTTTGCGCTGTTACCCGCAGCGGCCAGGTGGTCAACGGAAAGAACAAGGCGCTGCGGCTTGCCTCGGCGGCCAGGGCGATCACTCCCGGCGGCAGCCTGGTGGACAGCCAGGGTTATGTGGCCGTGCCCTATGAGGGCGTGGTGCTCACCCCTGCCGGCCAGCAGGTCGTCATGGATGTTGGGGTGGAGATCATGCCCGGCGTGCTGCCGGTGGAGAACAGCTCTTTGCTGCTCCTGCCAACGGAGACGGAGGAGGCCGCCTCGCCGGAGGATATGCCGGAGCCAAGCGCTGCTGCGATGTCGGAGAGCGGGGCTCTGCTGCTGCTTGACGGCACCTTGCAGCTGGAAGACGGCACAACGCTGAATGAGAGCGACAAGGTCATCCTGATGGAGGACGGCGCCGCCCAGGAGCTGGAAGAGCTGGTGGAGGAATATGTGCCCCCGGCGGAAGAGACCTCGGCCCCCAGTGAGGCTCCCGAGAGCGAGGCTTCTGACCCGGGGGAGGCGGAGCCCACCCCGGCCCCCACCGTGAGGGGCTTGGAGGTGTCGGACCTTGGCACCGGCCTTTCCTGGGAGCAGCAGTTCACGATCGCGCTGTTTCAGAACAGGGTGACGGAAAACGGCACGGAAATTAAAAGCGCCGACGGCTCTTCGATACAGCCGGGCGACCAGGGATATTACGATTTTCGTTTGGAGAACCCGGAGGATTTCGACATTACCTACACAGTGACGATCAAGGAAAAGACCTTTCATCTGCCCATTCTCTATTCGGTGGTGGATCTGGCAAGCAACAGGAGCTACCTGAGAAGGGAGCGGAACGGTGACGGCATGGAGGAGCTGGTTTCCCCGGAGATCACCATTCCGGCCCAGAGCGTGCAGGAGTTCCGCATTGAGTGGGCGTGGCAGTATAGGGATTGGCTGGACGTTGCGGCCGACGATGCCCTGGACACGGCAGCCGCGGAAGGGGATCAGCCCTACGAGGTCTCCCTGCGCATCACCGCAGAGCAGGTCATTCCCATAGATTGGCCCGATGGCGACATCCGATATCCCGGCATACGGAGCTGGCGGTACGGATAACTTGGAAAAAGGAGGGAGAGCCGTGAAGCTCGTGATAAAAATACTGCGCGGGGTGCTGGCAGCGGTGCTCTGCCTGGTGCTGGCGTTGAACGTGTGGATGCTTTACCAGCATATGGTACTGAAAAAAGAAGCGCCGGAGGTTTTCGGCTATTCCCAGTATATTGTCACCTCCGGCAGCATGGAGCCCAATATTTCCGCAGGCGACCTGATACTGATCAAGCCGGAAGAGCACTATAAGCTGGGCGACGTTGTCACGTTCAGCAGCGGCGGCGCCGTCGTGACCCATCGGCTGATGGGCACCGTGGAAGGGCAGTACATTACCCAGGGTGACGCCAACAATGCCGAGGACAGCGAGCTGCTTTCCCCGGAGGATATTTTGGGAAAGGTGCAGCTGGTGGTGCCCGGCGCGGGCTATGTGGTGGAGTTCTTCCGCACACCCGTGGGCATTGCGGTGCTGCTGGCGGTGAGCGTTTTGCTCATCAAGCTGCCGGATTGGGCCGGGGCGCTGAAAACCAGAGCGGAAGGGAAACATGCCCAATGAAAAAAGACAAGGGCGGAAAAAGGTACCTGTTGATGCTTTTGCTGCTTGCCGCCGTGGTGACCAGCCTGTTTGCCAACGGCACGATGGCAAAGTATTCTACATCGTTTACCGGCTCCGGCGCAGTGAATGTGGCAGCTTTTGCCGGCGGCGCGGACACTGCCGATTTTGACGTAACGGTAAGCGGGCTTTCGCCCGGGAGAACCTCTACGGTGCCGTTCGCGGTGCAGAATTACGAGGGAGACAGAAGCTGTGAGGTCGCCCTGACCTACGAGATACAGGTGGAGACCACGGGCAACCTGCCCCTCGGCTTTTCCCTCCTCGCGCCAAGCATGGAGGATGCCGACCCGTATAACCAGCCGGTGGGCCAGCTGACAGCCACAGACACGGAAAATTTAAAGTACACAGCCACAGGCGGCAGGCTGCCGGTGGCCGTGGGCGACTCCAACGATGGTCTGGGCCAAAAGCGCCACGTGTATGAGCTGGCGATAACATGGCCCGAGGCGGAGCACGACTGGGATTACAGCAAGGAGATCGATATGATCACCGTAACGGTGACAGCCACTCAGGCAGACCCCGGCGCGGAAGTCTGAGAGTAAAGGGTGAAAAAATGAAGGGAACGGGCAAACAGAGAAAACTGACGCGGGCATTATCGGCATTGTGCGTTACAATGGTGGTAGTGCTGCTGTTGTCTTCGGCGGGGGCCACCCTGGCAAAATATATCAGTGAATCCAGGGCTTCCGGCCCGGCGGCACCCGCGCCCTTTTACTTTACCAGTGATACTCTGAAGGAGGACGGCGCCTACTACAAGGTGGAACAGATATCGGAAGGCGGCACGGCGGAGCTCTCCTTCACCCTTTCCAATTTTGTGGACAGCCTGCGCTGTACGGAGGAGACCATCAGTTATACCTGTTGGGCCGTGGCGGGCAACGACCCCAACGCCGATCCTATTGATACAAAGCCCTCTGCCTCCCTCTCCGGGAAGGACAGCACCACGGCCCCCATCGTTTTCACAGTGAAGGCGGAGGACTTTGAAAGCGAGGGCGTCATCACTCTGTTTGCCCGCTCCCAAAGCCCCTATGCGAAGACGCTTTCCGCCACCTTCGGCTTTACGGAGGAGCAGGCGGGCCTGCAATGGAAGGTGGACAGTGGGAGCGGCGCTGTTGTTTTGGAGCTGGCCGGAGGAAGCGGGCAGGATGTGACGGTGCGCTGGCCCGCATCACTGATGCCGGATCGGTCCAATTCCATTCTGCAAGACGCTGTTGGCAGCGAAGTGACTTTTCCCGCTGCGGACGGCGTGCGGTACGCATTGACCTTTTTGAAAGCAGACACAACAATGCTCTACGATGTGGTTGCCTCGGGTAACGAAGCGGAGCTGATCCCCGCCGCGTAACAGGTGGCGGGACGAAATAAACAGAAAGGAAGGCGCGCTCCATGAGACAGGCAAGACAAAGCTGGTTCCGCGGGTTCAAGGCGGCGCTGTGCGTGTTGCTGGCGGTTTCGCTGACGCTCAACTGCGGGCAGATGGCGGTGCGGGCCCGCGGAGCGGAGCGCGTGTTCGATATTGGCGTGAACACGGAAAGCGTGACCGCCACCCTGGATGACAGCGGCCTGCTCACGGTCAGCGGTTCCGGGGAAATACGGGACTTTACGCCGGAGACCGCCCCCTTCGCGGAGGAAGCTATAACGTCGCTGGTGATCGGCCCGGATATCAAGGCCATCGGCGCGTATGCCTTTTACGGCTGCGGAAGCCTTGCGGGTACCCTCAGTCTGCCCAAAGACCTGATCGCTATTGGCGACGGAGCCTTTTCCGGCCCGGACGGAACGCAAGCGCCAAAATTTAATTTTATAGACAATCCCTTTACCGAGGCTCTTCGCACCAGAAAACGGGAAGAGGCTTCCCCGACGGTCTCCCCGACGGAGACCCCGGAGGCGAGCTCCACACCTGTGCCTGCGCCCACGG
>CAZYLJ010000032.1:4331-13860 GCA_964648555.1 uncultured Acutalibacter sp.
ACAGAACAGCCGACAGAGCAGCCGACGGAACAGGCAGACAACAGCGAGAACCGCTATGTGATCGAGACCGTCACCCAGCAGGAGATGGGCGAAGAGGTGTTCTTTCCCCGGGAGGATGCACCCCTGTTTACCTGCGGGGAAGGGAACAACAGCTTCCGGCAGGCCATGCTGGACGCCAGATACAGGGAAGCGGAGGGCGTCATCTCTGTTGCCTTTGACTGCGGCGCGGGCTCCTGTGAAGGGGGCACGGTGGTGAAAGAGCTGCCCATTTTGTCCGGCCGGGTGACCCTGCCCCAGGCGCTGCCGGAGTTTTCCCCGCCGGAGGGAAATGAGCTGGTTTCCTACTCCTTTGGCGGCTGGACGGAATCTATGGACGAGGCAAACCTGGTGAGAAAGCCGGGTTCGGAATTTACCGTGGGAGACCGGGAGACCCTGTACTTTATCGCCAGCTGGCCCCAGAAGGCGCTTCTTGAGATCAAGCGGGAGCGGGACGGAGAAGACATGGTCTTCTCCGTGCCTGAGATAGAGAGCTTTACCGAAAATTACGTTCTCACCTCCTTCTGCTGGCAGACCTGCGTGCTTGCCGCGGGGGAGGAGCCTCCGGAAAATCAGGATCTGCTGCCCTGGGAAGACATCCCGGGGGAAACAGGGCAGACTTACCGCCGCGCCATGGGGGCGGGCGACGAAAATCGGCTGTTCCGCTGTAAAATCACGGTAGAAAAGAAGCAACAGGGCTTTTCCTTGTTTTCCCTGTTCTCCGCCACGGAGGAAGAGGAGCTTTCCCTTGCCGCCGTGCGAGGGGCCGTCTACGCAGCAGAGGGACAGTACACCGTCACCTGCAGCCCTGGCGAGTACACCGCCGGCGACGGGACAAAGGCAGCCGCTGCCGGCACTGACCAGGAGGCGGCTTTTGTGGCCCAGGGTGATTACGTGGTCATCCCGGACTGCCCCTACACTATGGACAAACAGGAGAACGACGTCATCGTCTTTAACGGCTGGAAAGACAGCGATGAAAACAACTACGACCCCGGTCAGATCGTACAGCTGGATCACGATCTGACACTGACCGCCCAATGGGCAGCGGCGACAATAAGCTATGTGGATGGGACAAAAAGCTACAGCACGCCTGATCTCCCTGACGGTACAGCTAGTAAGCCTTACGGATATTTCTATAACAGTGACAGCCCTAACGCATACGACAATTTTCCAGACAATGGCACAAAATATACCAACATTGTTGTTGTAATGGGAAACACGACCTTGGGTACGGGAGACTATGCCCTGGGAGAGAAAGATGCCACCATTACCAGCAGAGACCCGGCCTCTGGGACTATGTACGACTGCACCCTGACTTTGAGCGGAAATGTGTCGCTGCAAGGGAACACCCGGTTTGAGGATCTCAAATGGACTGCTGTAAAGGAAGCGAGCAGACTGTTTGCCAACAGCCACCAGGTGACCATGGGACAGGGTCTTACCATGACCAACGAATATCAATTCGAGCTGTACGGCGAAGGCGGCGAGGTCATCGTGCAAAGCGGTGATTATCGCTGTGTACACGGCGGGAAGTACACTGGCGACATCACCGGCGACACCAAGGTGGAGATCAGCGGCAATGCGGACGTGGGAGTGGCCTGCGGCGCGGGTTGGAGCGGCAGCAGCGTAGTGACCGGCAATACGCAGGTCTTGATTTCCGGCGAGGCAAGGGCCGCCGCCGTAGTGGGCGGCAACCGCTCTTCCGACAGCGACGCGGGCGTGACAGGCAGCTCTTTCGTCATGGTGGGCGGCAATGCCAGGATAAGAGCGGATAATAACACGGTAAACGAAGATACGCAGTTCAGTTCCTCCGGCTTTGTGGCAGGCAGCGGCGCGGATCCCAGCTTTACCACATCAGCGGGCAATGTGCGCAGCGGCACCCATGTGGAGATCAGGGAAAACGCCGTTGTGGAAGGCAATGTGATGGGCGGCAGCGGCGACGGCTGGGTGGATCAAGCACTAGCGGACTCTAACCAGGACAGCGTAGAGAATTATTACGCGCTGACCGATACGGTGGGCGGCACTAATGTGCTCATTACCGGAAACGCCCAGATCAAGGGCAGTGTGTTCGGTGGGAGCAGTAACCGCTCCTGCAGCGGCGACACGGCCGTGATCGTTGAAAGCGGTGCTATAAGCGGCAGTGTTTATGGCGGCGGCCTGAATGGTAGCGTTTCCGGCAGTAGCACGGTGACGATCTCCGGCGGCGCCATAAGCGGGAATGTGTACGGCGGCACTTTGGGCGCTGTGAGCGGCAGCAACCTGCCCAACAGCGACTCCTCCGCCGGGTTTGACGCGGCGGCCTGCCTGGTCATGGGCGATTCCCGAGTGGAAATAAACGGCGCGGGGGGCCTGACCATTGGCGGCGGCGTGCTGGGCAGCGGCGAGCTGACCTGTGTTCAGGGCACCCGGTATGTGACCATTGAAAGCTACAACGGCGGCCTGACCACCTTGCAGCATATCGATCTTTTGAAGCTGTCAAATTCCACCGTGACCATACAGGGAGAAGACGACTTGAGTGACGAATACGCCGATAAGCCCTTCTCCATTACTCAGGTGCAGGATATGCGCCTGTACAACAGCGACCTGACGCTGCTGGCCGAAGCAAGGGCCCTGGGTGCTTTATCGAACTGCGACGCGACCTTGGGCGGCGACACAGCTTTGCATCCGTCTGTGCTTCCGTCTGCCAGAACGGGTCTTGCCACAGACGAAGCCACCCGAAGCACTGTACAGCTGAAGCCAGGCCTGCTTTTACAGGTGCGGTATGTGTCGGACAGCGGCGATACGACATACGGCCCGGTGAGCGGCGTGTTCTGGCTGAAGATGTCCGAGCCTGCGGCGGAAGACCTGGGCGTGCGGGTAGAGGCTTCTTATGACAGCGATACCGGCGCGTTCCTGCCGGACCCCGAGACCGCCGAGTTTGTCTCAAGTAAGGTATCCACCTCTTACAGCCGCTGGCGGCTGGGCGGCACAACGCTGCTGTGCGCCGCCGTCCTGACTGCCGCCCTGACGGAGGACGGGGCCGAAAATACTGTGCAGTCCGACTGGATCGACCTTCCCACCTCTGAGGAGAGCACGGTCTATGAGGTCACCAATGTGGTGTTTGAGGGAGAGTTCAACCTGGTAAAGCCCTTGGAGAGCGGCACCGGCATAGCGCTGCCCGCTTTTGATGAGACCCAAAAGCAGCACGCGGGCAACACCTTCTCTCTGTGGGTGGACCCGGTAGGCGATGGCTGGCAAAGCACCGGCAGCGAAACGGCCCAGTGGGGGCCCTATCTGCTGACAGAGCTGCCGGAAGGAGAAACGAGCTGGAATTCCGGCGTAGAGGGCGTATGGAAGCGGGGAGACGGCACGGCGCTTCTGTACACCGAAGGTGCAGGGGCCAATGGGCAGGTGCAGTTTTCCCTGCTGTACAACGGTGGATATGAAAGCTTTTCCGGCGGCACGGTGGAAGTGACGCTGAAGGAATTCCCATCCGCGGGAAAGACAGCCGGCGATGAACTGAACACCGTAAAGATATTGCTGACCTTGGCCAAGGATAAGAGCGGAAGCTATCAATCTGCGTGGGTGGCCAGAGGAAGGACCTTTAACGATATGCCCGAGGAGGAGGCGGTCGCCATTTCCGCCAGGGGCGCGGTGACTGCGGAATTTTTGACAGAGTATTATCCCTCAACGACAGGCGCTTCCGATATGTACCTGCACCTGTGCAGTGAGGACGGCACGGAGGTGGCGTTCCCCAGCGGGGCCGGCGTGGTGCTGGGCGACAGAAGCACCGCGGGGCAGTACCAGTATTACTATTGCGTTTCCCAGGGGAAGACAGGCCTCTGCCTGGAGGACTTTACCAATTTGAGTGATGCGAATACAGGGTACCCCGGCCCCAGCGATGTGACCAACGCCCTGACCGAACGGCTGCGGTTCGTGGTGGACTTTTCCAGTGCTGCTGATCAGCTTTCCCAGGGGTCTTATTACCTGGCGTTGACCCACCAGGCGGATCAAAGCCTTACGGAAAAGGGGGTTGCTGAAGCGGCGTTCTCCATAACTTCGGACGGCACGCCCTCCTTGCAGCTTACCCAGAATACCGACCTTTCCGCCGGCGGAGTGTGGGCGCTTACGGTCACTACCCAGGTGCCGGCGGCGGACACCCGCTATGAAAACGGGGCGAGCATCCGACTTTCCCTTCAGCTGCCGGACGGCACAAGCGCCGGCTTTCCGAACCAGTTGAGCATCCGGGCCCTGGGGCAGGATGGCGAAGAGCTTTCCTGCTTTTCGGGAAGCGCCATGTGGGACAGGAGCGGCAGCGTCTCCTTTACCCTGCCGAAAAACAGCGTTTCCACTGTTCTGCTGGACTTTTCCGATGTGCCGGACACCGTGTTCTCCAACGGGGCATATGTCCTGCGCGCCAATATGTCGCCCCAGGTCGGTCTGCAGGTGTGCTCGGACAGCGAAAAGGATGCCGGCGCCACGCTGGGCAGTCTGGTCATGGAACGAAACTCCACCGCCGCCCGAAGCGTTTACCTCTCCATGGAAAACGACACCGATCGGTTGGTGGATGCCGCTGAGGGGCCCGCGCAGATGAACCTTTCCTTGAAGTGCGAGAACCTGTTGGACAGCGACATTCTTACGGTGGAGATCCTGCGCAAGACCTGCCGGGAGGAGCCCCATGACAGCAGCTACGCTCCAGTGGAAAACCAGAGCCAGTGGGGGATCGCTCCGGCCTCGGGCACGGCGGCGGGTGAATGGGGGAACACCCTGACGGTAACGGTCCCCCAGGGCCAGGCAAGCGGCACCTACCGAATAAAGATTGTGGTGGAATCCGGCGGAAAGGTTGTAATCGATACGGAACAGGTGTATAATTTCATTGTCAAATAGAACGGCCGAATCAAAACTGGAGGTCTTACATATGATGAAGGTTGGCGCGCAGATGTTCACATTGCGGGATTACGCCCAGACGGAAAAGGACTTGGACTATTCGCTGGGAAGGGTGGCGGAGATTGGCTACCGCACCGTGCAGCTCTCCGCCATTGGGCCCATTGCCCCTGAAAAGGTCAAGGCTTTGTGCGACAAGCATGGTTTGGCGATCGTGTTGACCCACACGGACCCCATGCGTATCCTGAACGACACGGAAGCGGTCATCAAGGAACACGAGCTGTACGGCTGCAAGTACATCGGCATCGGCATGATGCCACAGAAATACCGCACGCCGGAATGGCTCTGGCACTTTGCCGACGACTACAGGGAGCCCGCCAAAAAGATCGCCGCGGCGGGAAAGCTCTTGATGTACCATAACCACAATTTGGAGTTTGAGAAATTCGGCGGCAAGCTCGTGATGGAGACCTTGATGGAAAGCTTTTCCCCGGAGGAAATGGGCTTTACCCTTGACACCTATTGGGTGCAGATGGGCGGCGGGGATATCTGCGGCTGGCTGAAAAAGCTCCGGGGCCGCACTCCCTGCGTTCACCTGAAGGACATGACCGTCAGCGGTATGACGCCCATCATGGCCCCGGTGGGCGGCGGCAATATCGATTTCCCGGCGGTGCTAAAGACGCTGGAAGAGTTGGGCGGCGTGGAGCACCTGCTGGTAGAGCAGGATGTCTGCCAGGGTAGTCCTTTCGACTGCCTGAAGCAGAGCTACGACTACCTTCGGACCCTGGGGTACCAATAAGGAAAAAGAAAAGCAAAGCAAGAGCGGGCGCCCCTCGAAACCCGCTCTTGCTTTTTCTTTGCAGGCCTAGTACAATAAATATAACTGTACGGATGAGGAGAAGGTGGGAGATTGGAGCTGCCAAAAAAATATAAAAAAGAGTTTCCCCATTCCTATGCTTTGGGGCCGTTCCCCACCTTTGAGCTGTTGAAGACCCGGGCGGAGCAGGCGCGGGCCGTGTACTGCGCCGAAAGCTTTCGGGAGAAGGAAAAGCTGCTTTCCTTATGTAAGGAAAAGGGAGTGCCGTGCTTCTGCTCGGAGAAGGCGCTGGAACGCATTTCACGGAAGGAAGTCTGCTACGCCGCCGGGGAGTTTTTGAAATACTCTGGCAGTCTTGAAGAGGGTGCTCCCCATGTGGCGCTGGTAGAGCCTGCCGACATGGGCAACCTGGGTACCATCGAGCGCACATTGCTGGCCTTTGGCATAAAAAATCTGGCGATCATCGGAAGCACCGCTGCCGATGTGTGGAACCCCAAGGCTGTGCGAGCCTCCATGGGGGCGGTGTTCCATTTAGAGGTGGAATTTTTCCCGGACTTTGACGTGTATATGTCGAAGCACGGCCAGGGGAGGGAGATCTTCCCTTTTATGCTGGACGGTGGTACGGTGCTCACCCCAGACGCCTGTCCCAAAGCGGAAAAATACACCCTGGTGTTTGGCAACGAGGCCAGGGGCCTGCCCCCGGACTTCCAGCGGTATGGGATGAGCCTGTTTATCCCCCAAAGCGGGGAAGTAGACTCACTGAATCTGGCGGTGTCTGTGGCCATCGGCACGTTTTTGTTCACGCAGGCAAACAGTGGGAAGAATTGACAACAAAAGGGAGGAATCACTTATGACATGGCTTTGGATCGTTTTGGGAGTCTTGGTGCTCTTGCTCATCGCCCTTTTTGGAGCGGCCTGGTACTTTTTCCAGGTGTCCATCGTCCGGGCGGAGAAGGAGAAGACAGAAGATGAATTTTACGAGGGGGACGACTCCATCTGGAAGCCCTTCCGGGAGAGCATGGAGAAGTCTCAAAAATGGCTGCAAGAAAATACGACAGAGCATGTACATATCCTGTCCTTTGACGGCTTAAAGCTCTCGGCGCTGTATGTACCCTCCGACCTGGAAAAGCCCAGAGGCACCTGCATCGTGTTTCATGGGTACCGGTCGTTAGCCACGGTGGATTTCGCCCCGGAGGCGGAATTCCTGCACAGCCTGGGCTACCGGCTGCTGATGCCCTACCAGCGCTCTCACGGCGAAAGCGAGGGCAGGTACATTTCCTACGGTATCAACGAGCGCTATGACTGCCGGGACTGGGCCAAGTACATCACGGGCCGCTTCCCCGGGGAGGACATTTTCCTCATGGGCATTTCCATGGGCTCCGCCACAGTGATGATGGCCTCCGATCTGGAGCTGCCGGAAACCGTCAAGGGCGTCGTTGCCGATTGCGGCTTTACCTCCCCCTGGGAGATTATGGCCCACGTGGCAAAGAAGGATTACAACCTGCCATCCTTCCCGCTGCTGAACATGGTCAATCTGCTCGCCAGGACAAAGGGGCATTTCGGCTTGAAGGACGCCGACAGCCGGATATCACTCAGCAAGACAAAACTGCCCTTCCTGTTCATCCACGGGGAGGACGACGACTTTGTGCCGGTGTATATGACCAACGAAAACTTTGCTGCCTGCAAGTCGGAAAAGGAGCTGTACATGGTAAAGGGTGCGGGCCACGCCCAGGCCTTTGCCATAGACCCCAAGGGCTGTGAGGAGAAGATACAGGCGTTTTTTGAAAAACACGCCACATTGTGATTGGCGTTACGGCAAACAGGGGGTAGTTTTTCCCTGCAGGAATATTGCCAAAAAGAAACAATGAGAGGGAGCGTTGGATGGCACAGAGGATCCGCAGCATGACAGAGGGTTCGCCCGCAAGGCTGATCTTTGCCTTTTCCCTGCCGCTGATGGCGGGGAATGTGTTTCAGCAGTTATACACTGTGGTGGATACTGCCATCGTGGGGCAGTTTGTAGGCGTAGAGGCTTTGGCCGCCGTGGGGGCGGCCGACTGGTTCAACTGGATGGTCCTGGGGATCATCCAGGGGCTCACTCAGGGCTTTTCCATTTTGATGGCCCAGTGCTTTGGGGCCGGCGACTACCGAGAGCTTTCCCGCACAGTGGGCGCTTCGCTGACGCTTTCCGCGCTGGCGGCAGGTATCACCCTGGTTTTGAGCCAGCTTGCCATTGTGCCGGTGCTCCACCTGCTGGGCACGCCGGAGGACATTTTGGGCAATTCCATTCTGTACCTGCGCATCATCTTTGGAGGTATCCCCATCGTGGCGGCGTATAATCTGCTGGCGTCTATCCTGCGGGCCCTGGGCGACAGCAAAACGCCCCTGTACGCCATGGTTATGGCCTCCCTCTTAAATGTGGGGCTGGATCTGCTGCTCGTTATCGTGTTTCACTGGGGCGTGGCGGGTGCCGCCATTGCCACCGTGATTGCCCAGGCCGCCGCCAGCTGTTACTGCTTTCTGGTGGTGAGGAAGATCACTGTATTAAAGCTGCAAAAGGGCGACCTCAAGCTGACCGCCAAGCGGATAGGGGCTCTTTTGAAATTAGGCGCACCCACCGCACTGCAAAACCTCATCATCGCCGGGGGCGGCATGGTGGTGCAGTCGGTGGTCAATCGGTTCGGGATGCTGTTTATCGCCGGGTACACCGCCACCAATAAGATGTATGGCATTTTAGAGACCGCCGCTGTGTCCTACGGGTACGCCGTTACGTCTTATGTGGGGCAGAATCTGGGCGCGAAGAAGCTGAAGCGCATCAAAAACGGCATGAGATCCGCCACGGTCATCGCCCTGATCACTTCGGCGGTCATCACGGTGTGCATGCTGCTGTTTGGAAGGTATTTCCTGGGGCTGTTTATTTCCGGCACAGAGGCAGAGGTTGATGCCGCCATGAAGGTGGCCTACCGGTTCCTGACCATCATGGCGTCCTTCCTGTCCATTCTTTACATGCTGCATATTTACCGCTCCGCTCTGATGGGCCTGGGCGATACGGTCATCCCCATGATCTCCGGTTTTGTGGAGATGGTGGTGCGCATTGGCTCGGCCATGCTGCTGCCCTATGTCATCGGGGAAGACGGCGTGTTCTGGGCGGAGGTTGGCGCCTGGACCGGCGCGGCCATTTTGCTGGTCTCCGCCTATTTTGCCCGGGTGGCGGCCCTCTCCCGCCGGAAGGATTTTTTAGAGAGCGGCCCGCAGGCTGAAATGTAGCGTGGGAAGGACAGCGTTTGCAGGTGCTTAAAACTGTTGCATTTCTCGCAATTTTAAGGTATGATTAAATCAACACGAATTTAAAGGGAGGAACAGAAAAATGAACAACATTCCTGACATCAATCTGGGCATCATCGCGGTCTCCCGGGACTGCTTCCCTATCGCCTTAAGTGAAAAGCGCCGTAAGGCCATTGTCAGCGCCTACGGCCAGGGGCTTTACGAGTGCCCGGTGACCGTGGAGAACGAGCATGACGCCGTAAAGGCCGTGGAGGACGTGAAGAACGCCGGGTGCAATGCCCTGGTGGTTTTCCTGGGCAACTTTGGCCCGGAGACCCCCGAGACGCTCATCGCCCAGAAGTTTGACGGCCCCTGCATGTACGTTTCCGCCGCCGAGGGCGACGGCGATTTGATTGACGGCCGCGGCGACGCCTACTGCGGTATGCTCAACTGCTCCTACAACCTGGGTATGCGCCATTTGAAGGCCTTTATCCCTGAGTATCCAGTGGGCACCGCCGATGATATCGTCAAGATGATCCGCGAGTTTGTGCCAGTGGC
>CAZYLJ010000033.1:0-12849 GCA_964648555.1 uncultured Acutalibacter sp.
CAAGGTGAGGGCGCTCTCCCGCATCCGTCAAGCGGACAAGAGGAAATAGCTGCAAACGGGGCGTATCACCCGCGCTTGGTTAAGTTAGTTGCGGCTAACTTATGGCAATATCATATCACTCTGTTCATGCTTTGTCAAGGATTATTTTCACTGGATTTTTGGAAATCCTCATGAGGCAAGCCAATCCACGGCGGGGCCCGGCTGGGCATCTGCCGGGGCTTTTTGTTGCGAAAAAGGCCAAAAGCATTTACAATAGGAATAACGGCAGTGAAAGAATTGCGGGAAAGTGCTTTATTGGAGAACATCGGCCGCTTCTGGTAACTCAAGCAATTTACGAAAATAAAAAAGTGTGAGGATCGGAAACAAACTTACATATGCATTGCGGAAGGGCCTGCTGTGCCTTTTGCGGGAGGTGGGGAAGTGACGGACGAAAAGATCGTGGAGCTGATCTACGAGCGCTCCCAGGAGGGGCTTGCAGAGGCCAGGGACAAGTACGGCGAGCGGCTGCTGAGGCTTGCCAACAACATTTTGGGCAACCTGCTGGACGCCGACGAGTGCGTCAACGATACGTACCTTGCCGCCTGGAACTCCATCCCACCTCAACGGCCCCTGCCGCTGCTGCCCTGGCTTTACGCCGTCGTGCGGAACATCTCCATGAACCGCTGCCGGATAAACTCGGCGCAGAAACGGGGCGGCGGCATGGTGTGGGTGGCACTGGACGAGCTGCGGGATGTGACGGAGAACGCCGACACCCCGGAGCGGGCCGTAGACCGGCGGGAGCTGACCCGGGCGCTCAACAAATTTCTCAGTCACGTCTCCAAAAAGGACAGGGCGCTGTTTTTGGGCCGGTATTTTGCCGGGGAGAGCTACAGCAGCATGGCCCAGCGATTCGACATGACAGAGCACAGCTGCCAGATGCGGGTCTCCCGTTTGAGAAAGAAATTGCGGGAACAGTTGAGAAAGGAGGGCCTGCTGTAATGAGACCGAGCGATCTGCTGGAAGCGTTGGGCGGTGTGAGCCCGCGCCATTTAAAAAGCCTGGAGCTCCTCTATGGGAAGGAGCCCCGGTGGAAGAGGGCGGGAAAGGCCGTCGTCCGATTTGCCGCCTGCGCCGCAGTGGTGGCGGCGACGGTGGGGGTCATCCTCGCCATGCTGTTTTTGCAGAACAGGCCGAACACTCCTTCAGACCCGGCGGCAAGCTCTGCGGCTGCGCCGTCCCAGAAGCCCGTCAGCGAAGTGGAAAAGACCACTTTGAAGGTGCTGGCCTATGGCGGCGATGAGGGGAACAGCGAGATAGAGTCCGCCATCCGGACGGTGGCGAGGTGGTATCAGGACCAGCATGAGGCTGTGGAGATACAGGTGGAGTTCGTGCCCGAGAACGCCGAGCGGGGTGGGGACTGGCTCGTGTCTCTGCGGGAGAGCATCGCGGATGGGAACGGGCCGGACGTGTACCTGCTGCCGACCCTTTACAGCGGGCAGCAGGTCTTCGAGGATGTGGAGTCCGCCATGCGGCACGGGCGATTCTATGACATTTCCCAGCTTTACGACGGTGACGAGGACTTGAACCGGGAGGGCTTGCAGCAGCAGGTCATGGAGGCTGGGGTGGTAAACGGCCGGAGGTACGTGCTGCCCCTGGGCTTCGACGTGCCCATGGTGTTCGCCAACGAGACCGCGGCCTTGAACGTCGGCATCGACCTGTACGCCATTGAGATGGAGGGCATCGACACGCTGTACCGGGAGGCCAACAGCTCCCAGGATAAATCCGCGATCTTCGCCGCCTGGAACGCCCCCTACGTCACGGACGGCCTGAACCTGTTCCCGGAGGTCATCGACTACGACGCTCAGACGGTGCTTTTGACAGCAGAGGAGATCTCTTCTCAGCTGTACTATCACCACAGGGCGGCCCAGGTGGCCGAGCGCCAGCCCCCGGAGGGCGACAGCGGGAGTGCTTTGTCCCTCTTTGACGAGGGCTGCACCATCGCGGTGCAAAGCCTGGCGGGCAGCGTGGACATCATGGGACTGGCCCAATGCACAGGCACGCCCCTGCGAGCCTTCCCGCTGGAAAGCGGCGACGGCAGCCTGGTGGCAAACGTCACCTACTGGGGGGCGGTGGACGCCAAGTGTGAAAACGCGGAGACCGCTTACGACTTCCTGCGGCTGTTCCTGACGCCCCAGGTGCAGCATGGCACTGGCTTCGGCGAGGGCTACGACACCGCCCTTTCCGGCATCGACATGGGCTGGCCCGTTTTGGTAGAGGGTTCCGCCCAGGCCCTGTGGGAGCTTTCCTGCGAAAAATACGAGCAGCAGGCTGAGGGCGCAACGGACGACATGGACGGGGAGAGCGTGATCTCCCAGGTCATTGGGGATATGATGAGCTCTGAGCCCGGCGAAAACGGGAGGAGCCGGGCCGGGTGGACACGGGAGGAGCTTGCCGCCATCACGATTGGAGATTATGATTTCCCCTGGACCATAGACCGGGTACGGTTTGTAAACGCCGAAACGGACGGCGTCTATGAGGAAGCCCTGGAACTGGCCGAGGACAGCGACCGGAAAAAGGACTATCAGCATAAGGCGGAGGAAATGATAGAACGGCTGGGCAATTACCTGGAGTATGCCGACTTCGTGGAGGAGAACGCGTATGAATGACAGAAGGGAACGGGAAAGAAGAAGCTCTGTGACGACGAGACGCCGGGAGCGGGAAACGGCCCCAGCGCGCTCAAACAGGCGGCGCAGGCGGCAGCCCGGCTCTACTCGGGTCGTGAAACGGCTGCTGGCGGTAGCCTTCATCGTGGGCGCGATTATCCTGCTGATCAGCCTTTTCAACCACGTTCAGGCGTCGAAGGAGACTGCTCTGACCAGCGAGCCTGACGTCCGCCGGGTGGCGGAAGAGGTCTCCACCGTTGACGCCTGGGAGGAGGAGACCTCCTCGCCCGGCCTGACGGAGGAGCAGGTAAAGGAAAAGCTGCTGGAGCTCCAGGAGGTGTTCCCGGACGGCCGGTACTGGAACCACATGGGCATCGAGCTCGACCCGGACGAGGAGTGCTGGAATTACACCACCGACATTCCCTGCGACCACAGTCGGTACGGCGACCGCTACTGCAACCGCTATGACGGCGTCACCAAGGAGTTCTTCCCCCAGTACGATCACCTGACGCAGTGCCTGGGCTTTTCCAGTATGCTCAGCGACAAGATTTTTGGAGAAGACGCCCCCATCACCATTTACCGGGATTTTGACAAGGTGCGCCTGGGCGACCAGATACGCCTGACCGGCGATCTGCACTCTATGGTGGTCATCGAGAAGGGGGACGACTATGTAAAGGTGGCCGAGTGCGACGAGGACTGCGAGACCTGTATGATTTCCTGGGGCCGCACCCTTTTCAAAAGCGACCTCGCTTCCTACGGGGAGGAGATCGAGTACATGACCCGCTACGAATCTTGAGCCCGGCTGGAAAAGCCCGCCATGCAACATCTCCCGGCTTTCGCATAAACTGGAAGAGGAAACTCGGAGAAGGAGATGGTCTTTGCATGTGTGGGTTTGCCGGCTTCAGCGGCTATGAAGACGACCTGCTGAGGGAAAAATATCTGTGGATGGCGCTGGCCCGGCGTATGACCGGCCGGGTGGCCCACCGGGGGCCGGATGACAGGGGCGTCCATGTTTCCTCCCACTGCGCCCTGGGCCACGCCCGCCTCGCCATTATCGACCCGGAAAAGGGCGCGCAGCCCATGACCGCCCGGACAGAGGGCGGAGAGGTCACCGTGGCCTATAACGGAGAGCTGTACAACGCCCCGGAGCTGCGAAAGGAGCTGGAAGACCGGGGCTATCCGTTTGAGACGGGCTGCGACACCGAGGTGGTGCTGAAAGCGTACCTCTGCTTTGGGGAGGAGTGCCCGGAGTGGTTGAACGGCATTTTCGCCTTTGTCATCGACGACGGCGTAAAGGGCCGCACCTTTCTCTGCCGGGACCGCTTTGGGGTGAAGCCTCTGTTTTACGCTCTGCGCGGGGAAAAGCTGGCCTTTGGCTCGGAGATCAAGGCGCTGTTCGAGTTCCCCGGCGTGGACCCGGTCATCGGCCGGGAAGGGCTCTGCGAAATTTTCGGCCTTGGCCCCGCCAGGACGCCGGGCTGCGGGGTGTTCCGGGGCGTTTCGGAAATAAAGCCAGGATGCTGGGCAATCTTTGACCGGGAGGGCTTCCGGGAACACCGGTATTTCGATTTGCAGGCGCAGCCCCACACCGACGATTATCAGGCAACAGTGGAAAAGGTGCGGGCCCTGCTGCTGGATACGGTGGAGCGGCAGATGATCTCCGACGCGCCGCTGTGCACCTTTCTGTCCGGCGGGCTGGATTCCAGCGTGGTGACCGCCATCGCCGCCCAGGCGGCCCGAAAGCGGGGGCAGATCCTGAGCACCTATTCCTTTGAGTTTGACGGCAACGACAGGAATTTCACGCCCTCGTCCTTTCAGCCGGACAGGGACGAAGGCTGGGCACAGAAAGCCGCCGCCGCTTTGGGCACCGACCACACCACCCTGCTGTGTGAAAACGACAGGCTGGAGGAATCCCTGTTTGAGGGGGTGCTGTGTAAGGATCTGCCCGGCATGGCGGACATTGACGGTTCGCTGCTCTATTACTGCGGCCAGGTGAAAAAGCGCCATAAGGTGGCGCTGTGCGGCGAGTGCGCCGATGAGATCTTCGGCGGCTACCCCTGGTTCCACCGGCCGGAGATGTTCGACGGCCGGCACTTCCCCTGGTCCAACAATCTGGATACCCGCACTTCCCTCTTGAAGCCGGAGGTGCTGGACGTTCTTGGATTGGAAGATTATGTAAACGGCAGATATCAGGAAACGATTGACGCTGTGCCGGTTTTGAGGGGAGAAACCGAGGAACAGCGCAAAATGCGCCGAATCTCTTATCTGAATATCAAGTGGTTTATGTCAACTTTGCTGGACAGAAAGGACCGATGCTCCATGTGGAGCGGGCTGGAGGTGCGGGTGCCCTATGCCGACCACCGGCTGGCCCAGTACGTGTTCAACACCCCCTGGGAGTACAAGTGCCCCGGCGGCCGGGTGAAGGGGCTTTTGCGGGACGCGGCCCGGGGCCTTTTGCCGGAGGACATCCTAGAGCGCAAAAAGAGCCCATACCCCAAGACCTACGACCCCAGGTACGAGCTCGACTTGAAAAAGCGGTTGGGCTTTGTCCT
Organism: uncultured Acutalibacter sp.; assembly: GCA_964648555.1. Lineage (GTDB taxonomy): Bacteria > Bacillota > Clostridia > Oscillospirales > Acutalibacteraceae > Acutalibacter. The sequence continues at coordinate 5,195 of CAZYLJ010000033.1, forward strand.
GCGGGACAGCAGTCAGCCCATTCACAAGGTGCTGTCGAAAGAGGCCGCCGGGGCCATGCTTTCCGAGCGGTTCGACTACGGCAAGCCCTGGTTCGGCCAGCTGATGGCCGGCCCTCAGATGCTGGCCTACCTGTTGCAGGTGAACTACTGGATGCTCCACTACAACATTTACGTGGATCTGTCCTGAGAGAGCTGCTCCTGCTCCAATCTTGCCACGCTGGCCGAGACCGCCACTTCATAGCGGCACTCTGCCATGACGTCCTTCCAGCTGTCTGAAAGGGCCTCCCAGCTTTTGGGGTCGGTGCGGTAAAGCAGCGCTCCAAAGCCGAAGATGTCGCACCGATCCTCTTTTACCGTACGGCTGACGGCGGCCAGTATCTCCTCTTGAATCGTTTCGGCAAGGGCCTCCTCCAGGTCATCGTAGAAGCCGGTTTCCAACTTGCTCCGGCCGCCGTTGATAGCGCTGACGTCCGCCCGCACCTTCACGTCGATCAGAAAAGCGGGCCGGTCGCTTTCCACACCGGCGGTGATCCGGCCCTCCGCTCCGGAAAGGGAAAGGGTCGCCCCGCCGAAGGTACCGAACAGCGCGGCCTCCCCGCCCTGCAGCTTATTCTTCGCGGCCAGGTAGCCGCGGGTCTCGGAGAGGGAGAGAAAGCCCTTGAGGGCGTAGCCGTCGAAGTAGGCGGTGGAGGAGATCTCCACCTTTTCGTCGGTCTTGCGCAGCACCGGCAGCACCGGCGACGAGCCCTGCCGCTTGACGGCGTTCAAAAATTCCAGCAGATCCACCCCAACGGTGCAGCCGTTGTCCTTTCCCGCTTCGGAAAGCTGCTGCAGCTGGGACATTTTCAGGTATTTTCCATTTATCCTTGCGCTGAGTATTTCTTCCGCCCGGCCTTCCGCCAGATACATCCTGACGGCAGGCCGGGTGTTGTAATAGCGGATGAAAAAGTCCAGGCAGCGGTCCAGGCCACGCTCAGCGCAGTCTTCTCCGAAGACCACCAGGTAATTGTGGGCGTAAAAGGGCCTGCGCCCTGTGGAGCGTGAAAGACTGTTCATTGCCTCCAGGACGGAAGCCCCTTCGCAGCGGAAATACTCCTCGCCCTCGTCCGCCGGGGAGATGGAGGAGCGCACCGTCACCACGAAATTGTCGCCGTCCACGTCCACGCCGATGCCGTGAATGAGCAGCCGCTCGTAAAGCTCCCGGCCGCCGCAGCCGGATAAGGGCAGCAGCAGCGCCCCGCACAGCAGCAGGGAGATCAGCTTTTTTGCCGTGCCTTTCCAAAAGTCGGTCATGCTTTCTCCTTTCCCTTTCCCAACAGGGGCAGCAGGGGCAGCAGAGCTGTCAATAACGCCCCGCACAGGGCCAGGGGCGCATGGAGCAGCCACCGCTGCACCGGGCGGACTTCCACCATGGCCCATGCCAGCAGCAGCACGGCTCCGGCGGGAATGAGGACGGCGGCTTTTCTCATGGGCTTTTGCAGGAGGGAGGAAAAGCAGGCCCTGCAGGCGCAGAGCAGTAGCGCCAGCCGAACGATGAGCCCCATGATCCACACCCCGACGAACACCGCGTCCAGCCGCTGCATGGAGCGCACCTCTGTAATGGAGGAGAGGGAAAAAACGGGGAAATTCTGAGTGGCGGCATAGGGGCCCAGGCACCCGGCCAGCAACAGAAGCACCGCTGTGCCAAAGGCCGCCGCCCCGGCCGCCCAGCCGAAAAGCCCCCGCTTCCGGCTGCCCTTCACAAAGGGGAGCAGCACGGCCAGCTCGGCAAACAGAGAGGTGCGGGAGTAAAACAGCAGGGTTCCCCGCAGCGTTTGGGAAAAGCCCTGGCGATACAGGGGTTCCAGGTTTTCCACGGTAAAGCGCCGGGCCACGATGGAAAAGATGAGCGCGCAGCCCGTAAGCAGAATGGCGAATACACACACCCCGCACCGGGCCACGGTTTCAATGCCGCGACAGGCCCCGTAGGCCGCTGCCGCCAGCACCGCCGCCATGGCCAGAGCGGAGGAGAACTCCGGATCCACGGTGTCAAGGAGGAAAATCTGGAACAGCCCCAGGGACACGGCGCTGTTTATCAGGAAAAAGAGGAGGTACACGATCGGTACGGCCCTGCCGATGGGGCCAAGGGCCTGCTGGGCCGCCTCGTTGACGCCGCAGCCGGGGTATTTCTTTTCCAGCCCCCAGATCGGCAGCGCCAGGATAAGCCCCAAGCCCATCGCCAGCAGGTAGGAGACGATGGCCTCCGGCAGGCTTTCGCCGCCGAGCGACCCGGTGCTCCAGCCCACGGTGAGCACCGCCTGTGAGACGAACGCCGTCAAAAAGAACTGGGGTGCGGTGATCTTTTCCGCTCTCTTGATTGTCATATCGTTCTCCCTTCGCTCACAGCGCACGCTTTTGCGGCTTTGAGAAGTGAAATCCCGGCGTGCTGAGGGCGCTCCGCAAAATTTGCCGTTTGAATTTTTTTCAAACCTTTCTTTCCTCCTCCGCGCCGGGCATGTCCTGCACCAGCGCCTGCCGCCTGGAGAGCTTTTTCCAGCCTTCCCGAAGGATCACGTCCCTGAGGACCAGGCGGCCGTTAAAGGGGGAGACCGGCGACAGCAGCGGTACCCCAAAGCTCACCGTGCCGCACAGATCCATCAGCAGCAGGGCAAAGAGGATCATCACGCCCCACACGCCGAAGAATCCCCCGGCCAGTAAAAACGCCAGCCGTAAGAGCGACAGGGGCTCGTAAAGCCTTGGCACCGTGTACCCGGCGATGGCGGTCAGGGCCACCACCAGCAGCGACGGCGCGCTGACCAGCCCGGCGGAAACAGCGGTGTCGCCCACCACCAGGCCGCCCACGATGCTCACCGTGGCGGAAAGGGAGCCCGGAGCCCGCAGGCCGGCCTCCCGCAAAAGCTCGTACAAAAGGTAGAGCAGCAGTGTTTCCAGCATGACGGGGAAGGGTGTTTCCGCCTCCGCCTGGGCGATCTTCAGCATCAGGCTTTCCGGCAAAAGCTCCGGGTGGTGGGCGGCGATGCCCACATAAAGTCCGGGCAGCAGGGCGCTCAAAAAGAACGCGATATATTTGAGCCAGCGGACAAAGGCCGCGTAGAAGGGCCGGGTCAGGTAGTCGTCAAGCGTCTGGAAGTTCTCCACGAACAAGAAGGGCACGATCAGGGCGCTGGGGGTGCCCTCCACCAGGATGACCACCCGGCCCTCTTCCAGCTTGCCGCAGGCCACGTCGGGGCGCTCTGTCTGCCCCACGCCGCTGAACAGCCCGCCCCGCTCCAAAAAGCCGGTCAGATATCCGGCCCCCAGGGCCGTTTTCAGGTCACAGCGGGAAAGGCGGCTCTTTAACTCCTCCAGTATCTTGGGGGAGACTGCTCCCTCCAGATAGCACAGGGCCAGAGGCGTCCTGCTTTGAGAGCCCGCCTCCGCCTTTTCAAATTTCAGGGCGGTGGTCTTCATCCTCCGGCGGATCATGGCCATATTGTTTTGGTAGCTTTCGGTGAAGCCGTCCTTGGCGCCCCGCTGCATGACCTCGTTTTTGGGCTCCTCCGGCCCCCGGCTTTCAAAGCCCTGTACCCCAAAGACCTCGGCCTCGGCACAGCCGTCGATACACAGCACGGCAAAGCCGCTCATCAGCAGCACCAGCAGCGTGTCAAGATCCTGCTCCCGCTTCTGCTCCACGCTGCCTAAAACGGTCTCTTCCGCCGCCCTCAAACGCTCCTCGCCGGTAAGCCCGCCGGGAAGCTCCGCCCGCATCAGCGGGTTTAAGACGCTCAACGTAATGGTCTGCTTGCTGACAAGGCCGTCCAGGGCGAACAGGGAGGCCTTCCTGCCGCCCAGCTCCATATCCCGCTCCATGAAATCCATGGCGTTTTGAAATTTCCGCTTAAAGAACCGCCGGTTTTCCTCCAAATCGGCGGAAAGGTGTCCGTTTTCCATAGGCGCTCTCCTTTTCCCGTGTTTCTTCCCAATATTTTCTCCACATTTTCCGCGCCTATGCAGAAAAGAATAATGGGGAATGAAGCGGGAGAGCCCATTTTAAAGCGGGCAGCCCGATGAACGGAAGGACGGTCTTACTTTTGTTGATTTCCCTGCTGCGCACCCTTATTATGTACGGGGCTATCCTCATCGGCGTGCGGCTGATGGGCAAACGGCAGATCAGCCAGTTGCAGACCTCAGAGCTGGTGGTGACGCTGCTGATCTCCGAGCTGGCCGTGCTGCCCATCCAGGAGCACAACGAGCCGCTGTGGAACGGCATCCTCCCAATGGTGGCGCTGGTGGCCTGCGAGGTCGTCGTGTCCTTTTTCATGATGAAAAGCGGCCGCTTCCGGGAGCTGGTATGCGGCAAGCCGGCGGTGGTCATCAAAAATGGGAGGATATTGCAGAAACAGCTGAAAAAGCTGCGGCTGAGCACTGAGGATCTGTTTGAGCAGCTGCGGCAAAACGGCGTGTTTCATTTGGAGGAGGTGGCCTACGCCATCATCGAGACAAACGGCATGATGAGCGTGACGAAGCTTTCCAAGGACGGCTCCCTGACCCCAAAGCAGGCGGGGGTGAAGGTGGACAGGGAGCTTTTGGAGGTGGTGGTCATCAGCGACGGGGCTTTTTCCGAAAGCTCCCTGAAGCTGTGCGGCTTTGACAAGGCCTGGGCGGCGGAAAAGGTGAAGGCCGCCGGACTTTCCCCGGCGGATGTGTTCCTGATGACCGCCCGCCCGGACGGAAAGATACACATTGTGAAAAGAGAGAAAAAATAAAAGGCCCCTGCCGGGCCTTTTATCTTTAGGCTGTATCAGTCGCTGGACTTACTGTTGATGATCTTCGACAGCTCCTCCATGAAGCTGTCGATATCCTTGAACTGCCGGTAAACGGAGGCAAAGCGCACATAGGCCACCTCGTCCACGGCCTTCAGCTTTTCCATGGCGTAGGAGCCGATGCGCTGAGAGGATACCTCTCTGTCGAGGGAGTTCTGCAAAAGCGCTTCGATCTCGTCGACGATGCGCTCCAGGGTCTCCATGGAGACGGGGCGGTTGGCGCAGGCCCGCAGCAGGCCGTTCAACAGCTTGTTGCGGTCGAAGGCCTCTCTGGACTTGTCCTTTTTGATGACCACGATGGGCACGGTCTCGATCACTTCATAGGTGGTAAAGCGTTTTTGGCATTTCAGGCATTCTCTGCGGCGGCGGATGCGCTCACCCTCGTCGGTAGGGCGGGAATCCACCACACGGCTTTCCGTAAAGCCGCAATAAGGACATTTCACTGCCGGCACCTCCAAATTGTGTTTTATGAGCTTATATGACAAAATTATACACAATATTTTGGGAAAAGGCAAGAATAATCCGCAAAAAAATGCGGGGCTTCCGTGCGGGAAGCGGGTCGGGAGGAAGACGGACGGAAGGTAGCTCTTGCGGAAAGCGGAGAATTTCGCTATAATTGTGAGTGCCCGGCGTCTATACGCCGGGGAATCTCATTGAAGCTGGTACAGGGATATGGCGATCTTAACGGTAAACAATATCACCCAAAGCTTTGGGGAAAACACTATATTGCGGGGCGTTACCTTTGAATTGCAGAAGGGGGAGCGCGTGGGCCTGGTAGGCGTCAACGGCAGCGGCAAGACCACCCTTTTCAAGGTGCTGACCGGGGAATATACCCCCGACACGGGCGACGTGGTTTTTGGCAAGGACACGGCGCCGGGCTACATGGAGCAGCATGTGTGCAGAGATTTTCAAAAGACCGCCTTTGAGGAGGTCATGACGGTCTTCGCGCCCCTTTTGCGGCTGGAAAAAGAGCTGGACGACCTGAGCGCCCTGCTTTCCCACGGGCCGCAGGGGGAAGAGCTGGAACGGCTCATCGAGCGCCAGGCGGCCCTCAACGACAAATTCGTGGCGGAGGGTGGACTTACCTGCCGCTCTCGGGCACGCAGCGCCCTGATGGGCCTGGGCTTTTCCGAGGAGCAGCTGGGAAACACCGTGGGCGTTTTGAGCGGCGGGCAGAAGGCAAAATTACAGCTTGCCAAAATGCTGCTTTCGGGGGCGAACCTGCTGCTGCTGGACGAGCCCACCAACCATCTGGACATCGATTCGGTGGAGTGGCTGGAGGACTTTCTAAAGAGCTACCCGGGGGCCTATATCGTCATCTCTCACGACCGCTATTTCCTCGACACGGTCACAGAGCGCACGCTGGAGCTCCACGGTCAAAGGGTGGATTCCTACAAGGGCAATTACACCCGGTATCTGGCGCTGAAAGAGGAAAAGCGCCTGTCCATGGAGCGGGTGTATGAAAGCACCCAAAAGGAGATCAGGCGCATCGAGGGCATCATCGAGCAGCAGCGCCGCTGGAATCAGGAGCGCAACTACGTGACCATCGCAAGCAAGCAGAAGGCCATTGACCGGCTGGAGGCCACCCTGGAAAAGCCGGAGGACGACCCCGGATCCATCCGGTTCCGGTTCCGCGCCAGCCGCCGCAGCGGCGACGACGTGCTCTCCGCCGAGGGGCTGTCCATCTCCTTCGACGGCGGGCCGGCCCTGTTCCGAAACGTCGATCTGGACATCAAGCGCGGGGAGAAGGTGTTCCTCATCGGGCCCAATGGCTGCGGCAAGACCAGCCTTTTTAAAATTTTACTGGGCCAGTATCAGCAGGACACGGGCCTGGTGCGTCTGGGCGCCGGCGTGGACGTGGGCTATTACGAGCAGTCACAGCTGAGCCTGCACGACGAAAAGCAGGTCATCGACGAGATCTGGGATCTGCATCCCCGCATGAATCAGACCGAGATCCGCAGCGCCTTGGCCGTGTTCCTGTTCCAGGGGGAGGATGTGTTCAAGCCCGTTGGGGGCCTTTCCGGCGGGGAGCGGGCAAGGCTGCTGCTGTTAAAGCTCATGCTCAGCAAGGCAAACTTCCTTCTGCTGGACGAGCCCACCAACCATCTGGACGCCGGCTCCTGCGAGGCGCTGGAAAACGCCCTGATGGAATACGACGGCACGCTTTTCGTGGTCTCCCACGACCGGTACCTGATCAACAAGCTGGCGGACCGGCTGTATGTGCTGGGCCCGGATGGGGCCGAGCCCTACGCCGGCAATTACGATTTTTATCTGGAAAAGCGGGCAATGAAGCAGGAGACCCGGGAGCGGCCGGCGGCCCCCAAGGTGAACCTGTATAAGCTCCGCAAGGAGCGGGAGGCCGAGCTCAGGAAAAAGCGCTCGGCATTAGAGCGGCTGGAAAAGGAGATCGAAGAAAACGACAGCGCCCAAGGGGAGCTGGAGGAGCGCCTTGCGGACCCGGAGACTGCCGCTGACTACGAGGCCGTGGCGGAGCTTTCCCGGAAGCTGGCGGAAAAGAAGGAGCAGGCCGATGCCCTTTTGGCCGACTGGACGCGCCTTTCGGAAGAGCTGGACGCCATGGGGAAGGAGGAGCCGGTATGAAAGTCAAATTCATCACCCTGGGCTGCAAGGTGAACCAGTACGAATCTGAGGCCATGCTGGAAAGCCTTCTGCGGGAGGGCCTGCAAGAAGCCGGCCGGGGCGAGCGGGCCGACGTGGTAGTGGTCAATTCCTGCACGGTGACGGCCGTCAGCGACCAGAAGGCCCGGCAGGCCCTGCGGAAAGCAAAGAAGGACAACCCCGGGGCAATCACCGTGCTGACCGGCTGCTGGCCCCAGGCCTTCCCGGAGGAAG
>CAZYLJ010000034.1:0-12146 GCA_964648555.1 uncultured Acutalibacter sp.
ACCCCTGACCTCCAGATTGCGAACCTGGCGCTCTCCCAGCTGAGCTAATGGCCCATATTGCCGCCATTTTTTGGCGGCGTGATTATTTTAGCATAACGGGGGCAAATTGTAAAGGTTTTTTTATTTTTTCCCTTACTGAAACTGGGAATTGTACAGCCCGGCATAGAAGCCCTTTTTCTCCATCAGCTGGCGGTGGGTGCCCTGCTCCACGATATCGCCGTCTCGCACAACAAGGATATCATCGGCATTCTGAATGGTGGACAGCCGGTGGGCAATGACGAAGCAGGTCTTTCCCTTCATCAGCTCCCGCATGGCGGCCTGGATGCGCATTTCGGTGCGGGTGTCAACGTTGGAGGTGGCCTCGTCCAGGATGAGCATTTTCGCGTCCAGCAGCATAGCCCGGGCGATTGTCAAAAGCTGCTTCTGGCCCTGGGAGATGTTCATGCCGTTTTCGTCCAGCACCGTGTCGTAGCCGTTGGGCAACCCCATGATGTAATGGTGGATATGGGCCGCCTTTGCCGCAGCCTCCACGTCCTCCCGGCGGGCGTCTTTCTTGCCGTAGGCCAAATTCTCAAAGATGGTGCCGGTAAACAGCCAGGTGTCCTGCAACACCATAGCATAGGAAAGCCGCAGGCTCTTCCGGGTGATTTGCCGTATCTCCCGGCCGTCCAGGGTGATTTCTCCGCTGTCCGGGTCGTAAAAACGCATCAGCAGGTTGATAAGGGTGGTCTTTCCCGCGCCGGTGGGGCCCACGATGGCAATCATGCCGCCGGGCCTGGCGTGGAAGCTCAGGTCGTGGATGATGGTCTTATTGGGCTCGTAACCGAATTTCACGTGCTCCATGGCCACATCGCCGGTCACGTGATCCACAGCTACCGCGTCCGGGGCGTCTAACAGCTCCGGCTCCTCGTCGATGAGGCGGAAGACGCGCTCTGCGGCAGCGCAGGCCGATTGCAGCTCGCTGATGATATTGGCGATCTCATTGATGGGCCCGGAGAACTTCCGGGAGTACAGCACGAAAGAGGACAGGCTTCCAAGGGTCATCACAAAGGTGACGCCGCCGATATGCACCTGACCCAGCAGAAACAGCACCGCGCCAAAAATGCTGACGAAGGCCAGGGACAGGTTGTTGATGAGGTTTACCGAGGGGCCCGTAATGCCGCCGTAGTAATCGGCGTTGTAGTAGGCGTCTACGGCCTCTTTGTTGCGCTTGTCAAACCGGGAGACCATGACCTGCTCCCGATGGTAGGCCTTGGTGGTCTTCTGGCCCGTGATGATCTCCTCCACAAAGCCGTTTAATTCCCCCAGCATGACGGAACGCTTATGGAACAGAGGCCGTACCTTTTTTGTCATGTAGCGGGTGAAGAAGATGGACATGGGAATGGTGACGGCAAACACCAGCACCAGCACCGGCGAAATGACGATCATCATCACAAGGGAGCCAATCACCGTAATGGCGCTGGCGGCGATCTGCAACAGATCGTTGGAAAGCGAAGCATTCACTGTATCGATATCGTAGGAAATGCGGCTGACGATGTCGCCGGTCTGGTGACTGTCAAAGTAGCGCACGGGCAGCTCCGTCAGCCTGTCGAACACCTGCTTGCGCATGCGGTAGATGATGCGCTGGCTCAGGTGGATCATCAAAATGGAGAGCAGGTAGGACAGCACCGACGAAAGCAGGTAGAACACGGCCATCAGGGCACAGTAAAAAAACACGGTGGGGAAATCGGCCTCCCCCGGCCCCACGCCAATGGCGTCGATGGCGCTGCCGGAAAGCTTTGGCCCTAACAGGGCCAGCAGATTGCTGGCAACGGTCAGTGCCAGCGCCCCTAAGGTCATCCACTTGTGCTCGTAGATGTACCCCCACAGCCGGATGAGCACCTTTTTCCTGTCCTTGGGCTTATCCATGGCCCCACTGGGGCCCTTCCTTCCTCCAGGTCCTCTTGGCGGCATGTCACTCCACCTCCTTCTGCATCTGAATGTGGGCGATCTCCCGGTAGGCCGGGCAGGTCTCCATCAATTCCTCATGGGTGCCATAGCCCAGCTCTTTCCCTTCCTCCAGCACCAGAATGTGGTCCGCGTGGAGGATGGAACTGACCCGCTGGGCGATGATGACAGAGGTCACCCCGCCGTACTCTTCCCGCAGGGCCTTCCGCAATGCCGCGTCGGTCTTGTAGTCCAGGGCGGAAGAGGAATCGTCCAGGATCAGGATCTTCCCGCTGTCTTTCCCCTCTCCCAAACCGGCCAGGGCCCTGGCCACCAGCACCCGCTGCTTCTGGCCGCCGCTCAAATTGGTGCCCTTGGCGGTCAGCATGTGGTCAAAGCCATCAGGCAGCTCGGAAATGAACTCCATGGCCTGGGCGCATCGGGCTGCCCGCTCGATCTCCGCTTTGGGCAGGCCCCGGCCAAAATCGATGTTCTCATAGATGGTGTCGGCAAACAGCACGTCGTTCTGGAACACCACCCCAAACATGGTGTGGAGCTCCTCCGATGGGATGGACTGCACCGGTCTGCCGCCGATGAGGATGCGGCCGCTGTTTGTGTCGTACAGGCGCATGAGCAGGTGGATCAAAGTGGATTTGCCGCTGCCGGTAGCGCCGATAACGCCCAGGGTCTCCCCGGGCTTTAGCTGAAAGCTGATATCTTCCACACTGTTTTCCCCGCCCCGCTCTTCCGAAAGGGTGGAATAGGAAAAGGTCACGTGGTCAAACTCCAGGTGGTAAGGGGTGCTTTCCGGTTCGGCGTGGGTAACGGTCAGGTCCGCCGGGGTGGAGAGCACCTCTTCAATGCGCGACCCGGAGGCCGCGCCCCGAGAGCCCATGACAAAGATGCGGGTGACGCTCATCATGGCGTTTAAAATGATGGTGAAATAGGTGAGGAAGGCGATGATGGCGCCGGGCCCAATGGCCCCGTTGTTGACCCGGAACGCCCCCACGATGATGACAACGGTAAGACCCAGATTCAAAAACAGGTTTACCATTGGGTTTGTCAGGCTCATGGTGATGCCGGCTTTTTTCTCCTGGGCCACCACCTCTTCATTTACTCCGTCAAAGCGCTCCTTTTCGTATTCCGTCTTGCTCAGGGCCTTGATGACCCGGATGCCGGAGATGTTTTCCCGCACGGTGCGGACCATGCCGTCCACCCTTCGCTGCAGCTCCCGGTACATGGGGATGCCCCGTCTCGACACGGACACCACGATCAGCGTCAGGAAGGGAAGGGTGCACACCAGCACCAGCGTCAGCATGGGGTCAAGCGTCAGGGTGATGAGGATGCCGCCCACCAGCAGAATGGGGGCCCGCACGCCCATGCGCTGGAACATGCCGATCATCTGATGGACATTGTATGTATCGGTGGTGAGCCGCGCTTCCAGAGAGGGGATGGAATACTGATCTACCTGGGCGCAGGAAAGGTTCGAGATCCTTTCAAATAAGTCGTGGCGGATGGACTCCGTGGTGTGCTGGGCCACCCAGGCGGCCATGCGGTTGGCGACGATGTTCGTCACCCAGGCGACCAGCGAGGCCAGCACCATGCCCCCGCCCCACAGCGCGATGAGCCCCATGTCCTTTTGGGGCACCACGTCGTCGATGATCTTTGACAGCATCCAGGGCAGCAGCAGATCCGTCACCGCGCCGATAAATTTGATGAACAGGCCCAGGCTCATCCTGGGCACAAAGGGCCGCAAATAGCGAAACACCATCTTCATCCGGCCGCACTCCCTCATTTCACAAATTCAAAGCAAAACAAAGTATACCACGAGATAGTTGTAATTGCAACTATTTTTTGCTCAAACGCTTTCATGGATTCTTTCACTAAAATACTGTATACCACTTGCGTATTTCTTGGCATTATATTACAATAAAAGGAAAGGAGGCACGATAATATGGCAAGGAAATTTGTATGCTCCAAAACAGAGCCCGTGGTGGAGACCACCGCGGGGAAGCTGCGGGGCTTTCAGCTGGACAGCACTTACATCTTCCAGGGAGTGGAGTACGCCCGGGCAGAGCGTTTTCAGGCGCCTCAGCCCATCAAGCCCTGGGAGGGCGTGAAGGACGCATTGTCTTACGGGTTCGTCTGCCCGCTTCTGCACCAGGAGACGCCCAACGGGGAGATCATGGTGCCCCACCGCTACTGGCCTATGGACGAGCACTGCCAGAATCTGAACATCTGGACCCAGACCCTGGACAAAAACGCCAAAAAGCCGGTGATGGTCTGGCTGCACGGCGGCGGGTTCTCCGCGGGCTCCGCCATAGAGCATGTGGCCTATGACGGTGAAAATATGAGCAGGTTCGGCGACGTGGTGGTGGTCTCTGTCAACCACCGGCTGAACATCCTGGGATATCTCGATATGGAGCCCTACGGCGAAAAATATAAGAACTCCGCCAACGCGGGCAACGCCGATCTGGTGGCCGCTTTGCGGTGGATACACGAGAACATCGAGGGCTTTGGCGGCGACCCGGAGAATGTCACCCTGTTCGGCCAGTCCGGCGGCGGCATGAAGGTGTACACTCTGATGCAGACCCCGGAGGCGGACGGTCTGTTCCAGAAAGGGATCATCATGAGCGGCGTGCTGGGCAAGGGCTTTGTGCAGGAAGACAAGGCCGACAGCCGCCCGCTGATCTCCGCCATGCTGGCCCATCTGGGCCTGACGGAGGCGGACGCCGGAAAGCTGGAGACCCTCCCCTACGCCCAGCTGGCCGAGGCCTACAACGCCGTCAAGGACGGCCTGCAGCGGCAGGGGCTTTATACCGGCTGTTCCCCCGTGCCCAACGATTTTTATCTGGGCGACCCCCGCACTGTTGGCTTTACCGAGCACGCCAAGACCATCCCGGTCATGGTGGGCAGCGTCTTTGGGGAGTTCGCCTTTGGCCCGGCCGTGCCCACTGTAAACGATCTGAGTGAGGCAGAAAAGGCCGCCCTTGTGGAAAAGAAATTTGGCCAGCACAGTGAGCAGCTCATTTCCCTCTTCCGCAAGGCCTGGCCCGAGAAGGATCTGACCTGCCTGCTGACGGAGGATTCCATTTTCCGCATCCCCAGCTGGGAGTTCATCGAGGCCAAGGCAAGATGCCCGGAAAGCCCAACCTACTCTTATCTGTTCGCCTACGATTTCCCCTACGACGGCGGCAAGACGGCCTGGCACTGCTCCGATATCCCCTTCGCCTTCCACAATATCGACCTGGTGCCCGTCTGCAACGAGCCCGGCGTGACGGACAAATTGCAGGACAACGTGTTTGGCGCGTACATCAATTTTGCCAGAAACGGCGACCCCGGTCACTCCGGTCTGCCCAACTGGCCCGCCTGCAAGCCTCAGGAGGAGAACATCATGGTCCTTGACACTCAGTGCACCCTGCGCAAAAACTTCGACCATGAGCTCACCACCCTGCTGGAAAAGGCAGCACCGCCCTGGCCCTTTGGCGGCGGCGAAAAGGACGAGGAAAGCAAGATACAGCACTGAGCCGATTTCAAAAGGCGCTTTGAAGCGCGCCGCCCATATGCTCCAGACGAGTAAGGGAGCATGGAAAAATTGAGCAGGACGCGCAAAATGGCCCCCACAGTTGGGCGACCTTCCTTACGGAGGGTCGCCCAACTGTGGGGGTTTTCTTTTCAGCAGGTCACAGCTTCTCTATCAGATCGGCGGCGTTGTCCAGCCAATCGCCCTCGAACAGCTCGATGGCGCCCTTGTCGCAGGCGGCGGCCAGCCTGGGGTCGATGGGCAGCTTGCCCAGCACCTTTAAGGCGTACTTGGCGGCCACTTCGTCAATGTGGCTCTCGCCGAACAGGGAAAACCTCTTGCCGCAGTCCGGGCAGGTGGCATAGCTCATGTTCTCCACCAGACCCATCACCGGCACGTTCATCAGCTTTGCCATCTCCGCCGCCTTGGAAACGATCATGGATACCAGCTCCTGGGGGGAGGTGACGATGATGATGCCGTTCAGGGGCAGGGACTGGAACACGGTCAAAGGCGCGTCGCCCGTGCCGGGGGGCATGTCCACAAACATGTAGTCCACGTCGCCCCACACCACATCGGTCCAAAACTGCTTAATGGCCCCGGCGATGACGGGCCCCCGCCACACCACGGGGGAGGTCTCCTCCTCCAAAAGCAGATTGACGCTCATGACCTTTATCCCGGTCCTGGTGGCCACAGGGTACAGGCCGTTTTCATCGGAGACGGCCCGCTGCTTCAGACCAAAGCACTTTGGGATGGACGGCCCGGTCATGTCGGCGTCCAAAACGGCCACCTGGTTTCCCCGGCGGCGCATAGTGGTGGCAAGCATCGAGGTGACCAGGGATTTCCCCACGCCGCCCTTGCCGCTGACCACGCCGATGACCTTTTTCACCTGGCTCAAGTCGTTCAGCTTTTCCAGAAGGCTTTGGGGCGACTGCCGGGAAGCACAGTTTTCCCCGCAGGTGGAACAGTCGTGCGTACAGTTTTCGCTCATGCTAACAGCTCCTCTTTCTCAAAATTCACGCTATAGATAAGTTTATTCTTCCTTTTCGCTTTCGTCAATGGGAAGCTTCGGCTCTTCTGCCAGGGGCAGCTCAAACCAGAAGGTACTGCCCTCGCCCAGAGTGCTCTCCACCCCGTAGGCCCCGCCGTGCATGTCCAGGATGTTTTTCACGATGGAGAGCCCCAGGCCGCTGCCCACCTGGCCCCGGCGGTGCTCCTTATCCACCTTGTAATAGCGTTCCCAAATATCCTTCAGCTTGTCCTGGGGGATGCCCTCGCCCGTATCGGTGACGGACACCCGCACCCGGCCCTCCGACACGGTCTGCCGCAGGGTGATGGTCTTATCCTCTCCGGCGTAGGTGATGGCGTTGTTCACCAGGTTGTAGATGACCTGGGAAATTTTCAGCTCGTCGGCATAGACGGTCACATCGCCGCCGCTGAAAAAGGGAAAGGCGTAGTCGGCCAGCTTGTCGTACCGCTTTAAGATGACCCGGATGCTTTCCGTCAGGTTGAAATAGCTCTTGTCCAGCTGGATGACCCCGGATTCCAGTTTGGAAAGATCCAAAAGGTCGTTGACAAGGTCGGTCAGCCGCTTCGTCTCATCGATGATGATCTGCACGTTCTCCGGGGTGTTCTCCCCCGGCAGATCCCGCATGACCTCGCTGTAGCCCTGGATCATGGTCAGGGGCGTGCGCAGGTCATGGGAGACGTTGGCGAGAAGCTCCCGCCGCAGCTCATCCACCTTGGAAAGCTCCTGGGCGGCGTAATTCAGCGTCTGGGCCAGCTCACTGACCTCTTTGGAGCCCCGTTCCTCAAAGCGGATATTGTAGTTTCCCCGGGCCAGCTCTTTGGCGGATTCATTCACCGCCATGACGGGACGGGAGACCCGCCGGGCAACCAGCAACGCCAATGCCCCGCCTAAAAGCAGCATCACGGCAGTGACGCAGATGAGCTGCACCCGCAGCGTCTCCACCACGGAATCCACCGGGGTGATCTCGCTTTCAATTAAAACCATCCGGTTCAGGCCGGACTTCGTCCTTGTCACCACCGTGTAAAGGATGACCTCGCTGCGGCCGCCGTCCTGATAAACAAAGGGGGAGGTGTAGGTGGTCAGCCTGGAGCCGCCGGAAAGGTTCACCTCATCAAAGATCGACCGCAGACCACTGCGGGTCATACTGTCCAGAAGGCACTCCCGCTGGGTGGTCTTCCAGCCGCTGTACTGCCGGCCAAACTCGTCCGTCACCAGGATGTTGATGCCCCGGTCGTTGGAGAACTCTTTTACGCTGCTGTCCAGGTCATCGTCCTCCAGCTTGCGGATCACGGCCTCTGCGGTGCTCTTGACCTCCGCCGTTTTGATGGCCCGGTAAAAGGGCCCCAGCAGCGCGATCTGAAACAGCCACAGCAGCGCGGCGATGACCAAAATGAACATGCCGAAGCCCATCGCGATCTGCCAGCGGATGCCCCTGGGCTTTTTCACTTTTGCTTCCTTTGGGGTAAATACAGGAGGCGTTTTGCTTTTCATTTGATCGAGCACTTCCCTTTCCCGCCCGTCACACTTCAAAGCGGTAGCCCACGCCCCGCAGCGTCACGATGAATTTGCTGTAGGGCCCAAGAGACCTGCGCAGCAGCTTGATGTGGGTATCAAGGGTGCGGTCATCGCCGTAAAAATCGTACCCCCACACGTTGGTAATGAGCATCTCCCTGGTAAGGGCCAGGTTCCGGTTCTCCACCATGTAGCACAACAGGTCGTATTCCTTGGGGGAAAGCTCCACCCGCCCGCCGTCCACCGTGACGATGCGGGCGTCAAAGTCGATGAACAGCCCCTCAAAGGAGACGGTGTTCCGCTGGGCAGCCGAAGCCTGGGGCCGTACCCGGTTCATGATGGCGGTCACCCGCATCATCAGTTCCTTGGGGGAGAAGGGCTTTACCACATAGTCGTCCACGCCAAGCTCAAAGCCGTGTATCCTGTCGTACTCCTCGCCCCTGGCGGAGAGCATCAGCACCGGAGCCTGACATGTCTTGCGTATTTCCTTCACGGCGGAAAAGCCGTCCAGCTCCGGCATCATCACATCCATGATGATGATATCGAACTTGTCCGGCGTCCGGCGGCAGAGCTCCACGGCTTTCATGCCGTTTTCCGCCTCTGTCACCTGATGGCCCTCAAACTCGGCATACTTGCGAATCAGCGTTCTGATCTTTTCCTCGTCGTCCGTTACCAGGATATGGTACATAGCCTTTCGCTCCTTTCCTGTCTGAACGTCAGCATAACGCGCCTGTGTGAACTTCCTGTGATATCTTCCAGTATAACGGGGAAAAAAATAAATTGCAAGACTTGCCTTTTGGGTGTTGACTTTTTAAAAAAAAGAGCGTATGATATGGCTAGAGGAAATATCTATAATTTATACGTTTCCTTTGAAATTATTGGAGTATTCTTACAAGGAGGGATCGATATGCTGCCTGTCATTACCATTTCCCGTCAGTATGGAAGCGGAGGCCACGAGGTCGGCGAACGTCTGGCAAAGGAGCTGAACGTCCCCTTCTACGATAAGGACCTGATCGCCCTGGCGGCCAAGCAGAGCGGCTTTTCCGAGGAAGTGTTCACCCACGCCGACGAAAAGGCCACCAACAGCCTGTTGTACTCTATGGTCATGGGCTATGGCTTTGGCGCCCGGGTACCCGGCCTCAACGAAATGCCCATCAACGATAAGCTGTTCATCATCCAGTCGGACATTATCAAAAATGCCGCGGAGAAAGGCCCCTGCATTATTATTGGCCGCTGCGCCGATTATATCCTGCGGGAGCACACCCACTGCCTGCACATTTTCGTCCACGCCGACAAGGAAGCCAGGATCAAGCGTATCGTCTCCAAGAACCTGTGCGAGGCAAAGAAGGCCCCGGATTTCATCGCCAAGAAGGACAAGCAGCGGGCCAATTACTACAATTTCTACTCCAACAAGCGTTGGGATGATTTGAACAATTACGATCTGACCATCAATACCGCCCGGTTCTCCATGGAGGACGCGGTGCAGATAGCGCTGGACGCCGCCAAAAGGCTGGATAAGTAAGCGCCCCACAAATAAGCCTTCAAGATCTCCTTTCATTTTCATTTCCCTAAAACAGCGCCATATCGAAAGATATGGCGCTGCCTTTTTGCTGTGCCCTAATTGTTTTTCCTTCCCAGCACATCCCAGGGGGTGAGCATGCCGAGAAGCCGCTCACCGGGCCGGCCATTCTCTGTGATAAAGATGACCGACACCCGCTTGTTTTTGGCCTTCACCTGCTCGAATATCTTCCGCACACGGCCATAGGTGGCGTTTTTTGGCACGAACTCGTAATTCTCGCTGTGCTCCCCCACCGTCAAGTATTGTTCCATATCCCGCAGGGTGGTCTCCCTGTCGATGGCCCTGCCGCCGGTGGCCAGCTGGTAGCGGAACACCACCCCGGCGCTGAACACCCCGCAGAACTCCCCCTGCCGCAGGACTGGGATGTGGGAAAAGCCGTTTTTATCCATCTGGGCCATCACCTGCAGGACCCGCTTATCCAGTCCGGCCATCATCATGTCCTCCACACGGGTGGCAAATTCCATGGCCAGGGGCGGCTTTTTCACAAAGCTGAGGATCTGCCGCAAGGCCTCCACCAACGGCTCGGATGGCTCCAAAATGGGTTCTCCCCCCAGGTTGGAGCTGTGGGTCAGCAGGTTCCGTATCTCCCGGCAGGTGTCCAGGTTTTCCCGCACGGGGGCACTTTCCTCATCCTTGCTGTATTCCATGACAACGCTGCCGAATTTCCGCCGCTGGCCCCGGTACTTTTCCTCCAACGCCTCCTCCAGCTGCTTGTATAAGTCTAAAAATTCGTCGATGCGCCGACGTGCCGCTTCTTTCACGCGAGGTGCCTCCTTCCGTTTTACCGGCTTCTCCGCTTTAGAAAGTCCTCCGCCAACCGCAGGAACTCCTCTTTCCCATACAGGGCATTCAGCGCCTGCAAAAGGCCGTTGGCCGAAAGCCCCTGGGGCAGCTGGAGCTCTTTTTGCAGCTGTTTGCGCAGTGACGCGCTTTCCTCTCCCCCGGAAAGGCCCAGGGCGTACAAGTCCGCCTTCGTGAGCTTCTCCCCCGTTGGGGCGGCTGTTTCCCGTCCTTCTATGATATGGGCCCCGGCACGCTCCAATGCCATGTGCAGGGTGGAGAGCTCCATGCCCTCCACGCCCAGCTTGCCCTCTTTGGAGGGGGAGGCTTTCCGGCGCTCCTTCCCCAAAATGTCGGGAATGTAGGCGTGCTTTATCTGCTCCTTGGGGATGCAGGAGGACAGCCTGCCCCGAATGAGGAACCCGGCGCCGTCGCTGTCCGTCAGCACGATCAAGCCTCGCTCCTTTGCAAGCCTTTTTAGGTATTGGAGCTTTTCCTCATCGCGGAAGATGTGAAAGCCCCCCAGCTCCACGATGGTGCCGTCCACCAGGGAGGAAAGCTTGATCTTGTCGTACTTTCCCTCCACCACGATGGCCTCCTTCACCCGGATCACGGCCGCTCCCTCCCGGCGGCCAGCAGCAGCTTTGCCACCAGCTCCTCCAGCACGATGCGCCCGTCCAGCCTGGAGCCTTTTAAAGCGAGGTCCGCCTCCAAAAGCAGATCGAGGCTTTCCCGCAATGCCTCCGGCTTCAGGCTCTTGGCGCTGCGTTCGGCGTTCCGCAGCCGGAACTCTTTCCCCTTATACTCCCCGTAGGCTGCCGCCGCGGAGGAAGGCTGACCGCTTTCCAGCGCGCCCCGCACCCGGTACATGTCCACATAGCTGGCGCTCAGGGCTCCCAAAATGGCGATGGGCTCCTCCTTTTGATACAGCAGCGCGTCCAAAAGGGAATAGGCCTTTTCATAATTTCCGGCGGTCAGGGCGTTTGCCATAAGGAACACTGTGGTCTCCGTGCTCTTGGGCACCAGCTCCTCTATCATCCCGGCGGTGATCTCCGGGGCCTTTCCTGTCTCCGCCGCCCTGCCCAGGGCGTAGGCGCAAAGCTTTTCCATCTCGTTTAAAAGCTGCGTCACATCCTGCCCGGCGTATTCGAGTATCTTCCCGGCGTTCTGCCGGGAAAGGGCACAGCCGGCCTTTTCGGCCTCCCGGGTCAGCATCTTCTCCAGGTCGCCTTGACTTCTCCTTTCGCACCACAGCAGGCTGCCGGAGGTCTGGACGGCCTTGATGAGCTTTTTCCACTTGGCGGATCTTTTGCTGTCGAAATCAAGGGTGGGGAACGAGAACACCAGCGTGGTGCTTTCCGGCGAGAGCTTGATCAGCTCGTACAGCTTGTCCAGCTCCGCCGCATCCTTTTCCTCCACGTCCCAATCTGAGACGAACACATATTTGCGCTGGGCAAACAGGGGCACAGCCTGGGCCGCGTCCGCGATGCTTTCCATGGGGGCGTCGCCGCCGAATCGATTCAGGTTGAACTCGGGGAAGCCTCCCTCCTCCGCCTGCTTCATCAGCCGGCCCACCGCCCGCTTGACCAGGTACTTTTCCTCCCCGGCCACCATATACAGCCGGCCCGCCTCCCCGGCGGCAAGCTGCCTTTTCAGTTGGGCCTCGTCTATTTCCGGCACACGCTCTCCCCCCTCAGTTCCATCCAGCCCTGGGGATGCAGCTCAATGGAAAGACCGTTCTCCCCAGGCAGTATATATACTCCACCTGACGCAATGGAATCCGACCCGGATTCTACTGT
>CAZYLJ010000035.1:0-12049 GCA_964648555.1 uncultured Acutalibacter sp.
AAAGCCCTCGATGTGATCCTTTTCCTTTTGCAGCAGGCTTTCGGGGATGAGCATGGGCATGCTGACGTTCTGCACCCCAAGCTTTTTGAAGCGGGCGTCCATTTCCCGCTGGATGTTCTCCCAGATGGCGAAGCCGTAAGGCTCGTACACAATGCAGCCCTTTACGCTGGAATAATCGGCCAGCTCCGCTTTTTTCACCACGTCGGTGTACCATTGGGTAAAGTCCTCGTCCATAGAGGTGATGCTTTCCACCTTTTTCTTATCCTGTGCCATACGAAATATTTCCTTTCCATAAGATAAGCAGCATACCTATCATTATATAGGCGGCATCCCGCTTTTGCAAGAGAAAAAACACCCGGAGCTCCGGGTGTTTCAAAACTGCGGTAAAGCAAATGACGGTTCAGTCTTTGGAATGAGCTTCGATATATTCCACCAAAGAACCCACCGTCTTGATGTTTTCCACTTCCTCGTCAGGAATTTCCACATTGAACTCATCCTCAATGGACATCAGCAGATCGACCACGTCCAGGGAATCCGCGCCCAAATCGTCGGCCAGCGTGGTCTCGACGGTGATTTCATCTTCCTCCACTTCAAACTGTTGGCTCAAGATTTCCTTGATTGTTTCCAGTACCATTTTTCGTGCCTCCTAAAATTTTCTGCTTTTCAAAGATTTCCGCGCGTCTCGCGCTCTTAAGGAAGCCGCCCGGTTTTCCGCGGGCGTTTCCTTCTCCGCCGGAAATTGTGGACAAATCCGGGCAGAGTGTGGTACAATCAAAAAGTATCGTACCAATATCTCCATTTTATTTGCTGCCATTTGCTTTGTCAACTAGGAAATAGAAAAATTTTCGGAATCCTCTGGAAAAGGGAGGGAGCATCCCATGAGATCGACACAAAGGGCCGCCGTTATCGGCCATCCCATCGGGCATACCATGTCGCCGTTTTTGCAGGCCAGGCTGTTTTCTCTGGAGGGTCTGCCTATGGAGTACCAGGTGCTTGACCTGCCAAAGCTGGAGGCCTCTCTGCCGGTGCTGCGGGAGCTGGACTGCTTCAACGTGACCATCCCCTATAAGACGGCCATCCTTCCGTTTTTAGATGAAGTAGACGAAAAGGCCAGGGCCTGCGGCTCGGTCAACACGGTGAAGGTGGAGGGCGGAAGGCTCTATGGCGCCACCACCGACGGGGCCGGGTGCTTCCGCTCCCTGCAAAACCACGGGCTGGACTTTTCCGGCAATGTGCTGCTGCTGGGCAATGGCGGCGCGGCCAGGGCGCTGGCCTTTGAGATTGCCGCCCGGCAAACGGACAGGCTGCGGCTGACCATCGCCTGCCGGGAGGCCTCTTACGAAAAGGCCATCGAGCTTGGCAAGGAGGTGGCCATGTTCTACACAGGCATGGGCCGGCGCGGTTTCCGGGTGGCGGTGGAGAAGTATGACGAGCTGGAGCAGGATCAGGCCGCCCGGTTCGACCTGCTGTTAAACGCCACCAGTGTGGGCATGTACCCCCATGTGGGAACAAGCCCTGTCGGCATCGGCGTCTTATCCCGGTGCGGGGCTGTGTTCGACGCGGTGTTCAACCCGGAGGAAACGGAGCTTTTGCGGCTGGCAAAGCAGGCCGGGTGCAAAGCCATCGGCGGCATGGAGATGCTGGTGTACCAGGCGGCGGAGTCCCATCGGTTCTGGTACGGGGCCGAGTTTGCGCCCGAGGATCTCACCGCCCTTTGCAGGGACGCCACTGCGGAAATGAACCGGCTGTTTCAGCCGGGCAAAGGGGAGTGAGCGGCACATGGCGGGAAACATCGTGCTTTGCGGCTTTATGGGCTGCGGCAAGACCTGCGTCGGCGCACGGGCGGCCCGGCTGATGAAGCGCCGCTTTTGCGACCTGGACGGCTACATAGAGAAACAGGAGGGCATGACTATCTCGGAAATATTCGCAAGGTTCGGGGAAGAGGGCTTCCGGCAGAGGGAAAATGAGGCCGTGAAGGCCATCGCCGGGGAAAGCGGCATGGTGGTGGCCTGCGGCGGCGGCACCGTGCTGAGGAAGGAAAACGTGGAGATCCTCCGCCGGGGCGGCGACGTCATCCTGCTGCTGCGGGTGCCGCTGCCCGTCTTGCAGAAGCGCCTGAAAAATGACACCAGGCGGCCCCTGCTGCAAAAGCCCGACCGGGAAAGGGTCATCGCCGAGCTGTACCGTCAGCGCCTGCCCCTTTATAAGGCCGCCGCCGACAGGGAGGTCTGGGCGGACGCTCCGCCCTGGATCGCCGCCCGAAGGGTGATTGGCGCGGGAACGCGGCTGCTGGAAAAGCAAAAAGGAAAGCCTTAAAAGAAAGGCAATCATCGAGTAAAAAGGAGAGATGCTGTTATGATCATCGTCTTAAAGCCCAACCAAAAGCAGGAGCTGGTGGACTCCTTCGTCAAGAAGCTCACCACCAATTACGACGTCAAGGTGAACACCTGGGTGGGCACCCAGAGCACCGTGCTGGGCCTTATCGGCGACACCACCCAGATCGACGCGGAATACATCCAGGCGCAGGATTTTGTGGAGAGTGTCAAGCGGGTGCAGGAGCCCTACAAAAAGGCCAACCGCAAGTTCCACCCGGACGATACGGTCGTCACTTTGCCCGGGGGCCAGAAGATCGGCGGGGGAGGCCTGGCCCTCATCGCCGGGCCCTGCTCTGTGGAGAGCGAGGAGCAGATCTGCTATGTGGCGGACTGCGTGAAGAAGTCCGGGGCACAGTTCCTGCGGGGCGGCGCGTTTAAGCCCCGCACCTCGCCCTATTCCTTCCAGGGCATGAAGGGGGAGGGCTTGAAGCTCCTTTCCGAGGCCAAGAAAAAAACGGGCCTGCCCATCGTTACGGAGATCATGTCCATCGACCACCTGCCCCTGTTCGAGGATGTGGACATCATCCAGGTGGGGGCCAGGAACATGCAGAATTTTGAGCTTTTAAAGGAGCTTGGAAAGCTCCATAAGCCCATTTTGTTAAAACGTGGCCTGGCCGCCACCATCGAGGAGCTTTTGATGAGCGCCGAGTACATCATGGCCGAGGGCAACGAGCAGGTCATCCTGTGCGAGCGGGGCATCCGCACCTACGAGACCGCGACCAGGAACACCCTGGACATTTCCGCCGTCCCGGTATTGAAGCGCCTGACCCACCTGCCCGTCATCGTGGACCCCAGTCACGCCTCCGGCATCAACTGGCTCATCGAGCCGCTGGCCGTGGCCGCGGCGGCTATCGGGGCCGACGGCCTCATCATCGAGGTGCATAACGACCCCAGTCACGCCCTGTGCGACGGCGCCCAGTCCATCACCCCGGCCCAATTTGACAGCCTGGCAAAAAAGGTCAACGCCATTTCCCAGATGGTGAAGAGCCTATGAAGATCGTCATCGTTGGATTGGGACTTATCGGCGGTTCCATCGCCAAAGCATTAAAAGCCGGAACAGAGCACATCGTACTCGGCATGGACATCAACGAGGATACCCTGTTGGATGCCTGCTCCTGCGGGGCCATTGACGGCAAGGCCAGCCCCGCCGACCTTTCGGACGCGGACGTGGTGTACCTGTGCCTGTACCCGGAGGCCGCCCTGGAATTTGCCAAAGAGCAGGGCCCCCGCCTGAAGGAGGGCTGCGTTTTGACCGACGCCTGCGGCATCAAGAGGGAAATTTGCGCGGGCATGGAGAAGCTGAAAGGCACGGGAAGCTACATTTTCGTGGCGGGCCATCCTATGGCGGGAAAAGAGCTGAACGGCTTTGCCGCCAGCGACGCGGGCATTTTCGCCGGGGCCTCTTACCTGATCGCTCCCTGCGGCGCGCCGGAGGAGGCCGTGGGCACCGTAGCTTCTTTGGCGCTGGCAATGGGCTTTGGCCGGGTGGTCAGGACCACCCCGGAGCAGCACGACAGGGTCATTGCCTTTACCTCTCAGCTGCCCCACGTGCTGGCCTGCTCTTATGTCATGAGCCCCCGGTGTAAAGAGCACAGGGGTTTTTCCGCCGGCAGCTACCGGGACGTCTCCCGTGTGGCGAACATCAACGCGGCCCTGTGGACGGGGCTGCTTCTCGACAACCGGGAGCCCCTGCTCACCGAGCTGGACGAGCTGCAAAAGAATCTGTCGCTGTTCCGTCAGGCCATCGCCGACGGAGATGACAGGCGTTTGACCGGGCTGCTGGAAGCGGCCGGCGAAATCAAGCGGAAAGAAGGTTGAGCTGCTATGGTAGTTTACACACCCGGCTTTTCCGGCGGGGAGGTGACTGTCCCGCCCAGCAAAAGCGCTGCGCAGCGGGCCCTTTTCTGTGCGGCTCTTTCCGGCGGCAGGTGTACCGTCTCCAATATTGATCTCAGCCGGGACGTGGAAGCCGCCCTGGGGGCTGTAAAGGCCCTGGGTGTTTCCGCTGTGTACGAGAAAGAAAGCCGCTCCGTTTTTCTGGATGGGCGAGGCCTGGGAACGGTGGCCTCCGGCACGGTGGATTGCATGGAATCCGGCAACACCCTGCGGTTTTTCACGCCCATCTGCGCCGCCCTGGGCGGAGAGTGGAGGCTAACCGGCAGCGGGCGGCTCCCGCAGCGGCCCATGAGCGTCTACCGTGACCTGCTGCCTGCCCACGGGGTCAAATACATCACGGAAACGGAATACGAGCTGCCCCTGAAGCTCTCCGGCAGACTGGAGCCGGGCGTTTTCGCCCTGCCCGGAGATATCAGCTCCCAGTTCGTCACGGGGCTGCTGCTTGCGCTGCCGCTCCTGCCCGGCGACAGCGAGATCGTCCTCACCTCACCCCTGGAATCCGCAGGGTATGTGGAGCTTACCTTGTCCATGCAGCGGGAGTTCGGCGTGGCGATAGAGAAAACGCCCGATGGCTACCGGGTCAAAGGGGGTCGGCGGTACCTTTCCAAAGACCACCGGGTGGAGGGCGACTGGTCCCAGGCTGCGTTTTTCCTTTCAATGGCGGCGCTGGCCCCCGGCGGGGAGAAGATCTGTATCCGCGGGCTGAGAAGGGGATCCCTGCAGGGAGACAGGGCCTGCGTAGAGCACTTTGGGGAGCTTGGCCTGGAAACCGCCTGGCAGGGGGAAGATCTGCTGGCCTGGAACCCAGGCGCCCAAAAGCCTTACGGCGGCTTGCGGGGAGCAGAAATCGACGTGTCCCAGATATCTGACATGCTGCCGGCCCTTTCCGTTTGCGCGGCGTTTTCTCAGGGGGAGACCCGCTTTACTCACGCGGGGCGGCTGCGCTTAAAGGAGAGCGACCGCCTCTCCGCTATGGAAAACGCCATCAACGCCCTGGGGGGCCGGGCGGCTTCCACGAAAGACAGCCTGACTGTCTGGGGGAGAGAGACCCTGCCCGGCGGCACGGCCCAGGGCTGCAACGACCACCGGGTGGTCATGGCGCTGGCCGCGGCGGGGCTCAGGTGCGAAGGGCAGGTCCGGGTGACGGACGAAAGCAGCATCAACAAAACCTACCCCGGCTTTTTCGAGGATTTTAAAAAATTGGGAGGGAACGCACATGTCGTCCATATGGGGTGAACAATTAAAGCTGTCCATTTTTGGCGGCAGCCATACCGGGGCCATCGGCGTCACGCTGGACGGCCTGCCCGCCGGGGAGAAAATCGACTGGAACGCGCTGCTTTTGCAGATGGCCCGCCGGGCCCCCGGCCAGGACAAGACCGCCACCACCCGAAGGGAAAGCGACGAGCCCAGGGTGCTCTGCGGCCTGTTGGAGGGCGTCACCACCGGCGCGCCCCTGACCGCCATCATCGAAAACAGCAATGCCCGCTCCGGGGATTACTCCGATTTGAAGGTGCATCCACGGCCGGGTCACGCCGATTACACCGCCTGGGTCAAGTACGGCGGCTGCAACGATATCCGGGGCGGGGGCCATTTTTCCGGCCGCCTGACGGCCCCTCTGGTCTTTGCCGGGGCAATTTCCAGGCAGATCCTTTCCCGTCGGGGCATTGTGGTGGCCTCCCATGTGGTGCAGATCGGCGAATGTCAGGGGGACAGCTCCTTTGATCCGGTCCATCCGGATATTCCTTTATTGGAGCGGCTGAGCACCGAGTATTTCCCCGTCATTGACCCTGCCGCCCGGGAGGAGATGCGTCAGGCGATCGAAGCGGCCCGGCTGGAAAACGACAGTGTCGGCGGCACGGTGGAGTGCATGGCGGCCGGGATGCCCGCTGGGGTAGGGGGGCCCATGTTTGGCGGCGTGGAAAACGTGATCTCCTCGCTGGTGTTCGGCATCCCCGCCGTAAAGGGCATAGATTTCGGCGCGGGATTTTCCGCCGCCTATTTGCGGGGCAGCGAAAACAACGATCCCTTCTGTTACAATGAAAGCGGCGAGATCAGGACGCGCACCAACTGCTCCGGCGGAATTCTGGGCGGCATCACCACCGGGATGCCCGTTATTTTCCAGGCGGCGTTCAAGCCCACGCCCTCCATTGGGCGGGAGCAGGACACCGTAGACCTGAACACCGGCAAAAACGCCAAGCTGACCATAACAGGCCGGCACGACCCCTGCATCGTGCCCCGGGCGGCCCCTGTGGTGGAAGCCGCCGCCTGTATCGCATGCCTGGAGCTGTTATTGCGGGAAGGAAAGCTGTAAAGGAGAAGCCTATGACAACGGAAGAATATCAAAAGAGCCTGTCGGAGGTTCGGCGGGAGATCGACGCGGTGGACGGGGAGCTGCTGCCCCTGTTCCTCCGCAGGATGAAGTGCGCCGAGCGGGTGGCCGATATTAAAAAAGCGGCGGGCGCGCCGGTATTGAATCCCGGCAGGGAGCAGGCAATACTGGAGAGAGTAAGAGAAAAGGCCGGAGAGTACGGCAACGAGGCCGTGGCCCTGTATTCCTTTTTGATGTCCGCCAGCCGCCTGCGCCAATACAGCATGCTTTCCGGCGGGGAAGAGCTGCGGGAGCTGGAAAGCGCCGCCGCCCGGCAGATGCCGGGTTCCCCGGCGGGCGTGCTGTGCCAGGGGGTGGAGGGCGCCTACTCCCACCAGGCGGCCTTGACGCTTTTTCCCAACGCGCCCATCTCCTTCACCCCCACGTGGAAGCAGGTCTTTGAGGCGGTGCAGGCGGGGAAGGCTCAGTTTGGCGTGCTGCCGGTGGAAAACTCGGCGGCGGGGTCCGTCAACGGCGTGTACGACCTGATCCTCCAATACCGCTTTTACATCGTAGGGGCCGTGCCCGTCAGGGTAGAGCACTGCCTGGCCGCCCCCTCGCCGGAGGGGGAGATCACCGCGGTGGCCTCTCATCCCCAGGCGCTGGCCCAGTGCTCGGAGTACATCAGGAGCCGGGGGCTCCGGGCGGTGGAGTATTCCAACACGGCTGCCGCCGCAAAATACGTGGCGGAGGAAAAGCCCGCGGGCATGGCGGCGATCTGCTCCCGCGAGGCGGCGGAAAAGTATGGCCTGTCCGTCTTAGAAGAGGGCGTGCAGAACGAGAAGAACAACACCACCCGCTTTGTGGTCATTTCAAAGGAGCCTATTTTCCCGGAAAACGCCAACAAGATCAGCCTGTGCTTTTCCCTTCCCCACACGGCGGGTGCCCTGTACAATGTTCTGCAGCGGTTTGCCATGCGGGGACTGAATATGACGAAGATCGAGTCCAGGCCCATTCCCGGCAGCAAGTTTGAGTACGATTTCTACCTTGACTTCACCGGGAACATCCACCAGCCGGAGACCATAGATCTGATCTGCGCCCTGCACGACGAGCTGCCCCGGTTCTCCTTCCTGGGCAATTACAGCGAGCAGGGGTAAGGAGGAAAAACGATGCAGGTGGAAATGAAAAGAGTGGAAACGGAGGAGCAGATCAAAGCCCTCTGCAAAATAGCGGACAGAGTGTGGCACCTGACCTATGAAAGCCTGACCCCTCCCGGCCAGACGGATTACATGATAGAAAAATTCCAGTCACAGCACGCCGTCAAGGAGCAGATGGCGCACCTGAATTACCGCTATTACATGATGGTCTGCGACGGGCAGGACGCCGGATTTATCGGCTTTTCTCCCCGGTATGAGGGGAGAGAGGAAATGTTTTTGAGCAAGGTATACCTGCTGCCGGAGTTCCGGGGGCAGGGAGCGGTGAAGGCGGCCTTCGCTCTTTTAGAGAGGGAGACCGGAAACGAGGGCCTGAAGAAGATACGGCTGACGGTCAATAAGGGCAACACCCACGCGGTGGAGGTTTATTCTCACTACGGGTTCCGGACGGTGGAGGAAGTCAAGACGGACATCGGCGGCGGGTATTATATGGACGACTTCATCATGGTAAAGGAGCTTCCCGGGAAAGCGGCGGAATAGAGGCACGTATTTTTGAATTTATCTATTGAAACAAACAGAATTATATGGTATCATAGAATCAAATCTAGCTATTTTGATGGGAGTGTGCAAACATGGATGTAAAGAAGCTCGTATCGGAAATGACGCTGGAAGAAAAGGCCGGGGTGTGCTCCGGCGCTGATTTCTGGCATACCCGCGGGGTAGAGCGCCTGGGTGTGCCCGCCGTCATGGTGACGGACGGCCCCTGCGGCCTTCGCAAGCAGGCGGGGGAGACCGACCACCTGGGCCTCAACGAAAGCGTCAAGGCCATCAGCTATCCTACCGGCTCCTGCGTGGCAAGCTCCTTTGACAGAGAGCTGATCCGGAAGTCCGGCGAGGCCCTGGGCGACGAGTGCCAGGCCGAGGATGTGGCCGTGCTGCTTGGCCCCGCCGTCAACATCAAGCGTTCGCCCCTGTGCGGCCGCAATTTTGAGTATTTCTCCGAGGATCCCTATCTGGCGGGGGAGATGTCCGCCGCTTACATCAAGGGCGTGCAGAGCAAAAACGTGGGCACCAGCTTAAAGCACTTTGCCGCCAATTCCCAGGAGCACCGCCGCATGTCCAGCGACAGCGTGGTGGATGAGCGCACCCTGCGGGAGATTTACCTGCCCGCCTTCGAGACCTCCGTCAAGGAATCGAAGCCGTGGACGCTGATGTGCTCCTACAACAGGCTAAACGGCGATTACGCCTCTGAAAATCACAAGCTCCTGACGGAGATCCTGCGGGACGAGTGGGGCTTTGAGGGCGCTGTCATGAGCGACTGGGGCGCTGTCAACGATCGGCCCAAGGGCGTTCATGCCGGCTTAGACCTTGAGATGCCCGGCCCCGGCACCGCCAATACCCAGAAGATCATCGACGCCGTGAAGGACGGCCGGCTTTCCGAGGAAGACCTCAATAAGGCCGTGGAGCGTGTGCTGGGCTTCGTCTATAAGTATGTGGAGAACCGCAAGGCAGGCGCCACCTTCGATTTGGAGCAGGGCCACGAGCTTGCCCGTAAAATGGCGGCTGAATCTATGGTGCTGCTGAAGAACGAGAATGATATCCTGCCCATCTCCAAGGAGAAGAAGGTGGCCTTTATCGGCCGCTACGCCGAGACGCCCCGATTCCAGGGCGGCGGCAGCTCCCACGTGAACAGCTATAAGGTCACCGGCGCGGTAGAGGCCGCCCAGGGCCTGAACGTCACCTATGCCCCCGGCTTCTCCGAAGACGGCATGGCGGCGGACGAGGCCTTGAAGGAGGAGGCCCTGGCGGCGGCAAAGGAAGCCGACGTGGCCGTCGTCTTCATCGGCCTGCCGGAGGTGCTGGAAAGCGAAGGCTTTGATAGAAACACCCTGCATCTGCCCCAATGCCAGGAAGAGCTGGTGGAGGCTGTGGCGGAGGTCCAGCCCAACACCGTGGTGGTGGCCCATTGCGGCGGCGCCATCGAAATGCCCTGGATCGACAGCGCCAAGGCTGTGCTGTTCGCTTATCTGGGCGGCGAGGCCGTTGGCAGCGCCGAGATCGACCTGCTCTTTGGCGATGTGAACCCCAGCGGCAAGCTGGCGGAGACCTTCCCCCTGCGGCTGGAGGACAATCCCTCTTACCTCTACTACCTTGGCGAGGGCGACCGCACCGAGTACCGGGAGGGCGTTTTCGTGGGCTACCGCTATTACGATAAGAAAAACATCCCCGTGCTGTTCCCCTTCGGCCACGGCCTGAGCTACACCAGCTTCCAGTACAGCGGCCTGAAGCTGGATAAGACCGAGATGAGCGACACCGAGGCCCTCACCGTTACCGTCAACGTGAAGAACGTGGGGAGCAGGGCCGGCAAGGAGACCGTCCAGCTGTATATCCGGGACGATGAGAGCTCCGTTATCCGCCCCGTCAAGGAATTGAAGGGCTTTGAAAAGGTCGAGCTTGCCCCCGGCGAGGAGAAGACCGTCACCTTTACGCTTACCAAGCGGGCCTTTGCCTTCTACGATACTGAGATCCATGACTGGCGCGTGGAGACCGGCGAGTTCACCGTTTTGGTGGGCAAGTCCAGCAGGGACATCCAGTGTGCGGAAAAGGTGAAAGTCACCTCCACCACCGTGAAGAAGCTCGTGGTTACCCTGAATACCACCCTTGGCGACATCATGGCCGACCCCAAGGGCAAGCAGATCATAGGCCAGATGATGCAGCAGATGGGCATGGGCGGCATGACCGAGACCGGCGGCGACGCCATGTCCTCCGACGCCATGATGGCCATGATGAACTACATGCCTCTGCGGGCCATCGGCATGTTTGCCGGCGACGCCGTCAAGCCCGAGATGCTCCAGGGCCTGGTGGACGCGCTGAACCAGTAAATTTGAAAGCAGCTCAAAAAGCCCGGAGGTCAACCCCCCGGGCTTTCGCTTTTCCTTTCGACATATTTTAGGGCATGCCCATCATATAATGGGAGACGGGTGGGCCGAGCAGGTATAATTTACCGTTTTCGGCACATCCTGAGAAAGACAAGCCCTTTAGAAAGGAGAAAGAAACATGAAACGAATTTTATCTCTGCTGCTTCTCGCGGCGCTTCTGCTTATGGGCCCAATGTCCTGCGGGGTAGAGGCTTCCGCCGCCGGCGTCAGCCAGTATATCAGCGTCACCGGCTTTGACCCGAAGGTGGACTATTACAGCGCCATGCTTCGCGCTCTGGATGACGGCGGCGCCTATGCCATGCAGATGGGGGCCATCTATGAGCGTCAGCGGAACCTGAAAATTGACAGGCTGAAAATGTCCTCTCAGCGGAAGACCTCTTATTTCACCACCTACACCACGGCGGAGGAGATCAAGGCCGCCATTGAGAGGGACACAAAGCCCGACTACACCGAGGAGGACCTGTCGCTGCTGTCCCGGGTCATCTACGCCGAGGTGGGCTGCACCTGGATCCCTGATTGGGTGCAGCGCATGGTGGGCAGCGTGGTCTTAAACCGGGTGGAGAGCAGCCTGTACCCCAACACCATTAAGGAGGTCATTTACCAGCCGGGGCAGTATTCGCCCACCTGGAACGGCTCCATCAACAACACCCCCGACTCCAGAACCGTCGCCAACGCCAGGTATTTGCTGGAAAACGGCAGCATCTGCCCCCGGAACGTGACAGGGCAGAACTCCATTATCACCGGCAGCGGCGTGTACCAGAGCTACCATGATTCCGTCCTGGGCACCACGGTGTACTTCTGCTACACCTGACCTCCTGCCCGATACCAAACGTGAAAAGACCGTGGCACATGCCGCGGCCTTTTCACTGTTTATGAGTGATGATGAAGAACTTATACGCGTTTTACTGGAGGAAGAAGCTGCTGCTGAAGGAGGGCATATTGCCCCGGACGACAGCGAAATTGGCCATGTACCTGCTGCCAATTTCCATCAGCCTCTCCAGGTGGCTCTCGCTGCGAGCAGCCTTCCGCTCGGTTTTGGTCATACGGGTATCGTTGTAAATGTTGATCATCTGTTTCATAGGAACTGCTCCTTTGCTTCGTTTTTTTGTTTGTCCAGTCTTCGTGCCTGCAAGCTTTTTTCCTGACTGTGGCTTCATTATAAATCTTGTTTATAAACTTGTCAAGTGTTTTTATAAAAATTTTCAAAAATATTTTTGAAAGTTCATAAACTGCGGTTTTTTCCGCAAGGCCCATCCCCACAGAGCGGGAAAGGCCGCCAAGTCTTCCTGGAAAGCGGGATCAGGATAAAGAACGGCCCTTCCACTATGCTTTCGCATGCTGGAAGGGCCATTTTACTCTTTCTTATTTTGCGTTTAG
>CAZYLJ010000036.1:0-12010 GCA_964648555.1 uncultured Acutalibacter sp.
AGGAGTCCGCTATGATCGTTTTGATCGCCGGGGAGCACCGTGTCGATCTGGAGCTTTCTTAAATCTGCGGCAAAAGGAGAAGGCATATGAACATCCTCTGTATTGGAGACGTGGTGGGCAGCGCGGGCTGCCAGTTCCTGCGGGAACGGCTGCCCGGCCTGAAAAAGCTGAAGGGGGTAGACCTGGTCATCGCCAACGGGGAGAACTCCGCCGAGGGCAACGGCATCACGCCGATCAGCTTACACCACCTGCTGGACAGCGGCGTGGATGTGGTGACGACCGGCAACCACTCCTTCCGCCGAAAGGAGTCCTTTGAGCTTTACGACAGCTGTGAGACCCTGCTGCGCCCCGCCAATTTCCCAAGCGCGGCGCCGGGCCGGGGCCTGTGCGTGGTCGATCTGGGCAAGGCCCGGGTGGCCGTCATCAACCTGATCGGCACGGTATACCTGGAAAGCATGCGCAGCCCCTTTGAGACCCTGGACGAGCTGCTGAAGACGCCCGATCTGCCCAGGCTGTGCGTGGTGGATCTCCACGCGGAGGCCACCGGAGAAAAGCGGGCTATGGGCTTTTACGCCGACGGCCGGGTCACCGGGGTGTTCGGCACCCACACCCATGTGCAGACCGCCGACGAATGTGTGCTGCCAAAGGGCACCGGGTACCTGACCGACGTGGGCATGGTGGGCCCGATCCAGTCGGTGCTGGGGGTAAAGCCGGAGTGCATCATCTACAAGATGACCACCAAAATGCCCACCCGCTTTGAGCAGATGAAGGAGGGCCCCTGCCACATGGACTGCGTGCTGTTTACCGCAGACGAGAAGACCGGTCTGTGCACCGGGGTGGATCGGTTCTCCGTCACGTAAGAAGTCTTTTTGGGAAATCCAATGTTGGTCATTGTTTTTTGAAAGTTTCTATGATATAATGGAATCTAACCCGGATTTCATTGCTTTAACGAAATCTATGATGAAGAACCTTATACCCACAGTCGGGCACTGCACCGGCACGCATTGAACAGTCATTTCACGTGTGCGCAGCGCAGTTGCGACAATCTGGAAGGAAGTGCTCCCTATGATCTCAGGAAATCAGTTAAAGAACGCCATCATCTCCGGCTCCAACAACATTGCGAAGTACAAAAAGCAGGTCAACGAGCTGAATATTTTCCCTGTGCCGGACGGCGATACGGGCTCCAACATGTCCATGACCGCCGCCGCTGCCGCCGAGGCTATGGAAAAGCTGCCGGAAGGTACGCCCGCAGGTGAGGCCGCAAAGAAAGCCGCCTCTTCCATGCTGCGGAGCGCCCGGGGCAACTCCGGCGTCATCCTTTCCCTGCTGTTCCGGGGCATTTCCAAGGGGCTGGCGGAAAAGGAGGAGATCGGCGCGGAGGATTTGGTCCACTCTCTGGAGCTGGGCGTTGAGGCCGCTTACCAGGCGGTGATGAAGCCCACCGAGGCACCATGCTCACCGTGGCGAGAGTGGCCGCCGAGCGCGGCCGCGCTGCTCTGGAGCTTGCCGGGGATGACCCCGACCCTGTGGCTGTCTGGGACGCAGCCTGCATCGGCGCGGGCGAGGCGCTGGAGGAGACCCCGGAGCTGCTGCCGGTGCTGAAAAAGGCCGGTGTAGTAGACGCCGGCGGCCAGGGCCTGTGCCTGATCTTTGAGGGTATGCTCAGCGTATTCCGCAGCAATATCATCATCGAGTCCGGCCTTTCCGAGGAGGAAAAGGCCCAGGAGACCGCCGAGTTCTTCCGCAATGCCGCCGCCGAATTTGACAGCATTATCAACTTCACCTACTGCACGGAATTTGTGGTGGGCAGGGATCCGGAGATCCAGAAGGATCCCCTGGAGTTGCGGCTGTTTTTGGAGACCATTGGCGACTGCGTGGTGGTGGTGGACGACGAGGAGATCATCAAGGTGCACGTCCACACGGAGAATCCCGGCGATGCTTTGCAGATGGCTTTGCAGTACGGCGCGCTGCTGACGGTGAAGATCGAAAACATGAAGGAGCAGCACCGCAAGGCCGCCGAGGAAAACGAAGCCGCCAAGGCCGCCCGGCAGCCGAAGGAGCCGGAAGCCGCGGAAACGAAGGAGGAGCTCGCCTGGCAGAAACCCACGGAGGAGCTGGGCTTTGTCACTGTGGCGGCGGGCGACGGCCTGAAAGCGCTGTTCCAGGAGCTGGGCTGCGCGGTTGTCGTCAGCGGAGGCCAGACCATGAACCCCAGTACGGAGGACATTTTGCAGGCGGCCCTGGCTACCCCGGCAAAGAAGGTCTTCGTGCTGCCCAACAATAAGAATATCGTCATGGCGGCGGAGCAGGCCGTTTCCATGGCCACCGACCGGGAGATCGTGGTCATCCCCACCAAGACCATCCCCCAGGGGCTTTCCGCCATGCTGGCCTGCGACCTGGACATGACCGCCGAAGAAAATCAGGAGGCCATGCTGGCCGCGGCGGAAAATGTGGATACCGGCCTTGTCACCTTTGCCGCCAGGGATTCTGAGTTTGGCGGCTACACCATCCGCCACGGGGACATTCTTGGGCTTGTCAACGGGAAGCTGGAATACATTGAGCGCGACCCCATTTCCGCCTGTGTGAAGGTTGCCAAGGCTTTCGTCACCAAGCGCACCTCTTTCATCACCCTGGTCTACGGCGAGGGCATTACGGAGGAGCAGGCCGAGGATGCCAAGCGCCAGATCACCGCCAAGGTCCACAGCGGGGTGGAGATCACTCTGGTCAATGGCGGCCAGCCTGTCTACTACTTCATCATTTCCGTGGAGTAAGCTTCACACAACAGGACGCGCAATACGGGAACCTTTCTTTCGGGAAAGGTTCCTTTTGGCAAAGGGAGGAGTCATATGAAGATCGAGGTAAAAGAGTACACCTATGAGACGATGCCCGATTACACGGACGCTGTGGAGGGCGCGGGAGAGCTTGTGATGACCGGCGAGGAGCTGGGCGTCTTCTATGACAGGGACGTGGTCTACAGTGCAAAGGACGGCCACGGCCTGCGTTTGCAGCTTTTGACCCCCTCCGTATTTAAGAAGCCGGACAAGGTCTATCCCTGTGTGGTGTACATCCAGGGCTCCGGGTGGTTCAAGCAGAACACCTATTATATGCTGCCCATGCTCAGCCGCCTGGCGGAACGGGGCTATGTCTGCGCCGTGGTGGAGTACCGCCACAGCCAGATGGCCCACTTCCCCGCCCAGATCGTGGACGGAAAAAACGCCATCCGATACCTTCGGGCCAACGCCGGGAAGTACCATATCGACCCGGAGCGCATTGCCGTTATGGGGGATTCCTCCGGCGGACACACCAGCGCCATGATCGGCCTGACCTGCCACACCGGCCAGCTGGACGACCCGGATTCCGACGTCAGCTGCGAGGTGAAGGGCGCCATCGACCTGTACGGCGCGGTGGACATCACTATGGATTGTGGCTTCCCCAGCACACTGAACCATCAGAAGGCCGACAGCCCGGAGGGCTTCATGATGGGCTACGATATTTCGGAAAACATGGAGCGCGCCAGGGAAGGCGTGGTAAAATCTTATGTAAACAACAGCTGCCCGCCCATGCTCATTTTGCACGGCACGAAGGATCGGACAGTCTTCTGCCAGCAGAGCGTTGACCTGTACCGGGCCATGAAAGAGGCCGGAAAAGACGCGGAGCTCTTCCTGGTGCGGGGCGCCGACCACGGCGGGCCGGCCTTCTGGACAAAAGAGGCCATCGACCTGTACGACGGCTTCCTGCGGCGCTGCCTGAGCTGAGAAGAGGAGCACATGGCGTCTCTGTTTGAAATGGACATCACAAAGCTGAAAGGTGTAGGAGATAAGCGGGGGGAGCTCTACAAAAAGCTGGGGGCGCCCACCGTGGGCGATCTTTTGCGCCTTTATCCCCGCGCCTATGAGGATTGGAGCGCCCATACTCCCATCCGCGACACGGCTTTAAACGAGGTGGCCGTGGTGCAGGCGACGGTGCTGAAAGCTCCTACAGAGCACCGCGTCAAGGGCGGCAGACTGCTGTATAAGACCTCCGTTACCGATGGGGAAAACGACATGGAGCTGACCTTTTTCAACAACCGTTACATCCCCATGCTGTTGAAGGCGGGAAAGACCTACCTGTTTCGGGGCAAAGTGACGGGCACCCTGTTAACGCGGCAGATGCTTTCCCCGGAATTCCTGCCGGAGGAAAAGGGCAGGCCCTTGATGGCCATTTATCCGGCCACCCAGGGCCTCACCTCCCGGATGATCTCCGCCGCCATGAGAGAGGCCGTGAAGCTGCTGCCGGAAACGGTGCGGGACCCTCTTCCCCTTTCCCTGCGGGAAAAATACGGCCTTTGCCACTTGGGCTACGCGCTGGAGCGCATCCATTTTCCCGAAAGCGACAAGGATCTGGAGACCGCCAGGTTCCGACTCATCTTTGAGGAATTTCTCGTTTTGCAGCTGGGAATGATGCAGGTCAAATCGGGGCACATGGCGCAGAACCTGCACGTGATCCCCAACGAATTTCCCGAGGGCTTTACAAGGCTGCTGCCCTTTGCTCTGACCGGGGCCCAAAAGCGGGCCGTCCGGGAGGGGATCAGCGACATGGCCGGACCCGCTCCCATGAACAGGCTCGTGCAGGGCGATGTGGGAAGCGGCAAGACCGCTGTAGCTGCCGCGCTGTGCTGGACCGTCATTCAAAATGGGATGCAGGCGGCGCTGATGGCCCCCACGGAAATACTGGCCGCCCAGCATTTTGGCTCCCTCTCTGAGCTGCTGGAGCCTGCCGGCATTCGCTGCGCGTTGCTGACCGGCTCTGTAAAGCCGGCGGTGCGAAAGGCCATGCTGAAAGCGCTGGCAGCAGGCGAGGTGGACTTGCTTATCGGCACCCACGCCCTGCTAAACGACCAGGTGGAGTTCCACGATCTGGGCCTGGTCATCACCGACGAGCAGCACCGCTTTGGAGTAAAGCAGCGCTCGGCACTGGCAAAAAAGGGCGCGTCACCCCACCTGCTGGTCATGAGCGCCACCCCCATCCCGCGCACGTTGGCGCTGATGGTCTACGGCGATCTGGACATTTCCATTTTAGATGAGCTGCCCCCGGGGCGGCAGAAGATCGAGACATATCTCATCGACCCGTCCAAGCGGCAGCGGGCCTTCAATTACGTGAAAAAGCATTTGGAGGAGGGCCGTCAGGGATACCTGATCTGCCCGCTGATCGAGGGCGATGACACCGGCATGATGAGCGTCAAGGAGTACGGCGCCCTGGTAAAGAAGAGCTTCCCCGGGGTGAAGCTCGAAGTGCTGCATGGCAAGATGAAGCCCGCCGAAAAGGAGCGGGCCATGGAGCGCTTTGCCAGGGGCGAGGCGAAGCTGCTGGTCTCCACCACGGTGGTGGAGGTCGGCGTGGATGTGCCCAACGCCGTTATCATGCTCATCGAAAACGCGGAGCGATATGGCCTTTCCCAGCTGCATCAGCTGCGGGGCCGCATTGGCCGGGGCAAATACAAGTCCACCTGCATCCTC
Source organism: uncultured Acutalibacter sp. (assembly GCA_964648555.1). Classification (GTDB taxonomy): domain Bacteria; phylum Bacillota; class Clostridia; order Oscillospirales; family Acutalibacteraceae; genus Acutalibacter. Next base: position 5,496 of record CAZYLJ010000036.1, read on the forward strand.
ATCACAGACGCCCAAAACGAGGAGGCCCTCACCCGGCTGAAGCTGTTCCGGGACACCACCGACGGCTTCCAGATTGCGGAAGCGGATCTGAAACTGCGGGGCCCCGGCGACTTTTTCGGTCAGCGTCAGCACGGCCTGCCCCAGTTGAAGATCGCCGACATGAGCACCGACATACGGGTGTTGAAGCAGGCTCAGCAGGCGGCCAAGGAGACCGCCCCCCACCTGGCGGAGCGGGAATATCAGCCCCTGCGGGCGGAGGTGCGAAGGCTCTTTGCCAGGGCAGGCGGCGATGGGGTGGTACTATAAATAATTTTTGCTGAACATTGGTACAGCGCCATATATTGCGGTTTGCCGGCATGACCAGCACATGCTCCCTGTCCGAAAATTCTGGCAGCGTTTCCAATGATGAAAAGCTATTTTCAAATATCAATTCCGTGCCTTGCAAGGTCAGCTCAGATATCCCTAAAACGCTTGACGCGGCGCAGCTGGCGCTGCTTGTGGCGGTAGAGGAAAATGAGGATGATATACACGATGATGAGAGCTACGATGACGGCCATGACCACCAGGAACCAGGGGGCCGTCAGCACGGCCTGGCCCTGCTCCCAGACCTCCAAGGCCTCGCTCTTTGCCACGGACTCCGCCGCCACCAGGGGCACGGTGGCCAGCACCTCTCCGGCGTAGGTCAAGGTGGCCGTGCCGATCTCCTCCCCCTTGCGGATGGGGGCCTCCACGCTTTCCGGCACATCGACGGTCACTAAAATGCTGGTAGAATCCACGGTCTTCGGCAGCATCACAGCGGCGTTCTGCCCCGCCACCAACAGAAGCTCATCCTTTTTCCATGCGTATTTCAGCTTGACGGAGCTCATGGCGTCGCCCTGAACGGCCACCGTTTTCTTTTCCAGCTCCGACAAGGCCCAGCGGAACAGGGAGCGGGCGTCGAGCATTTCGCCGTGGACATAGTTCCGGCTGCCATCCTCGTTAATATAGGGCGAGCCCATCAGCACCGCCACATAGGTGTAACCATAGGCCGTGGCCGAGGCGGCGATGCAGTAGCCGGACTCATTCAAAGAGCCGGTCTTGATGCCGGTGGCGGATTGGTAATAATACGAGATGCCGCTGTCCGGGTCCACATAATTGGTCAGCATCTTGTTGGTGGTATTGGCGGTGCGCACGTCCTCCGGCGCGCCAACCGGGCTGTAATCCCAGGCAGTGGTGCTGGTGATCTCCGTAAAGTTTGGAAGGGTCATGGCGTATTTCGTGATGGTGACCATATCCCTGGCGGTGGAATAGTGATCTTCGTGGTGCAGGCCGTGGGGATTGGTAAAGTGGGTATTGGTGCAGCCCAGTTCTTTGGCTTTTTCGTTCATCAGCTGCACAAAATAGCTGCGGCCGGTGTAATCCGGCACCAGGGGGTCAAAGGGTTCGGTGACGTTTTCCGCGCCTTCCAAAACGGCGGGGGAGCCGTCTTCATTTTTCAGGAGCCCCTGCTCGTAGAGGGAATCCACATATTTTGATAAGGTCAGGGCGGCGTTGTTGCCGGAAAGCACCATCATCATGTAGAGCAGGTCAAGGCCGGTGAACTGCTCTCCAGGCGACATGCTGGCCTCACTGCTGTAGGTGCCCTCCAGCTCGGTTTCCACGCTTTCCGGCACGGTGATGACGGTATTCTCGATGTCCGGGATGGTCTCGTAGGCCACGATGAAGGTCATGATCTTCGTCATGGAGGCCATGGGCCGCCTTTCATCCGGGTTCAGGGAATACACCACCATGTCTGTGTCCAGATTCAAAAGCAGGATGGAGCCGCAGTGGGGGCCGGAGGTGTTGTCCGAATCCTGGTCCCAGTTATAGACAAAGCCCTCGGCGGAGGCGGGCAGCGCCCACAGGGGCAGCAGGATCAAAAGGGAAAGTAAAGCGGCCAGAAAGCGCCGCGCCTTTTTTTTCATGGGAAGGCCTCCTTTATCAAATACTGGACGTTCCGCCCCGGATGGAGTACAATAAGGGGGAACAGAATTTTCTTTTGTTAAGCTCTATTATAGTCTGTTTCCGAAAAAAAGGAAAGGCTCTATTTCTTAAATCTACCATAAATTTGGAAGGACGTGGGAAAGTGAAGCTGTTCCACACTTCAGACTGGCACCTGGGAAGGATGCTGTACGGCAGGAGCCTGCTTGACGACCAACGGTGGTTTCTGCGGGAGGTCTTCCTGCCCGCTGTGGAAAGAGAAAAGCCCGCATGCGTGCTGCTGTGCGGCGATATCTACGACAGGCAGATCGCCTCGCCGGAGGCCATACGGCTGTTCGACGAGACCCTTTCCCGCCTGATGGAGCTGGGCTGCAAGGTCTGCGCCATCTCCGGCAATCACGACGGCGCCGACCGCATCGCCATCGGCAAAAGCGCATTGAAAAAAAGCGGCGTGTGGCTCTCCACCTCCCTGGAGGACGCCTTCTCCCCTCTGCTGCTGGAGGAGGGCGGTCAAAGGGTGCAGGTGTTTCCCCTGCCCTATTTCGACTGCGCCCAGGCGCGGGAGTTCTTCTGCGACGAGACCCTGCGGGGGGAAGCCGCCTGTATGGAGAAGCTCATTCAAAAGATGCTGCCCCTGTTTGAGCCGGATGCCGCCCATATCCTTTTATCCCACTGCTTCGCGGCTGGGGCGGTCACCTCGGATTCGGAAAGCGGACTGTTTGTCGGCGGCTCCGGTGAGGTGCCCCCAGCCCTGTTCTCCCCCTTCGATTACGTGGCCCTGGGCCATTTGCATGGGCCGCAAAGAGCCGGGGAAAAGGGCCGGTACTCCGGCTCTCCCCTGAAATACTCCGTGGACGAGGCCAGTCAGAAGAAAGGCTTCACCGTGCTGGACTGGAACGGGACAGCCTTTGATATTTCCCACCGGGAGGTAACACCTCTGCGGGAAGTCAGGCAGCTTTCCGGGCTTTTTTCCGAGCTGCTCGCCCAAGGGGAGCGGCAGCGCTGTGAGGACTATGTGGAGCTCATTTTAGAGGACAAGGCCCCGGTATTCCTGGCGGCGGACCGGCTGCGGCCCTGTTACCCCAACCTGCTTTCCGTGCGGAACCCCTGGGTGGTTTCCGGCGAGGGAGGCCAGCGGGCGGCCAGGCTAAAAGGCAAGGATGATGTGACCGTCTTTTCCGCGTTTCTCAACGAGGTGCGCGGCAGAGAGGCGGAGGAAGGCGAATTGGCACTGTTTGAGGAAGTCATGAGGGAGGCCGAACAATGAAGCCCCTGCGGTTAGAATTACAGGCCTTTGGGCCATATTTGGAAAAGGCGGAGGTGGATTTTACCGTCTTCGATAACAGCGGCCTGTTCCTCATCTCCGGCCCCACCGGCGGCGGCAAGACCGCCCTGCTGGACGCCGTTAGCTTTGCCCTGTTTGGCCGTGCCACCGGCGGCAAACGGGAATTTCCCGACATGCGGAACAAGTCTGCGCCGGACAGCGTGCCCACTCTGGTGGAATACGATTTTTCCCTGGGTGGACGCAGTTACCGCTTTCAGCGGAGCAGGTACCTCCACCAAAACCAGCGCTCCAAGCTTTTGGAGGAGAGGGAATCCCACCAGTGCTGGGAGCTGCTGCCCGACGGCCCCCACCTGCTGGAAAGCAGGAGCGCCGCCGCTGTGAAGGCCAAAGCTGAGGAGCTTCTCCACCTGACGGCGGAGCAGTTCTCTCAGGTGGTGGTGCTGCCCCAGGGGGATTTCCTGCGGCTGCTAAAGGCAACCTCCAAAGAAAAGGGCGAGATGTTCCGCACGCTGTTTGGCGCCGATCGGTGGAAAAGTATGACCGACCGGCTTTCCGACCGGGCAAGGGCGCTGCAAAGCGGGCTGATGGAATTAGAGGCCCAAAGGGGCTCCCTGCTGCAAAAAGAGGGGGCGGAGACGCTTTCCGACCTGCTGCGTATGACGGAGGAAACCACGGCCCGGGAGGCTCAGCTGCGCAAGGCCGGGGAGGAGCTTTCCAAGCGCGCCCAGGAGGCGGACAGCCTGCTGCGCCGGGCGGAGGAATGGAAGCGCCTGAAGGATGGCGTTCAGACAGCGCAGGCCGCCTATCAGGAGGCGAAAGGGACGCTTGCCCGGTTGAGGGAACAGGAAAAGGACACGAAGGCCCGACGGGAGGAAGCCCGCCGCCTGCGGGAGGAAGCCCTGCTGCTGGCCGGGGAAACCGCCAGGCTGGAAAAGCGGCTGGAAGAACTCACCCAGGCAGAGACGTGGAAACAGCAGGCGGAGGCCGCTCAGGTCCAGGCCGCCTCTACGGCGGAAAAGCTGAAAGGCCTGGAGCAGACCCGGGAAGAGCTGCTCAAGCGGCTGGCTGCCGGGGAGGGCTGCGTCAAACAGTATTTGGAGGCCTCGCAGCGACTGCCCGGCCTGTTGGAGCAGCGGCAAAAGCTCAGAGAGACCCAGGCCGCGTTCGAGGAGCTGCATGCGCGGCGGGAGGAGCTTTTACAAAAGGGAAAGGCCCTTGCCGCCGCTCAGGAGGATACCCAGCAAAAGCGGGTGGTGTGGGAAACGCTACGGGCACAACTGGAGCGTCAGGAGGCCCTTACCCGCCGGAACGCCGCGTTGGCCCTTTCCTCAGGGCTGAGGCCCGGCGAGCCCTGTCCCGTCTGCGGAAGCCTGGAGCACCCGGCCCCCGCCCACGGCCGGGAGATGGTTTTCTCCCCCGGGGAGCTGGATTCCCTGCGGGAGGGAGAAAGCAAGGAACATCAAAGCTATCTGGAGGCCGTGGCCCAGCAGAAGTCGGCTTCTGAGGAACGGGAGCAGGCTGCGAAAAAGCTGCAGGATCAGGAAAGCGCCTGCCGGGGGCTGGGGATGACTGCCCAGCAGGCGGGAGACGCGGCTGCAAAGCTGGAAGAGGAATTGCAACAAACGCAGAAGAACGCGAGCCTGCTGGAAAAGGCCCGGAACCGGCTGGAACAGCTGCGAAGCGAGCGGGAACGGCTTGGTGATGAAAAGGCCGGGGCGCTGGAGCAGCTTTCCGGATGGCAGACAAAAGCTCAGGAGCTTCTGCGGCAGCTGAAGGAAGCCGGCCTGGACGGCAGCGAAAACGCCCGGGAAGCGGCCGCGTCCGCCTTAAAGGAAAAGCAGGCACGTCAAGTCCGCTGCGGGCAGGAGGCGGAACGTCTGACCGCCCTGGCGGAGGAGGAAGACGCCAAGCGTCAAAAGGCTGAGGAATCCCTGAAGCTTACCGGGGCCGGGCTGGAAAAGGCCCAGGCCGCTTTGGAGGGCTTTGCGGCGCCCTGGGAACAGGAGCCGGATCTGGAACAGCTCACCCACGATTCGCAGGAGCTGCGGGAACAGGTGAAGGCCCAGGCGGAGGAGCTTGGCCGCACGGCGGAGGCCGCCCGCTCTTTGGGGCAGACCAGGGAAGCCGTAGAAAAGCTCAGCGGGGCGTATGCCAGGCAGGAAGAGGAATACGGGAGGACCTCCTCCCTTTCCCAGCTGCTTTCCGGGAACAACCCCAAAAAGCTGCCCATCCTCCAATATGTTTTGAGCATCACCCTGGAAGAGGTGCTGGAAAGCGCCAACCGATTTTTCGATACCTTGAGCCGGGGCCGCTACACCCTGCGGCTGACGGAGGAAATGAAGAGCCGGGGCTACAACGGTCTGGAGCTGGAGGTGCTGGACGGGGCCTCCTTCCAGGCAAGGCCCATCGATACCCTGTCCGGCGGCGAGCAGTTTTTGGCCTCCCTGTCCCTGGCCTTCGGCCTTTCAGAGGTGGTGCAGGAGCACTCCGGCGCGGTGCAGCTGGACTCTCTGTTCATCGACGAGGGCTTCGGTTCTCTGGACAGCGAGACCCTGGACACCGCCATGAAGGCCCTTGCCATGCTGCAGGGGAACGGGCGGCTCATCGGCGTCATCTCCCATGTGTCGGAGCTGAAGGGCCGCATCCCCAGCCATATCGAAATCAGCCGGGACGCCGCCGGGAATTCCCACGTAAAAACCGTCATTTGAAAGGAGCGAGCTTATGAAGGTCACATTTATTCTGCACAGCTGCTATTTTGTAGAGCTGGAAACCTGCTGCCTGCTGTTCGATTACTATGAGGGCAATGTGCCGGAAACGGACAAGCCTCTTTACGCCTTCGCCTCTCACAGTCACGGGGATCATTTCTCTGAAAAGCTCTTCGCGCTGCCTCGGCAGGAAAAAGAGACCTGCTACCTGCTTTCCAGTGACATCTTCCAAAGCAGGGTGCCGGAGGAGATGCGGGAACAGACCGTGTTTGTCAAGCCCCACGAGACGTATGAAGTGGGCGGGCTGAAGGTCGCAACGCTGAGGTCCACAGACGCCGGAGTGGCGTTCCTGGTGCAGTGTGAGGGAAAGCTCCTCTACCATGCCGGCGACCTGAACTGCTGGGTGTGGGACGGCGCGCCGAAATTCCAGAACGACCAGATGACAGCCCAATATAAAAAGGAGCTTTCGCTCCTTTCTGGCAAGCATATCGATACTGCCTTCGTGCCCCTGGACCCCCGCCAGGGCGCGGACTACTGCCGGGGGATGGAGCTCTTTTTTGAGGCCA
>CAZYLJ010000037.1:0-11938 GCA_964648555.1 uncultured Acutalibacter sp.
TGGCATTTGACCCTTGAGGTCAAATGCCTCATGATCCAATGTTCTCCGGAATTCCGTGAGGTTATTATAACATGAATGAGCGCGAAGCGCTCAACTTCTGTGAGGGAGGCGGCCTTTGCCGACCGACCCATGATACAATGTTCTCCGGAATTCCCGGAATCTTCGATTCCGTTGGAATTCCGTGAGGTTATTATAGCACAACTGTGCTGCCTTTTCAAATCATTTCCAAAGATTAGATCCGATTCCCGTAGATGTGAAAAAACGGGCTGAATTTTGGAAAGGTTTGAAAACAGAAGGATTATGTGATATGATATGGTTCAGTCAATATCATGAGGAGGACGGGACATGAACCACTTTTTCGCCATGTTGTCCAGAATGAAGTACATCAACCGCTGGGGGTTAATGCGCAACACCCGGCAGGAAAATATCTGCGAGCACAGCCTGGAGACCGCCCTGGTGGCCCACGCCCTGGCCACCATCGGCAACGAGCTGTACCACAAAAGCTATGACGCCCAGCGGTGCGCCTGCCTTGCCATGCTCCACGACGCCTCGGAGATCATCACCGGGGACATGCCAACGCCCGTCAAGTACCACTCGGAGGAGATACGGAAGGCTTACGGCGAAGTGGAGGAAATGGCCGTGGAGCATCTGGTTTCCATGCTGCCGGAAGAGCTGCGGCCCACCTATCGCAGCCTCATGACGGAGGACGGCCCGGGAGACGAGGGCTTAAAGCCTCTTGTCAAGGCCGCGGACAAAATCTCCGCCGTCATCAAGTGCGTGGAGGAGAGAAGGAGCGGCAATCACGATTTCCACAAGGCGGAGCAGACCCTTTTGGACAGCATCAAAAAGATGGGCCTGCCCGAGGCCAACTATTTCGTCCGGGAGTTCCTGCCCTCTTACGGCCTGACCATCGAGGAGCAGGACTATCTCCGGGAGGTCGGCCTGAAATTTGGAGAAAGCTCGCAAGTGGTGTTTTCGAAGGTACTGAAATGAAAATAGGGAATGTGGAGATAAACGGCAGAGCGGCATTGGCCCCGATGGCCGGCGTGACGGATGCGGCTTTTCGCCGGGTGTGTATGGAGCTTGGCGCGGCCTACTCTGTCAGCGAGATGATCAGCGCTAAGGCACTGGAATACAGAGACAAAAAATCCGCGCTGCTGGCCGATTTGAAAAACGACCACCGGCCCGTGTTTTTGCAGTTGTTCGGTTCAGAGCCGGAGAGTTTTTCCATCGCCGCCAAACGGCTGATGAGGTTTTCCCCCGACGGCTTTGACATCAACATGGGATGCCCCGTGCCCAAGGTGGCAAATGGCGGGGCGGGCTCCGCTTTGATGAAAGACCCAAAGCGCTGCGGGGAGCTTGTGGCGGCGGTGAAAAGCGTCGCCGATGTGCCGGTGACGGTAAAGCTGCGGGCCGGCTGGGACAAGGATCATATCACTGCCGTGGAGGCGGCCAAATACTGCGAGGAGGCCGGGGCAGACGCCATCTGCGTGCATGGCCGCACCCGGGAGCAGATGTACGAGGGCAAAGCCGATTGGAACATCATCCGCAAAGTGAAAGAAGCAGTTTCCGTGCCGGTCATCGGCAACGGCGACGTGACCGGGGCACAGTCGGCCGCCCTGCTTTTAAAAGAGACCGGCTGCGACATGGTGATGGTGGGAAGAGGCGCCCTTGGCAACCCCTGGGTGTTCCAGGAGATCAACGCCTACCTGACGGACTCCTGCCGGATCCTGCCCCCGCCCGGGCTGGCCCGGCGCATCGTCACCATCAGAAAGCACATCGGCCTGATGTGCGAGTACAAGGGTGAGGCCCACGCCATGCGGGAGGCACGAAAGCATGTGGGGTGGTACATCCACGACGTTCGGGGCGCGGCGGAGCTTCGCCGCAGGGCCGGTCAGCTTTCCACCCTAAACGATCTGGACGAGCTGCTGAAAGACCTGTACCTTTGGAATACGGAAAGCGGGGAGGAGGCGTAAGCCCGTGGAGATTTTGAACATCCGGGAGCACCCGGAGCTTGCGGAAAGCGCGGCCCGGTGGTTCCACGAAAAGTGGGGAGTACCGCTTTCCGCCTATGAGGAAAGCATCCGCGACTGCTTAAAAAAGGAAGGAGCCGTGCCCCAGTGGTATCTGGCCATAGAAGAGGAAAAAATCATTGGCGGGTTGGGGGTCATCGAAAACGACTTCCACGACAGAAAGGACTTGGCTCCCAACGTGTGCGCGGTCTACGTGGAGGAAACCCATAGAGGCAAAGGCATTGCCGGGGCGATGCTCTCCTATGTCTGTAAAGACATGAGCAGACTGGGCATAGACGTTTTGTACCTGGCGACCGATCACACCGACTTTTACGAGCGGTACGGCTGGGAGTTTACCTGCATGGCCCAGGGCGACGGGGAGGACCACCTGACGCGGCTCTACATTCACAGACAGGGAGAGAAAACAGGATGACAAGCAAAACTTATCCGGTGGGAACACTGAAGCAATATAAATATGTGGTGACCCTTTCGGAATATCAGGGCAAAATACTCTTAAGCCGCCACAAAGACAGGGCTACCTGGGAGACCCAGGGCGGGCACGTCGAGCCGGGGGAGACGCCCCTGGAGGCGGCAAAGAGGGAGCTTTTCGAGGAAAGCGGCGCAAAAGACTACACCATAGAACCCCTTTGTGATTATTGGGCCGGAGAGGAAGGCACGGACGACTGGGCCAACGGCATGGTGTTTAAGGCGGTCATCCGGAAGCTGGGGCCCCTGCCGGAAAGCGAAATGGCAGAGGTCAAGCAGTTTGACACCCTGCCGGAAAATCTCACCTATCCCCAAATCACGCCGGACTTATTCCAATACCTGTCCAAGCACAGACAAGGAGAAAAACTATGAAACTCTTGGCTTTAGACGGTAACAGCATTTTGAACCGGGCCTTTTACGGCATCAAGCTGCTGACCACAAAACGCGGGGACTTCACCAACGGTATTTACGGCTTCCTGACCATGCTCAAAAAGCTGCTGGACGAAACGGAGCCGGACGCCACGGCCATCGCCTTTGACATGCGTGCGCCCACCTTCCGGCACAAGCAGTACGCCGGATATAAGGCCAACCGCAAGGGTATGCCGCCGGAGCTTGCTTCTCAGCTGCCGGTATTGAAGGAGCTGCTCATCAACCTGGGCTATCGCATTGTCACCTGCGAGGGCTGGGAGGCCGACGATATTCTGGGCACCCTGGCCGCTGCCTGCGAGGGCCGGGGTGACAGCTGCCTCATCGCCACCGGAGACAGAGACAGCTTGCAGCTGGTCTCTGAAAGCACCACTGTGCGGCTGGCCACCACAAAGCTCGGCCAGCCCCAGGTTACGGTGTATGATGTGGAAAAGATCCGGGAGGAGTACGGCGTTTTCCCCCGGCAGATGATCGACATCAAGGCCATTCAGGGAGACGCCTCCGACTGCATCCCCGGTGTGGCGGGCATCGGCCCCAAGGGCGCGGGGGAGCTGATCCGGAAATTCGGAAGCCTTACCGGGGTCTACGAGAGCCTGGATGACCCGTCTATCAAGCCCGGTACCCGGGACAAGCTGGAAAAATCAAAGGAAAGCGCCTTTTTGAGCTATGAGCTGGGTACCATCCGCCGGGACGCCCCCATCGACACGGACATAGAGCACTACCGGAAGGCGGCGGGGGAGCCCCAACAGGCCGCCGCCCTGATGGTGAAGCTGGAGCTTTTCTCCCTCATTGAAAAATTTGGGCTGGATGGCGTCCAGGCTGCCGCCGTGCAGAAAGAAGCGGCCCCCGCCGAAAAGCCGGAGCTTCGCGTGAGCTTTGACGCCGGGGAGCTGCTGGAAAAGCTGAAAGCGGCCGGAAAGGCCTGCTTCTATTCACACTGGGAGAAGGACGGCGCTCTTTCCAGCCTGACCTTTTCTCTGGACGGCGGGCTGTGGTATCTGGAACCGGACGAGGAATTCCTGCGCTCGTTCCTGCCGGAAAGCGCCATCGAAAAATATACCAATGACACGAAGCTCCTGCACAGACGGGCGCTGGCCCTGTCGACCCGGCTGGAAGGAGTCAAGCTGGACACCGCCCTTGCCGGGTATCTGCTGAATCCTTCCGCCTCGGACTATAGCGTGGAGAGGCTGGCGGCGGAGTACGGCGCGGCTCTGCCCGCCTTTACGGAAGAAGAGCTTTTGGCGGCGGGGCTGTCCACTGAGAAAGGGCCGGCGCTCAGCTGCGGAGGGGTCATGGAAAAGCTGTGCGAGGCCCTTGTCCGTGCCATCGACGCAAACGGCCAGCGGGAGCTTTTGGAAAGCATCGAGATACCTCTGGCCGGGGTGCTGGCCCAGATGGAGCACGTCGGTTTTTATGTGGATAAGGACAGCATCGAGACCTATGGGAAAGAGATGGAGCGTCAGGTCAACGAGCTGCATGATTCCATCATCGAGCAGGTGGGGTACGAGTTCAACATCAATTCCCCCAAGCAGCTGGGCGAGGCGCTGTTTGAAAAGCTGGGCCTTCCCCACGGCAAGAAGACGAAGAGCGGCTGGTCCACCAACGCCGACGTGCTGGAAAAGCTGCGGGTGCTGCACCCGGTGGTGGACGAGGTGCTTCAGTACCGCACGGTAGCAAAGCTGAAATCCACCTACTGCGATGGGCTGTTAAAGGTCATCGGCCCGGACGGCCGTATCCATTCCAGCTTTAACCAGACGGAGACCAGAACGGGCCGCATTTCCTCCACCGAGCCCAATTTGCAGAATATCCCCGTCCGCACGGAGATTGGCCGGGAGCTCAGGAAATTCTTTGCCGCCGAAAACGGCGTTCTGGTAGACGCAGACTACTCCCAGATCGAGCTGCGGGTGCTTTCTCACGTGGCAAACGACAGCGCCATGCGTGAGGATTTTCTGGCGGGCCGCGACATTCACAGCTCCACGGCGGCCAGGGTGTTTCGGATGCCCCAGGAGATGGTCACCCATGAGATGCGCAGCCGGGCCAAGGCGGTGAACTTCGGCATCGTTTACGGCATAGGGGCCTTTTCCCTTTCCAACGACATCGGCGTTTCCCGTAAGGAGGCCGAAGAGTATATCAGGGAATATCTCAGAAACTACTCCGGTGTGGACCGCTACATGAAAAAAGTGGTTGAGGAGGCCAAGGAGAAGGGCTATGTGGAGACCCTGTTTGGCCGGCGACGGTATCTGCCGGAGCTGAAAAGCACCAACTTCAACCTGCGGGCCTTCGGCGAGCGGGTGGCAAGAAATATGCCCATCCAGGGCACGGCGGCGGACATTATCAAGATCGCCATGATACGGGTCAGCGACAGGCTGGAAAAAGAGGGCCTGCAGGCAAAGCTCATTTTGCAGGTGCATGATGAGCTCATCGTGGAGTGTCCGGAGGATGAGGCTGAGCGGGTGAAAGCCCTGTTGACCGAGGAAATGGAAGGCGCGGTGAATTTTTCCGTGCCCATGCTGGCCGACGCTCACGCGGGCAGGACCTGGTATGAAGCCAAGGGCTGATCAGGCCGGAGGAACGCCTCCATCCGGCCGGGAGTATTTTTGCCTGTTTTTCAGTCTATACGGGGAAAATCTGTGACCTCTTCCAAAACCTTGACCACAGCCTCCAAGCCGGCTTTGTCCACCTGGGTGAAGCGGCCAAGCTCCGGGCTGTCGATATCCAACACGCCGATGATCCTCCCCCTGTCGCGCAGAGGGAGGACAATTTCCGAGCGGGAAGCGCTGTCGCAGGCGATGTGGCCGGGGAATTTGTGCACATCCTCCACCAGCTGTACCCGGCCCGTCTGTACGGCGGTGCCGCACACGCCCTTGCCGATCTCGATTCGCACACAGGCGGGTTTCCCCTGAAAGGGCCCCACAACCAGGCTGCCCTGATCCATCAGATAAAAGCCCGCCCAGTTGATGCGCTCCATGCCATCGTATAAAACAGCGGAGGCGTTGGAGAGAACGGGAATAAGGCCCCTGTCCAGCTCCGCCAAAGAAGCGATCTGTTTTGCCATCAGTTCGTAGCTTGCCATAATGCCTCCTTAGGATAACCGCTTGTACAGGTGGTTGCCGATCATCTGTATCACCTGGACGAAAATAATGAGGATAATGGAGCAGACGACCAGGTAGTCCGTCCTGTACTGCTGGTAGCCGAAGCGAATGGCGATATCGCCGATGCCGCCGCCGCCCACAGTGCCCGCCATAGCGGAGTAGCCCACCAGGGAGATGATCAGCAGCACCACGCCGTTAATAAGCCGTGGCACGGACTCCTTCAAATACACCCGGCGCAGGATCTGCCAGTTGGATGCCCCAAAGGACTTTGCCGCCTCGATGACGCCGGGATCCGTCTCCCGCAGGCTGGTCTCAAACACCCGGGCGATAAAGGGAATGGCCGAAAGGGTCAGGGGCACGATGGAAGCCGTAGTGCCAATGGCCTTTCCCACGATTAGGCGGGTGAAGGGGATGACCAATACCAGCAGGATGATAAAGGGGAAACTGCGAAACACGTTGACAAGAAAGCTCAGCACCTCGTACACCGGGCGGATGGGATGGAGGCCGTCCGGGGCGGTAAGGGTGAGGATAATGGCGGGAATGAACCCGATGATTACGGAAAAAAGGGTGGAGAAGAAAACCATGTAAAGGGTCTGACCCAGGGCTTTTATAATGATCTCCCCCATGCTAGCGGTAGAAACGATGCCCATTATTTCAGAACCTCCCAGCTGACGTTTTTCGAATCCAGGAACGCCCGCACGCGTTCCAGGTCCGATTCCTGGATATTCAGCACCAGGCTGCCGTATACGTTTTCCCGGAAATCCTCCAGCTTGGCCCAGCAGATGCTGAAATCCTGCTGCAATTCCCGGGCCATCTGGGTCACTACGGGCTCGTCGGAGCCCTTGCCGTAAAAGTACAGCCGGATGTTGACGCCGGTCTTGGGCAGCAGGCTGCTGTCGTCCCGCAGGAAGGAGCGGATCTCTTCCCCCTCCGGCCGGACGAACAGGTCTTCCGGCTTGCCCTCGGAGAGCACCACGCCGCTGTGAAGGAAGGCCACCCGGCTGCAAATTTGCTTGACGACCTCCATCTGGTGAGTGACCACGATGACCGTAATGCCCATTTCCCGGTTGATCTTCTGAATCAGCGCCAGAATTCCCTTGGTGATCTCCGGGTCCAGGGCGCTGGTGGCTTCGTCGCACAGCAGAAATTTGGGATCCAGTACCAGGGCTCTGGCAATGGCCACCCGCTGCTTCTGCCCGCCGGAGAGCTCTCTGGGCTTGGAGCGGGCCTTATCCTCCAGCCCCACCAGGCGGATCAGGTTTTCGATCTTTTCTTTGCTTTCCGGCGTATTCGTCTTCATGCCCCAGAATTTCATGGGCAGGGCAATATTGTCGTATACGTCCAGCCGCTCCAACAGGTTGAACCCCTGGAAGATCATCCCCATGCTCTTTTGCAGGGTGCGCAGGGATGCCTTGTTGTGAATGTCCACCCTGGTGCCGTCCACGGTGATGGTGCCGGAGTCGTAGGATTCCAGTCCGTTGATGCAGCGGAGCAGGGTGGATTTTCCCGCGCCGCTCTGTCCCACGATGCCGTATATTTCCCGTTCCCCGATAGACAGGGAAATTCCTTTCAGGACCTCAAGATCCTGAAAGGATTTCCTCACGTCATTCAATTCTATCATGGTTTATTCCGGATCGATAAAGGACGGGATAACCGAGCCTTTATAGGTCTGTTCAATATAGTCCTTCACGGCGTCGGACTGGGTCGCCGCGACCAGGGCCTTGATCTTTTCGGAATTTTCATTGCCCTGCTTTACCACCAGGAAGTTGGTGCGCAGAATGCTGGTCTCGTCGGTAAATTCCTCGATATCAAGGGCGGGGTATTCGGAAGGAAGATCTGCTCCGATGGCGTAGTTGCCATTGATGGCTGCCGCGTCCAGATCGGGCAGGGAGAGGGGCAGGCTGGCGGCCTCGATGGGGGTGATCACATAGCCGTGGGGGTTGGCCTCCGCGTCATTGGTCAGGGACTCGGCTGTGACATTTTCATCCGTGCCGTAATCCCCCAGGGAGTTCAAGAGGCCTTTCTGCACCAGCAGCTCCAGGCCGCGCTTTTCGTTGTCCGCGTCGTTGGGTACGCCGATGGACCCGCCGTCCGGTATCTCGTCAAGAGAGGTGTACTTCTGGGAGTAGATGCCCATTGGCTCGATATGTACGCCGGCCACCGCCGCCAGATGCAGGCCGTTGTCCTCGTTCTGCTGGTTCATGTAGCCCAGGGTCTGGAAGTAGTTGGCGTCCAGCTCACCCTCCTCCAAAGAGGTGTTGGGCAGGACGTAATCCTGGAAGACGACTACCTCCAGTTCCCAGCCTTCCTCCGCCAGAATGGGTTTCACCACGTTTTCCAAAATATCCGCATGTGGAACCGGGTTGACGCCCACCGTGATTTTCTTGTCGTCAGCAGAGGTGCTGCTGGAAGTGACGCCGCTGTCGGCGGTTGAGGTCTGGCTGTCCGATTGCTGGCAGGCCGCCAGGGAAAGGACGAGCGCGGCGGCAAGAACGAAAGCCGCCAGTTTTTTCAAGAAATCTCTTTTCATAATCTGACCGGACGTATAAACGTCCACCCTCCTTTGGTGATGATTTCCGCCCGGAGCGCGCCGCTTATGTGCCGCCCTGAGCATATCCGTATTATACCCGGCTGTTTTTCCGTTGTCCAATACGAGTGAAAAATACCGAGCTATAGGTTTTACCTATACCTTCTGGCTGGCGTCGTTTTGCAGATAGAGCCGCAGCTCCTCGATATACCGCTGCCCGATGGCGCTGAGCACCGTGTTCTGCTTTGTGATATAGCCGATCTCCATGATGCTGCTCTCCTCCTGGGGGTCCGTTTCAAAGGGAATGGCCAGATAGCGGCTGCCGTTCAATTCTTCGCAGATGATGCCGGAGCAAAGGGTGTAGCCGTTCAGGCCCACCATCAGGTTCAGCATGGTGGCCCGGTCGTTGGCCTTGATGGTGCGGATGTACTCCTTGGTACTCAGAATTTCCTCCGCAAAGTAGAAGGAGGTGGCCTCGCCCTGCTCAAAGGAAAGGCAGGGGTAGTCCTTCAGCTCCTCAAAGCTGATGGAGCTTTTCTTCGCCAGGGGGTGCCCCGCCCACAGATAAACGTAGGCCTTGCAGTCGATGAGGTGGTGGAAGGTAAGGCCGCCGGTGCGCAGCAGCTTGCCGATGGCCGCCCGGTTGAAGTCGCTGAGGTATAAGATCCCCACCTCGCTGCGCAGAGTGGAAACGTCAAAAATGACGTCCCTGGTCTTGGTCTCCCGGATGGCGAATTCATACTGAGAGGTGTCAAATCTCTTCACCAGCTCTACAAAGGCCTTTACCGCAAAGGAGTAGTGCTGGGTGGAAACGCTGAATTTCTTTTTCAGGTTTTGAGAGTTGCCGTACTTGTCCATCAGGGCCTCGTACTGGTTGTACACCTGTCTGGCGTACAGCAGGAATTCCGTGCCGTCCTGGGTCAGGGTGACGCCCCTGCCGCCCCGGTTGAAGATGACGATGCCCAGCTCCTTTTCCAGCTCCTGCATGGAACTGGTAAGGGAGGGCTGGGAGATGTACAGCACCTCGGCGGCCTTGTTCAGGGAACCGGCCTCGGAGATGGTGATGGCGTAATGCAGCTGTTGAAGCGTCATAATGATCCCTCGCAGAAAATAGAGTAAATCGGGCGGGTGGTCCCGTCCTCTTTCATGATACAGGCACTGCGCGAAAAACGCAAGAAAAATCGCAGCTCTTTTCCGTTACTGGACAAACCGGTTCCTTCTTGTTATAATATAAAAAATCGCGCTTCGATCTCTTTTTGTGAGAGCGAGCCTGCCATTCGATATTTTTTACAGTATGCCGACACGGAGGATCTATGAAAATATTGTTCGTCTGCTCGGGGAACACCTGCCGCAGCCCTATGGCGGAGGGGATTTTCCGAAAAATGGTAAAGGAAAAGGGATGGGAGGATCGGGTACTGTGCCAAAGCGCGGGGCTTGCCCCGGCGGAGGGCGAGCCCGCGTCGGAAAACGCGGTAGCAGTCTGCCGGGAGATCGGTGTGGATATTTCATCCCACACCGCCCGCCGCCTGACCGGCGAGGAGCTGCCACAATGGGATATCTTCTTTGTGATGACCGCCACCCACGCTTATATATTGGAGCGGGCCGGGGCGCTGGCCGCAAAGATCTACGTGCCGGAGGAGATCGGTGACCCGTACGGCCATGATTTGGAGACCTACCGCGCCTGCCGGGATAAGCTGACAGCGGAGCTGGGGAAATTTGTCCGGAGCTGTGTAGCCCCGTTCCTGGCGCTGGAGCAGGAAGAGTAAAATGGGGTGCGTTGAGATGGAGATCGTCAGGATGAACGCCGGGCATATCAGCGCCATCGCGGAGCTGGAAAAGCTTTGCTTTTCGCAGCCCTGGAGCGAGAAGAGCCTGATAGAAGAGCTCACGAATCCCAACGCGGCGTTTTTTACCGCTTTGCAGGAGGGGAAGGTGGCCGGTTACGCCGGGATGCACTGTGCCTGCGGCGAATGCTATCTGGACAACGTGGCGGTGTTCCCGTCCTTTCGCGGGCGGGGGACAGCCACGGCTCTGCTGGCCGCGCTGGAAAAAGAGGCCCGGCGGCGAGGCGGGGAATTCCTCTCCCTGGAGGTGCGGCCATCCAACCGGCAGGCCGTCGCGCTGTATGAAAAGCTGGGCTTTGCGAAGGCCGGCCGCCGAAAGGATTTTTACAGCGGCCCAAGAGAAGACGCCCTGCTTTTGACCAAGCGGTTTTGAACGGCTGCTGGTATCGTTTTCCGTATTGTGAGGGGAAGTCATTATGTTGTTATTGGGAATAGAGTCATCTTGTGATGAAACTGCCGCCGCGGTTGTGGAAGACGGCAGGAAAACTCTATCTTCTGTCATCGCCTCCCAGGTGGAGGAGCATAAGATATACGGCGGGGTCGTGCCGGAGATTGCCTCCCGGCGGCACAGCGAGGCCGTGGTGGGCGTGGTAAGGGAAGCCCTTTCCCAAAGCGGGAAGACCCTTGCCGACCTGGACGGCATCGCCGTCACTTACGCGCCGGGGCTCATCGGCGCGCTGCTGGTGGGGGTAAACTTCGCCAAGGGCCTGGCCCTGTCCACCGGCCTGCCCCTGATCCCGGTGCACCATCTGCGGGGGCACATCGCGGCAAACTACCTGACAAACCCCGATCTGACGCCGCCCTTCCTGTGCCTGGTGGTGTCCGGCGGCCATTCCCACATCATCGACGTTAAAAGCTGCACCGAGTTGACCGTCCTTGGCCGCACCAGAGACGATGCGGCGGGGGAGGCCTTCGACAAGGCGGCGCGAGCTATGGGGATCCCCTACCCCGGCGGGGTGGAGATGGATAAGATTGCCGAGGGCGGCGACCCAAACGCCTACCCGATGCCCCGGCCCAGGGTGGACGGCGCACCGCTTGACTTCAGCTTTTCCGGGCTGAAGACGGCGGTGGTGAACCTTCTGCACCGGGCGGAGCAGCGGGGGGAGGCCATCAGCGTGCCCGACCTGTGCGCTTCTTATCGGAAAGCGGTGGTGGGACTTCTGGTTGACCACTTTGAAAAGGCCGCCGACGAGACCGGGGCCCAAAAGCTGGTCATCGCGGGGGGCGTTTCCGCCAACCGTCTGCTGAGAAGGGAGCTTGCCGCCCTGTGTGAAAAAACGGGCCGGGAGCTGTACATGCCGGAGCTTTCTCTTTGCGGAGACAACGCCGCCATGATCGCGGCACAGGGCTATTACGAGCTTTTGGCGGGGCACACGGCGGGGATGGAGCTGAACGCCTATCCCCAGCGGCCCATTGAACTGGGGTAAGGGGGAATGAGTATGGAAGAAAAATTGTGGGAGCTGTATCAAAGGTGCTTCCCTGAAAACGTCCGCTCGGAACAGGCGGTGCGCCACGTGCTGGGGCTTTCTGGAAACGAATGCCTGACAGAAG
>CAZYLJ010000038.1:0-11857 GCA_964648555.1 uncultured Acutalibacter sp.
ATCAGCACGGCGAGGTGTACGTGACCGAGGACGGTCTGGAGACCGATCTGGATCTGGGCCACTATGAGCGGTTTATCGACGAGGATCTGAACAAGTTTTCCAATCTTACCACCGGCAAGGTGTACTGGAATGTCCTCAATAAGGAGCGCCGGGGCGAGTACCTGGGCCAGACGGTGCAGGTCATCCCCCATATCACGGAGGAGATCATCCACTTCATCAAAAGCGTGGGCAACCACTCCAACGCCGACGTGGTCATCACCGAGATCGGCGGCACTGTGGGCGATATTGAAAGCCAGCCCTTCTTAGAGGCCATTCGCCAGGTGGCCCAGGAGGTGGGGCCGGAAAATTCCCTGTTCATCCACGTGACGCTGGTGCCGTATTTGAAGGGCTCCGGCGAGCACAAGTCAAAGCCCACCCAGCACTCTGTCAAAGAGCTGCAATCCATGGGCATCAAGCCGGACATCATCGTCCTGCGCACCGACGAGCCCATCGCCGACCAGGGCATCTTCAAGAAGATCGCCCTGTTCTGCAACGTGCAGGGGGACTGCGTCATTGAAAACCTGACCATCCCCGTGCTGTATGAGGCGCCCATCATGCTGGAAAAGAGCCATTTCTCCGACATCGTCTGCCGCCAGCTCCATCTGGATGTGCCCGCGCCCGACCTGAGCGAGTGGTTGGAGATGATCGAGCGCATCCGGACCCGGAAAAAGACAGTGCGCATCGCCCTGGTTGGGAAATATGTCCGCCTGCACGACGCCTACCTTTCCGTGATGGAGGCGCTGAGCCACGCAGGCTACGACCACGGGGCCAGGGTGGAGATCGACTGGGTGGACTCTGAGACCCTGACGGAGGAAAACGTGGCCTCCCGCCTGAGCGACTGCCACGGCATCCTCGTGCCGGGCGGCTTTGGCAGCCGTGGCATCGAGGGGATGATATTGGCGGTGAAATTCGCCCGGGAGCAGGACATCCCCTACCTTGGCATCTGCCTTGGGATGCAGGTTGCCGTCATCGAGTTCTGCCGGAACGTGTGCGGCCTTCCCGACGCCAACTCCGGCGAGTTTGACGAGTACGGCCTGCACAAGGTCATCGACTTTATGCCCGACCAGAACAAGGAGATCAACAAGGGCGGCACCCTGCGGCTGGGCAGCTATCCCTGCCAGATCAGGCCCGGCACCAAAATGGCGGAGTGCTACGGGGAGGAGCTCATCCACGAGCGCCACCGCCACCGCTACGAGTTCAACAACGACTATCGGGAGACCGTGGAAAGCCACGGCATGACCCTGTCGGGCTTCTCGCCGGACGGCCGCATTGTGGAGACGGTGGAGCTCGATGACCACCGGTTCTTTGTGGCGGGCCAGTTCCACCCGGAGTTCAAATCCCGGCCCAACCGCTCCCACCCCCTGTTCAGAGGCTTTATCGGCGCGGCGGTAAACTACATGGAAGAAAAGTGAGGAGACCCTATGAAGCTCAATTCCAATTTTCAAAATTTGCAGCAGAGCTATCTTTTCGTCACCATTGCAAAGCGTGTGGAGGCCTACGCCCAGGCCCATCCGGGAAACCGCATCATCAAAATGGGCATCGGCGATGTGACCATGCCCCTGGCCCCGGCGGTCATCGGGGCCATGCACGGGGCCACGGACGAAATGGCCCATAAGGAGACCTTTCATGGGTACTCCCCGGACAGCGACGGCTACCCCTTCCTGCGGGAGGCTATCGCCGCCTATTATAAGAATTTCGGCGTGGATATGACCGCCGACGAGGTGTTCGTGGGCGACGGCGCCAAAAGCGACGTTGGAAATATCGTCGATCTGTTCGACGTGGACAACACCGTGCTGGTGCCGGACCCGGTTTACCCCGTGTACGTGGACACCAACACGATCTCCGGCCGGAGGATCGTCTACATGGACGGCACGGAGGAAAACGGCTTCCTGCCCATGCCCAAGGAAGACCACCCGGTGGATCTGATCTATCTCTGCTCCCCCAACAATCCCACCGGCGCGGCCTACAACAGGGACCAGCTGAAGGCCTGGGTGGACTACGCCCTGCGCCAAAACGCCATTATCCTGTTTGACGCGGCCTACGAGGCCTTCATCACCGAGGATGTGCCCCACAGCATTTTTGAAATTCCCGGCGCGGAAAGGTGCGCCATCGAGTTTTGCTCCCTGTCGAAGACCGCCGGTTTTACCGGCATGCGGTGCGGCTACACCGTCATCCGCAAGGAGCTGGAAATGGGCGGTGTGCAGGTCTCCAGGCTGTGGCAGCGCAGGCAGGGCTGCAAATTTAACGGTGTCAGCTACATCACCCAGCGGGCGGCGGAGGCGGTGTTCACCCCGGAGGGCCAGAAGCAGGTCAGGGAGACCATCGACTATTACCGGGGAAACGCCCGGGTGATGGCCAACGCCCTGACAGAAATGAACGTCAAATTCGTGGGCGGAGTCAACTCCCCCTACCTGTGGATGAAGTGCCCGGAGGGCATGGGCAGCTGGGAGTTCTTCGACCGGCTTCTGGGCGAGGCCGAGATCGTGGGCACCCCCGGTGAGGGCTTCGGCAAAAACGGAGAGGGCTGGTTCCGCCTGACGGCCTTCGGCGACGCCGAAAAGACAAAGGAAGCGATGGAAAGGCTGAAAAAGCTCAGCTTTCTATAAAAAGTCGGGCCCGGCTTTTTCGTGGAAGAAGCTCTGTAAGGTTCTTCCTGGCGCCAGGCTATATTACCTATTAGAGAAAGGAAAGATCGTATGCGAAATTGGAAAAAAGTGACGGCGGCAATGCTGGCCCTGCTGCTGGCAGGCGCCATGACCGCCTGTGCGGGAAGCGAGAACACCGGCAGTGGGGAGAACAGCTCCTCCACGACGGCGGAAAGCTCTTACACGGCCTCCTCCGCCGCAGACGGGGAGGAGATCGACTACAGCAGGGGCCTGACCGATGATGGCATGTATGAGGGCGTCACCGCCCTGGACTATGTGACGTTGCCGGACTACCGTGGGATGGAGGTGCCGGAGGACGTCACCACCATTACCGACGAGGACGTGGATGAGGCCATGCAGGACAGGCTTGCAAGCTTTGCCGAGACCCAGCAGGTCACCGACCGGGAGGTGTGTGACGGCGACACGGTAAATATCGACTATGTGGGAAGCATAGACGGCGTGGAGTTTGACGGCGGCAACACCGGCGGCATGGGCACCACTGTCACCATCGGCGTGACCAGCTACATCGATGATTTTCTGGAGCAGCTCATCGGCCACATGCCCGGCGAGACCTTCGACGTGAACGTCACCTTCCCGGAGCCATACGAGAACAATCCTGACTTGAGCGGCAAGGACGCGGTGTTCGTCACCACCATCAACTACATCCAGGACGACACTGTGCCGGAGCTGACAGATGAGTTCGTAGAGGAAAACTGGAAGGACAGCGAAGGCTGGGCCACTGCCGCCGAGGCCACCGAAGGCGTGCGGGCGGAGCTTGCCGCCCAGGCTGTTTCCGACTACCTGTGGGAGCAGATCTCAGAGCAGGCTGAGGTCAGCGAGGTGCCCGCCGCCCTGTATGATTTCCAGGTACAGAACATGCGCAATTACTATCTGGGCTCCGCTCAGCAGTACAGCATGGAGATCGACGAGTTTTTGAGCCAGTACACCGATGTCGAGAGCCTGGAGGAGCTGGAGGAGCAGAACAAAGAGCAGCTGGAGAGCAGCGCAAAAACGGCCCTCATTCTGCAGGCCCTGTGTGAGGACATGGGGATCTCCGCCGACTGGGAGGATGTGGGCGAGTACTTTAAGCGCTATTACAACACGGACGATACCAGCCGGTATGAGGAAGTGTACGGCAAGCCCTATCTTACCATGATCGCCCGGGAGCAGCTTGCCTTTGACAGCCTGGGCAAGCAGGAGTAAGAACTGCCTGGGCGTCCTGCTGCGGACGATTTTATCGGAATATAAAAAGAAGTAAACCGCCCTTGTGCTGCGGTTTACTTCTGAAGTGGGAAAGAGGGCTGCCCGTCTATGGGCAAGCCCTCATTCTGTTTTTATTCCGGTGAGACGGCAGGGCCCCGTTTACGCGTTGAAGACGTACTTGTCCAGCCGGTGGAAGGCTTCCTCCACACGGGAGAGGGGCAGAGCCAGATTCATGCGGATGTGGCAGGGCCCATGGAACGCCCGGCCATCCTGCCAGATGACGCCGACCTCCGCGCCGGCCCTCAGCACCTCGTCGATGGTCTTGTGGTGCTTTTCACACCACTCGGTGCAGTCCAGGAACAGCATGTAGGTGCCCTGGGGCCTCTGCACCCTGACGCCGTCAAAATGTTCTTCTATGTACGTGCAGGCGAAGTCCGCGTTGCCGGTTAGCACCTGCCGCAGCTCATCCACCCACTGGGCGCCATCCTTGCTGTATGCGCCGATCAGGGCGTGCATGGAAAGGACGTTCATGCTGTTGTAGTGGCAGAGGGAGGATTCCTTCTCGACCCGGTCGGAGAGCCACTTGTTGTAGATGATGTGATAAGAGCCGATGAGGCCCGCCAGGTTGAAGGTCTTGGAGGGGGCGTACATGGCAGCGGTGCGCATTTTGGCGTCCTCGCTGACGGACTGGGTGGGGATGTGCTTGTGGTCGCCCAAAATCAAATCGGACCAGATCTCATCGGAGACCACGAAGACGTCGTGCTTCTTGTAGACCTCCATGGCCTTTTCGATCTCCCAGCGCTCCCACACGCGGCCGCAGGGGTTGTGGGGCGAGCAGAACACGGCGGCGTGAATGTGGTTCTCCACGATCTTCTTTTCCATGTCCTCAAAGTCCATTCTCCACACGCCGTTCTCGTCGATTTTCAGAGGGGAGTGGACGATCTTGTAGCCGTTGTTGCCCAATGCCCCGGTAAAGCCCACATAGGTGGGGGAGTGCAAAAGGACATTGTCACCCTTGGAGCAGATCACGTTCAGCACGCTGACCACGCCGCCCAGCACGCCGTTTTCATAGCCGATGTGCTCCTTTTTCAGGCCCGTGACGCCGTTTCTTTCCTTCTGCCAGTTGATGATGGCGTTGTAGTATTCGTCCGAGGTGGCGAAATAGCCAAAGGCGGGGTGCTGCGTCCGCTTGATGACGGCCTCCGGAATGGTGGGTGCGGTGGGGAAGTTCATGTCCGCCACCCACATGGGGATGCGGTCAAAGCCATCCTTGACCTTCACGCCGGGAATGGGGATAAAATCCACGGCGATAGAGTCCTTCCCGGTCCTGTCCATGATGGAAGTGAAATCGTACTTCAAGGTAAAATCGTCCTTTCCTGAGTGAAATAAAATGTGGAATAGTTCATTACAATCATATCACTTTTTGTAAAAAATGCAAGAAAAACCGCGGAAATTATTCCGCAATTCGTTTGCAGAGCACAAATTGCGGGAAGACAGGAAAGCGGCTTTTATTTTTTTGCGGCGGAAAAAATAAAAAACCTGTGAAAAGTTGTCCTTTCGAGGACAACTTTTTCGCTTTTTGAGGGGGAAGGTGAAACGGCTTTTTATAAGCTCACGCTGAGAGAAAGGAGGATAGCTTAAGAAATGGAGAAGTTCATTCAAACGAAGAACGCGGTGCTTGGGGCGCTGGCGGCGCTGGGCAGTGCGCTGCTGCGGCTGCTGGGCGGCTGGGACGGCACACTGCAGGCCCTGGTGGGCTTTATGGCGGCGGACTATGTGACGGGCCTGGTGGCGGCCGGGGTGTTTCACAGGTCCGGCAAGTCGGCCACCGGAACGCTGGAATCCGGCGCGGGGTTCAAGGGTCTTGTGCGTAAATGCGCCATGCTGGGCCTGGTGCTGCTGGCCTCGGTGCTGGACAACGTTGTGGGCAGCGGCTTTGTCCGGCCGGCGGTGTGCATGTTCTTCACGGCCAACGAGGGCATTTCCGTGCTGGAAAACCTGGGCCTCATGGGCGTGCCCTATCCGGCGTTTCTCAAAAACATGCTGGATGTGCTGAAAAAGCAAAACGACGAAAGGAGTGAGAAATGATGGTACAGCTGCGGGAAATGCTCTGCCCGGCGGGCAAGCGCGCCGTCAAGTGCCCGTATAAGCGCACGCCCAGCCGGATCGTGGTGCACAATACGGCCAACGACGCCCCGGCGGAGAACGAGGTCAGCTACATGCTGAGCAATGACAACGAGGTCTCCTTCCATGTGGCGGTGGACGACAAGGAGATCATCCAGGCCATTCCCTTTGACCGCAACGCCTGGGCCAGCGGCGACGGCCACGGCGTGGGCAACATGGAGGGCATCCACATTGAGATCTGTTATTCCCTGTCCGGCGGCGAGCGCTTCACCAGGGCCGAGCAAAACGCCGCCGAGTACATCGCCGGCCTGTTAAAGCAGTTCGGCTGGGGCATGGAGAAGGTCACCAAGCACCAGGACTACGACGGCAAATACTGCCCCCACCGCACCCTTGACCTTGGATGGGGACGGTTTTTGAAGATGATTGAAGCCTACTTCAAGGAGGACGATGAAATGGTAACGTACAAGCAGCTGAAAGACGTGCCCGCAAGCTACCAGCCCACCATCCGCAAGCTGATGGAGAAGGGCGCCCTTGTTGGCAAGAGCGACCCCGACCCCGACAGCCTGGAGGACAACATCCTCGATGTGGACGAGATTTATTGCCGGGTGATGACCACCCTGGACAGGCTTGGCAAGCTGGACTAAAGGAGAATCGGCGCGGAAAAGGGCCCCGGCTTCCCCCACTTGTGGGAGGCCGGGGCCGCTTCATTTGGAATGACGTTCATTTTGAAAACGCCTTTCCGAATGGTCTCAGAACAGTGCCAGCAGATATTTACAGCGCAGCCGTGGCCGGGTGGCCAGCTCCTTATCCAGGCGCTTTTCCAGCTCAGCCGCGTGAGAAAGCAGCTTTTGAATTTCCTCCCGGGTGATGGCGTGCTGACTGAACCGTGCCTTCAGCGCCAGCTCTTCAATGTCCTCCGGCGGCTCTGTAACGCCGTTTGGCAGAATGTAGTCGACCTGGTACAGCCGCAGCAGGTGAGAATAAATTTTCAGCGCCGCCCTGTTTTTGTCCCTTTGCCGGAAGGACAGCTTTCGGAAAAGAATGCGCAGCTTCCTGACGAGCCACATGAGCGGGAAAACGGCCAGCAGCGCTCCCGCCGCCGAAAGCAGAACCACCAGGAGGGTGTGATCCTCACTGTCTTCCGTTTGAGCCGCCGCGGGCCGGGGTGTGGCCCAGGTCTTCCGTTCAAGCGGTTGGGGCGTGGCGCGGGCCGCCGGGGTGGAGGCCGGCTCCCGTGGCGTCCTGGTGGGCTGCGGATCCGGCTCCATGATGGACATGTCCAACGATGGGTCGTCCTGATCCGTGGGGGCGATGCCGTTTTCGCAGGCGGCGGGAGCGTCGGGCCCGGCGGGGGTAGCCTCAAAGGGCAGCCAGCCTACTCCGTTGAAGTAGATCTCCACCCAGGCGTGAGAGCTGCGGTCCGTCACCGTCACCCAGCCGCCGCTTTTGTCCACCGGGACCGCGTAGCCCTCGGCGTACCGGGCGGGAATGCCCATGGCCCGCAGCAGGACCACCTCCGCCGTGGCGAAGTGGACGCAGAAGCCCTCTTTGCTTTCGTTGAGGAAAAACTCCACAAAATCTTCTTCCCCGGTGGGCTCGGCGGGGGACAGGGAATATTCGCACTCCGCGTTCAGCAGCTCCTTGATGGCGCCGGCCGCGTCATAATAGCCGTTGTTGATATGGGATACAGCGCCATCCGATGTGCCGTCTGAGCCTGTAGCCGTCTGCTCCACATACGGCTGAGGCGATGTGGGCAGCCCGTGGGAAGCCAGATACTCTTTTGCAAAGGCGGCGGTGTCCTCCGGCAGCTGGGTATAGGTGTCATAGACAAATTCCGCGTAGTCCTGCGCCCTGTCTACAAGCTCCCGCTGCTCTTCGGTCAGGGGCAGCCCGTCCAGGGTGGTGTCCGGCAGGCGGTACTGCTCCGGGTTAAACTCATCTCCCGCCTGCTCCCAGGAGGAGAAGAGATCGTCGGTCAAAGTGGAAAGCGGGGCAGACGAGCTTTTGATGGTGATGGTGCCATTCGACTCATCCTGCGTGATGTCCCCGCTGGACAGGGTGTAGCTCCCGTCGGGATCCTGCCCCGACCACTCGCTCAGCCGCTCCAGCAGGTTGGCGGGCTCAGACCGGGGAAGGACGCTGGCGGAAAGCTCATAGGAGGCGGGGCCGGCAAAAAAGCTGCCGGATTTGATAAAGCTGTCGGCCACCCAGTCTCCCTCCGGCGAAAGGGTGTTAAGGCCGTAGGGCACGTAAATGCACCGGGAGTCCGCGTTCACCTTTTCCACGGTGAGGCGGTAGGAAACGTCGGAGTCCCACCGGCAGGGAAGCTGACTGCCCAGAAGATGGGGGAGCCTCTGGGCCTTGACCTCCCCCAGAATATCGTTGACGGCGTTGGCCTGGCCGTTATCCAGCTTTTCCCAGCTTTGGCCGGTGTAAACGCTGCCGGTGAAGCTTTTCAGGTAGTCCTTTTGAAATTCATAGTCCGAAAGGGCCACGTTAAACTCGTACTTGACCCGCAGGACGGTCTTGCCGCTGTACACCCGATCCCCCAGAGAATTCAGGTCGACCTGGCTGTTTCCGTTGCCGGTGCCGCCCTTCAGCATGGCCGGGATGTTCATGCTCTGGGTGACGGTCGTCCGCAGGTCGTTCACCGCGTTTGGCCGAAACGGCGTGCAGATCCTGTACAGCGCCAGCAGGGACACCGCCAGAGCGGGCAGAAGCAGCAGGGTGACGGGAGAGACAAACGCCCTGCCGGAGATCTGGATGCGGCCGCTCTCATCGGAGTACAGGCGGCGCTTGCCCAGGGAGGGGCTTGCCAGCAGCAGGAACATCCAGAACACCAGCATCATGCCCAGGGCCCAGACGGCGGGCAGCACGGAAATGAGCAGGGAAGCCAGCAGGAACAGCCCGGAAACACAGAACGCCCCCAGGGTAGAGGTACGCCGGGCCAGCAGCCAGCCGTACAGCTTTGCCACGGGGAACAGCAGGAACACCGCCAGCAGCGTGACCGTGTTCCCGGCGGAGGCCGAGAACCCGGCCGGCAGGGCAAACAGGGGCAGAACCGTGTCCAGGCAGTCGGCGTAAACGTAGATGACGGTGTTGGCGGTGGCCACAAAGCCCTGATACAGCGCCGGGAACTGCCAGTACACCAAAAGGCCCCACACCGCCCAAAGGGCCAGAGAGACAGCGCCCCGGTGCTTTGGCAGCATGGCGTTTCCCACCGCGATCAGGGCGAAAAGCGCGCCCAGCAGCACCACGGGCACGGGACGGACGGCAATGTCAAAGGCCGTGTAAAAGCAGCCGAAGCTGGCGGCGCAGGCCAGGGCCGTGAGAACGACCCCAAAGCAGAACACTGGCAAAGGGCGCTGCTCCGGCATGACGACCCTGGGCGAGCCGACAAGAAAGATCTGGCGATTATCCTTTTCCATCGCGCGCCTCCTTTACATTTCAAAGCCGTGCAGGGCCTCGGCCACCAGCCCCGGCGCAACGGAAACGAGCTCCGCCCCGGGGGGCAGCAGCACCCGTTCTTCCTCCTCTTCCGATGGGAGGACGGCCTGAAACACGGTGAACCGCGCCCCCGAAAGCCTGGTGGAAACGGCGTCCATAGTCTGCCGGCCCGGCCTGGGGGAAAGGTACATCACGTGGGAGAAGCCGCCGTCCGGCAGAACCTCCGGCGTCAGGGCAAGCGGGGCGACCCCGCCCCCGGCCAGGAGGATATCGGTCAGGGCCGGGCGAATGTCCTCGTCGGAGATCACATCCAAAAACTGAAGGGCCCCGTCCCTTCTCCGGAAGCACACCCGATAGGGGATCTCCCGGTCGGAAAGATAAGCGGAAAGAGTGCGGAACGTGTCCAGCAGCGCATCCGCTGCCAGGCCCTTGTCGCCGGGCTCCAGCAAAAACAGCAGGTGGCAGGAGATGGGCAGGCCCATTTCCCGCACCATCAGCATGTCGGTCTTTGGGGATATTTTCCAGTCGATCTGGGAGACCCGGTCGCCGGGCCGGTACTCCCGGAAGCCGAAAATCTCAGAGGGGTCGCCGCCTGGCCTGCTCTGGGAGTAGCGCTCCCCCTCGCCGCCCAGCTGGGGCCGCTGCTCCGCCGAAAGCAGCGTGTCGCTGACCGCCGGGTAAAACAGCACGGAAAGCTCCCGCTTTTTCATCCGCAGAGGGAACGCGAACAGGCCCATGTAGTCGCACACCCGGCCCTTTTCCAGAGAGAGCTTCACCTGGCCGCAGGCGGGTGAGGCCAGCCGGTAAGAGACAATGATGGGCTCCGGCCCGGCGGTAAAGGCAAACTTTTCCTGTTGGCGCTCCCCAGTCAGGGTGTTCACCACGCGAAGCGTCACCCTGGCGCGGCCGCTGACAGCGGGCCGGCGGCTTTGAAAGGTCAGCGTAAGATCCACCGGCCGGCCCTTGGTGGTGGCGGTGAAGGTGACGGCCAAAGAAGCCTCGGCGCCCAAAATGCCCGGCAGAGAAAGCAGCACAGACAGCACGGGCATCAAAAGGCAGACGGCCAGCACATAAAAGGACAGGTCGCCGTTAAAGCAGATGTAAAACAGCCCGCAGGCCGCCAGCATGATGAGATACGCCGCACGGTTCCTCAGCATGGTCTCACCTTAACAGGCGCGGGGCCGCCACGCTTTTGAACACCTCTTCCAGGACGTCCCGCACCGTAAGGCCCGTCAGCTTTGCCTGAGGGCTCAGGCTCACGCGGTGTTCCAATACGTTGTAAAAGAGGATGCGCACATCCTCCGGGATGACATAGTCTCTGCCCGCCAGCCACGCCGAGGCCCTGCTGGCCCTGACCAGCGCTCCGCCGGCCCGGGGGCTTGCCCCCAGCCGCAGTGAGGCGGTCTCCCGGGTGGCGGCGCAGAGCTTTGCCACATACAGGTACAGCTCGTCCGACACATGAACGGCGGCGGCCTGGGCCTGCATGTCCTGCACCTGCTCCAAGCTTACGGCGGGGGTGATGGCGTCCACCGGGCGCCCTCCCTCGGTCTGCTTTAAGACGCGCACCTCCTGCTCCAGCGCCGGGTATCCGATGGAGATCCGCATCATAAAGCGGTCCAGCTGAGATTCCGGCAGAAGCTGTGTGCCCGCCGAGCCCACGGGGTTCTGGGTGGCCAAAACAGTGTAGGGGGTGGGCAGCTTCCGGCTGACGCCGTCCACAGTGACCTGCCCCTCCTCCATTGCCTCCAGAAGGGCGCTTTGGGTCTTGGCGCTGGTGCGGTTGATCTCGTCGGCCAGCAGCAGATTGCACATGGCCGCGCCGGGCCTGTAGTGGAACGTGCCGGTCTCCCGGTCATAAACGGAAAAGCCAACCACGTCGGCGGGCAGCACCTCCGGGGTAAACTGGATGCGGTTATAGGAGAGGCCCATAGCCCGGGAGAAGGCCAGGGCAAGGGTGGTCTTTCCCACGCCGGGGTTGTCCTCCAAAAGGATATGCCCCTGGGCGAGAATAGCCATCAGCACCTTGCAGATCACGGTGTCCTTGCCGATGATGGCCTTGCGCACCTCGTTGATGATGTTCATTGCCTGCGGCTGTATCATAAGAGAAATCCCCCTTTTAGACGTCAGAATGGTATCTGAAAAAATAGAGCGAATAGAGGCTTTGTATATAAATGAGCGCGAAGCGCGCCAAACTGATTGGAGAAGGCTGGTGCCGCTTGCGGCAGGAAAGCGCGCCTCACGCGCTGACAAGACTTCTCCCTAATGATCGCCTTGCGATCATTTTAACATGCTTGAGCCGCTTGCGGCTCATCCTCTGGCCTTTGACCCGTGAGGTCAAAGGCTTCATGCTTCAATGTTCTCCGGAATGGTCAAAATCTTTGATTTTGAAAGTATTCCGT
>CAZYLJ010000039.1:0-11754 GCA_964648555.1 uncultured Acutalibacter sp.
TTTGCCGGGGATATGTTGGTATCCTGCTAAGCGCACGGGTTATCCCGTGAATCAAGGTGGCACCGCGGATCGTGTTGTACTTGTGAAACAACGCACGTTATTCGTCCTTGACAGAGTGTATCGTTCTGTCAAGGGCGTTTTTATTTTGACTCCTTTGGCAGAAAGCCAAGGGAGTTATTTTTATTTTGGAGGGACAGAGCATGAAAGTTTCACCAGACCTCAGTGAGGTCAAAAGGATCGCAGCCACCGGCCAATATAATGTGCTGCCGGTCAGCCTTGAAATCCTTTCGGATTTCACCACGCCGATTGAAACGATGAGGATACTGAAGAACGTGTCCACCCACTGTTATATGCTGGAATCCGCGCAGGCAAACGAAACCTGGGGACGGTATACCTTCCTCGGGTTCGATCCGAAGCTGGAGATCACCTGTACCTGCGGGGAAATGAAAGCCGGCAATTTCAGGGTAAAGACGGACCGCCCGTCCGACTATCTCCGTCAGATCCTCGCCGACTACAAAAGCCCCCGCTTCGATTATCTTCCCTCCTTTACGGGCGGGTTGGTCGGCTATTTCTCCTATGATTATCTCGGGTACAGCGAGCCATCCGTCAAATGCGACGTAGAGGATACCGAGGACTTTAAGGATGTTGACCTGATGCTCTTTGATAAGGTCATTGCCTTTGACCATCTTCGGCAAAAGATCGTCCTGATGGTCAATATGCCGCTTGACGACGTGGACGTCGAATATAACAAAGCGGTTATGGAGCTGAACCAGCTCGTGGCGCTTCTTCGGAATGGCGAAAAGAAGAACGAACCGGGCGGCCGGTTGCTTGGCGAGGTTACGCCGCTCTTTGACGAAGAACAGTTCTGCGGTATGGTAGAAAAAGCAAAGCACTATATCCGAGAGGGCGATATCTTCCAGATCGTGCTTTCCAATCGCTTGAGCGCCCCCTTTGAAGGGAGCCTGCTGAACACCTACCGCGTGCTTCGCACCATCAATCCTTCGCCGTATATGTTCTATTTCTCGGGGACGGACGTTGAGGTCGCGGGCGCTTCTCCGGAAACCCTGGTCAAGCTGGAAAACGGTGTGCTGCATACCTTCCCGCTTGCCGGAACAAGGCCGAGAGGGAGGACCGATGAAGAGGACAAGGCGCTGGAAGCGGAGCTGCTTGCAGACGAAAAGGAGCTTGCCGAGCACAATATGCTGGTGGATTTGGGCCGAAACGACCTCGGCAAGATCAGCAAGTTCGGCACGGTCCAGGTCGAGAGCCTGCATTCGATCGAACGATTCTCCCATGTTATGCACATCGGTTCTACCGTGCGGGGCGAGATCAGCGGCAGCTGCGATGCGCTGGATGCCATTGAAGCGGTCCTGCCGGCGGGAACGCTTTCCGGTGCGCCGAAGATTAGGGCCTGCCAGCTGATCGGGGAGCTGGAAAATAACAAGCGCGGCATCTACGGCGGCGCCATCGGATACATCGACTTTACAGGCAACATGGATACCTGTATCGCCATCCGCATTGCCTATAAGAAAAACGGCAAGGTGTTTGTAAGAAGCGGAGCCGGGATCGTGGCCGATTCCGAGCCGGAAAAGGAATTCAAAGAATGTCTGAACAAAGCCAGGTCTTCCCTCAGAGCGTTGGAGCTTGCGCAGGAGGCGGAATTATGATCTTACTGATCGATAATTATGACAGTTTTTCGTATAATCTTTTTCAGCTTGTGGGCGAGATCGATCCGAATATCCGGGTCATCCGCAATGATGAGATGACGGTGGAAGAGATCAGGGGCCTGGCCCCCAGCCATATGATCCTTTCGCCCGGGCCCGGCAGGCCGGAGAACGCAGGGGTCACAATGGAAGCCGTGAAAACGCTGGGCAAAGACATCCCCATCCTGGGCGTCTGCCTTGGGCATCAGGCGATCTGTGCGGCGTTCGGCGCGACCGTGACCTATGCAAAGAAGCTGATGCACGGCAAGCAGTCCGATGTGAAGTTTGATCTCGATTGTCCCCTGTTCAAGGGGTGCCCCGCTGTTGCGCCCGTGGCGCGGTATCATTCTCTTGCGGCGGATGGCAGCACCATTCCCAAAGCGTTAAGAGTGACTGCCCGCACCGCCGACGGCGAAGTGATGGCGGTGCAGCACAACGAGTATCCCATCTACGGCGTGCAGTTCCATCCCGAATCCATTATGACGCCGGATGGAAAGCAGATGCTTCGGAATTTTATAAAGGAGATGTGAACCATGATCCGGGAAGCAATCGTGAAGATCGTAAATAAAGAAGACCTCACCTATGATGAGGCGTACACCGTGATGAATGAGATCATGAGCGGAGAGACCACCCCCACACAAAATGCCGCTTTTCTTGCAGCCCTCTCCACCAAAAGCGCCAAAGCCGAGACGACGGATGAGATCGCCGGCTGTGCCGCTGCCATGCGGGCGCATGCCGTCCGGGTCGAGACCGGGATGGAACTTTTTGAGATCGTTGGAACGGGCGGCGACAACGCGCACAGTTTTAATATTTCCACCACCTCTGCTCTCGTTGCGGCCGCAGGCGGCATGAAAGTGGCAAAGCACGGCAACCGCGCCGCTTCCTCGCAATGCGGAACGGCGGATTGCCTGGAGGCCCTTGGAGTCAATCTTCAGCAGAGCCCGGCAAGGTGCATCGAGCTTCTCAACGAGGTCGGCATGTGCTTCTTCTTTGCGCAGAAATACCATGCCTCCATGAAATATGTGGGCGCGATCCGCAAAGAGCTGGGCTTTCGCACGGTGTTCAACATCCTCGGCCCCCTCACCAATCCGGCAGCGCCTTCGATGCAGCTGCTCGGGGTTTATGACGGCTATCTGGTCGAGCCGCTGGCGCAGGTGCTGATCGACCTGGGGGTCAAGCGCGGCATGGTGGTATATGGGCAGGATAAACTGGACGAGATCTCAATGAGCGCACCCACGACCATCTGCGAGATCCGTGACGGCTGGTTCCGGTCTTCTGTCATCACACCCGAGGAATTTGGGTTTGAACGCTGCACGAAAGAAGACCTGCGGGGCGGGACGCCCGAAGAGAATGCAAATATTACCCGCGCGATCCTGAGGGGCGAAAAGGGGCACAAGAGGAACGCCGTGCTCATGAACGCCGGCGCGGCGCTTTATATCGGAGGGAAGGCCGGGAGCATAAAGGACGGCGTCACGCTTGCCGCTGAGATCATTGATTCCGGCAAAGCCCTTGAAACGCTGGAGCGGATGATCGAAATCAGTAACCGCCCGGAGGTGGAGGCATGACGATCCTCGATCAGCTTGCCGGGCATGCCAGGGAGAGGACCGAGCAGGCAAAGAGAAAAATACCACTTGGGGAAATGAGGCGGCAGGCGCAGTCCCTTCCCAAAGGCGGCTTTTCGTTTGAAAACGCCTTGAAAAAACCGGAGCTCTCCTTTATCTGCGAGTGCAAAAAGGCGTCGCCCTCAAAGGGACTGATCGACCCCGATTTTCCATATCTCAAGATCGCAAAGGAATATGAAGCGGCCGGAGCGGACTGCCTCTCCGTCCTGACCGAGCCGAAGTGGTTCCTTGGCAGCGGGGCGTATTTGAAAGAGATCGCCGGCGCGGTTTCCATCCCTTGCCTGCGCAAGGATTTCACGGTGGACGAGTATATGATCTACGAGGCAAAGGTGCTGGGGGCGTCGGCGGTGCTGCTGATCTGTTCCATACTGGCTGAAGAAGAGATACGGGACTACCTTTCCCTGTGCGATGCGCTGGGGTTGTCCGCTTTGGTGGAAGCGCACGACGAGATGGAAGTGCGCGCCGCAGTCAAAGCCGGCGCGCGCATGATCGGGGTCAATAACCGCAACCTCAAGGATTTTTCCGTGGATACCGGCAATAGCTGCCGGCTCAGAGAGCAGATCCCCCCTGACGTCCTGTTCGTCTCGGAAAGCGGAGTCAGGGACGCCGGGGATGTGGCGAGGCTGCGTGCAGCCGGCGCGGATGCTGTTTTGATCGGCGAAGCCCTTATGAGAGCGTCCGACAAAAAAGCCAAGCTCGATGAACTGCGAGGTGTATCATGACAAAAATCAAGCTCTGCGGTCTGTCCCGGCCCTGCGATATCAAGGCGGCCAATGAATTGGCCCCTGAATATGTGGGATTTGTTTTTGCTCCGAAAAGCAAGCGGTATGTGACGCCCGAACAGGCAAGGGAGCTGAAGCAAATGCTCGCGCCTGCGATCAAAGCGGTAGGCGTGTTCGTACAGGAGCCGCCCGAAAACATTGCGCAGCTGCTGCGTGACGGGGTGATCGATATGGCCCAGCTGCATGGCGGAGAGGACGAGGCGTATCTGCGGCAGTTGCGAAAATGGACCGATCAGCCGATCATCCAAGCGTTCCGCGTGGAAACGGCAAGAGATATCGCAGCCGCCGAACAATGCACCGCGGATTTTGTCCTGCTCGATTCGGGCGCAGGGACGGGAACGGTATTTGATTGGGACCTGCTCCGAAACAGCGGGCGGCCATATTTTCTCGCCGGGGGCCTTTCCCCCTGCAATGTGGCCGATGCAGTGGCGAGGCTTCATCCGTTTGCAGTGGATGTGAGCTCCGGCATTGAAACCGATGGAAGGAAAGACAAAGAAAAAATGACGGCGTTTGTTGCTGCCGTCAGGAAGGAAGAGGACATATGACCAATCCAAACGGACGCTTCGGCATTCATGGCGGGCAGTATATTCCCGAAACACTGATGAATGCGGTCATCGAACTGGAAGAGGCGTATCAGTTCTACCGGGACGATCCGGCGTTCAATCGTGAGCTTTCTGAACTGTTCAACGAATATGCCGGCAGGCCGTCAAGGCTGTACTTCGCGGAGAAAATGACAAAAGACCTGGGCGGCGCGAAGATCTACCTCAAGCGTGAGGACCTGAACCATACGGGGGCGCATAAGATCAACAACGTGCTTGGGCAAGCGCTTCTTGCGAAAAAGATGGGCAAAACGCGTTTGATCGCGGAAACAGGAGCCGGACAGCACGGCGTTGCCACGGCCACCGCCGCGGCGCTCATGGGGATGGAGTGCGTGGTCTTTATGGGGGAAGAGGATACCGTCCGTCAAGCGCTCAATGTGTACCGCATGCGTCTTCTGGGCGCGGAGGTTATCCCCGTCAGAACGGGCACGGCAACGCTCAAAGACGCTGTGTCCGAAGCCATGCGCGAGTGGACGTCCCGCATTTCCGATACCCACTACTGCCTGGGTTCGGTCATGGGGCCTCATCCATTCCCGACCATTGTCCGCGATTTTCAGGCGGTCATCTCCAAAGAGATCAAGGAACAGCTTTTGGCCAAAGAGGGCCGGCTGCCCGATGCCGTCATCGCCTGCGTGGGCGGCGGCTCCAACGCCATCGGGAGCTTCTATCATTTCATCGAAGATGAAACGGTCCGCCTGATCGGCTGCGAAGCGGCGGGCAGAGGCATTGATACCTTTGAAACCGCCGCCACTGTGAATACCGGCAGAGTGGGGATCTTCCATGGGATGAAGTCCTATTTCTGCCAGGACGAATACGGCCAGATCGCCCCCGTTTACTCCATTTCCGCAGGTCTCGATTATCCCGGCGTCGGTCCCGAGCATGCGTACCTGCACGATATTGGAAGAGCGGAATATGTTCCCATAACCGACGATGAGGCGGTCGACGCCTTTGAGTACCTTGCAAAGACCGAGGGGATCATTCCCGCCATAGAGTCGGCGCATGCCGTGGCCTATGCCCGGAAGATCGCGCCGGCAATGGGGAAAGACCAGATCGTTGTGATCACCATTTCCGGCAGAGGCGATAAAGATTGCGCCGCCATTGCCCGCTACAGAGGGGAGGATATCCATGAGTAACATTCGGAAAGCATTTGAGCGCGGGAAAGCGTTTATCGCCTTTCTCACCTGCGGCGACCCTGATTTGGAAACGACAGCCGCAGCCGTTCGCGCCGCGGCTGCCAACGGCGCGGACCTCATCGAGCTCGGGATCCCGTTTTCCGACCCCACCGCAGAGGGCCCTGTCATTCAGGGTGCGAACCTGAGAGCGCTTAACGGCGGCGTTACCACGGACCAGATATTCTCCCTTGTAAAAGAACTCCGCCGCGACGTGACGGTGCCCATGGTATTCATGACCTATGCCAATGTGGTGTTTTCCTATGGCGCCGGGCGCTTTCTCTCCGCCTGTAAGGAGGTCGGGATAGACGGACTGATCCTGCCCGACCTGCCGTTTGAGGAAAAGGAGGAATTTCATCCGTTTTGCAGGCAGAACGGCGTGGAGCTGATTTCGCTGATCGCGCCCACGTCCGAAAATCGCATTGCCATGATCGCAAAAGAGGCGGAGGGGTTTCTGTACATCGTTTCCAGCCTCGGCGTGACGGGGGTCAGGAGCGAGATCAAAACCGACCTTGCATCGATCGTCAGGGTGGTAAGAGAACATACCGATGTGCCCTGTGCGATCGGATTTGGCATCTCCACGCCGGAGCAGGCAAAGAAAATGGCGGACCTGTCCGACGGAGCGATCGTCGGTTCGGCCATTATCAAGCTGCTGGAACAGTACGGGAAGGATGCGCCCGAGCACATTGGTGCGTATGTAAGATCCATGAAGGATGCTATCAGGTAAGGATTGGAGGCGGCAGCACATAAGCGAACGCCTCTATCATCCCTGCCTGGGAGGATGAAGTGCGGCCGGCGGGGAAGGTTGTGGCCGAACGAACGCAAATCGCCCTTGCAATCCGGGGGAAAACCGGGTATACTGATTTGGTGTGAAAATCTGATCCGAAAGGAGGAGCCCGGGTGGATTACGATGGGCTGCTGGAGCTGAGCACCGAGATCGGTTACCGCCTTTTGGAGAGCGGCGGTGAGATCTACCGGGTGGAGGAGTCCATCCGCCGCCTGCTGGAGGCGTATGGCCCGCAGAGCGCCGAGGTGTTCGCCATTCCCAACTGCATCATCGCCTGCGTGGTGACGCCGGAGGGCAGGACCGTGACCCGGCTGCGCCGGATGCCCAGCCACGGGGTGGACATCGACCAGCTGGAGCGCTATAATGCCCTGTGCCGCGCCGCCTGCCGGGACAAGCCTCCCATCGGGGAGCTGCGCGCCCGGGTGGACGCGGCGGCCCGGGCGGGGCGGCATTACGGCCTTGCCGCCCTGCTGCTGGCCCATTTCTGCGGCACCGGCTTCTTCTCCCTCTTCTTCGGCGGCAGCTGGCGGGACGCGCTGTGCGCCGGGGTCTGCGGCATGGCCATCTGCCTGCTCCAGCGCTTCCTGGCCCGGGTGGGCACCAACCCCTTCTTTAAGACCCTGCTCTGCGCGGCCCTGTCGGCCCTGATCGCCCTGGGCCTGCGGGGCCTGGGGGTGGGGCAGGATACCGCGCTCATCACCATCGGCGCCCTCATGGTGCTGGTCCCCGGCGTTGCCATCACCAACGCCATGCGGGAGCTCATGGGGGGCGACGTGGTCGCCGGCCTTTCCCGGGTGGCGGAGGGCGTGCTCATCGCCGTGGCCATCGCCCTGGGCACCGGCGTGGCCATGTCCCTGTCCCGGCTGATCGGGGGGGTGTGACGGATGGAGACCCTGCGTTACTTCCTCCCCTGCCTGTACGCCTTCTGCGCCTGCATCGGCTTCGGCGTGATCTTTAATATCCATGGCCGGGGCATCCTGATCTGCTGCGTGGGGGGCGCTCTGGGCTGGTTCGTGTACCTGGCCGCCGCGCCCGTCTGGCCCGGCGAGGTGTTCCGTTCCTTCCTGGCCGCCGTGGTCATCGCCGTCTATTCCGAGGTCATGGCCCGGGTGCGGAAGTGCCCGGCCACCAGCTACCTGCTGGTGGCCCTGTTTCCCCTGGTTCCCGGCGGCGGCATCTACTATACCATGGAGTACGGCATCCGGGGGGAGACCCAGCAGTTCCTGGAGACGTTGCTCCATACCTTCGGTATCACGGGGGCTCTGGCGGTGGGGGCTCTTATCGTCTCCTCCGCCGCCCGGCTGCTTGCCGTTCTCCGCCGCCGCGCCTTGCAACAGAGAGGAGAGAAGCGCCCATGACTCCACG
Organism: uncultured Acutalibacter sp.; assembly: GCA_964648555.1. Taxonomy (GTDB): domain Bacteria; phylum Bacillota; class Clostridia; order Oscillospirales; family Acutalibacteraceae; genus Acutalibacter. The sequence continues at coordinate 8,028 of CAZYLJ010000039.1, forward strand.
TTACCCCGTCGTCCTGCTGGACGCCGACAACACCCTGTTCGACTTTGACGAGGCGGAGCGCCGGGCCCTCCGATGGCTCATCGCCGCCCTGGGCCTTTCAAAGGAGGCCAAGGGCCGTTACCTTGCCATTAACCGCGCCCTGTGGCATGAGAGCGACCTGGGCCGCATCCCGGTGGAGGAGCTGGTGGTGGAGCGCTTTCGCCGCCTGTTTGGGGAGTACGGCCTCCAAGAGGACCCGGCGGCATGGAACCGTGCCTACCTGCAAAAACTGGGGGAGTGTCCCGCCCTCCTCCCCGGCGCGGAGGAATTCTGCCGCGCCCTGGCGGAAGCGTGCACGCTGGCCATCGTCACCAACGGGGTTCCCTCTGTCCAGCGCAGCCGCATGGCGGCCAGCCCTTTGGAGCCCTTCTTCGGCGACCGGCTGTTCATTTCGGGGGAGTTGGGCAGCCGCAAGCCGGAGCGGCGGTTTTTCGACCTGACCTTTGCCGGCCTGGGCCTCTCCGAAGGGGATAAGCCCGGAGTGGCCGTCATGGGGGACAACCTTCTGTCCGATGTCAAGGGCGCTTTGGACTACGGCCTGGCTGCGGTCTGGTTTTCCCCCGGCGGCGGGGCCGCGCCGGGGGACGTCGTCCCCACCTTTACCGCCGCCAGCTATGACCGGGCGGCCGCCTTCCTGCTGGGAGACTCCATAGAGAGATGAAAGGAGCGAAACCCCGATGGGCTATCGCGGAAAGAGAAACATCGTGCCGGTCATTGCGGCCATCGTGGTGATCGCGGCGGCAGCGGCGGTACTGGTGCTGGTGGCCCTGCGCCGGCAGGCGGTCCCGTCGCCGGACGCTGCGGCGTCCCCCGTTCCCGGCGCAGTGACCACCCCGACGCCCGCGCCTGAGCCCACCTCCGCATCCGCGCCGATTGCGTCTTCTCCTACGGAGGAGAAGACGCCGACGCCCACCCCCGCACCGGAACCCTATGACTTCACCCAGCCCGCCCCGGAGTCGGAGGAGGCGCCGGCGGATTATTTTGATGATGCCGTGTTCGTGGGAGATTCCCGCACCGACGGTTTTCTGCGCTACAGCGGCATTTCGGGGGCGGACGGCATCTATTATACCGGCCTTTCCATTTTCGGCGTCCAGGATAAGGAGGTCATCGGGACGGGGGACAATAAGAAAACGGTGCTGGAAGCTTTGGGGGAGAAGCAGTACGGAAAGGTGTACCTGGCCCTGGGCGTGAATGAGCTGGGCTACCAGAACGATACCCTGTTCTACGATACGTACCGGGAGGTCATCGCCGCCATCCGGGAGATTCAGCCCAACGCCGTGATTTATATTGAGAACCTGATTCCGCTGAACGAGGACAAGGTGAATCAGAGCTACCTGCGCAATGAGCACCTGCGGACCTACAACGACCTGCTGGCCCAGGTGGCGGAGGAGGAGCAGGTGGTGTACCTGGACCTCTACTCCGCATTTGCGGACGAAGATGGACAGCTGCCTGCCGACGCCAGCAACGACGGCGTCCATCTCAAGAAAGCCTATTGTGAAAAATGGCTCGCGTACCTCCGGACCCACGTGGTGAGCCGGACGGCCCTGGGCCTGGAGGAGTGATCGTATGAAAAAATTGACCCTGCCCGCCCTGCTGCTTTCCCTGTGCCTGCTGCTTTCCGCCTGCTCCGGCGGCGGGGGCGAGACCCCGGACCCTTCCGACGCGGGGACTGCCGGCCCGGAGGCCCCGGAGCGCTATGCCCTGGAGCTGGCCGACGCCCTGGTGGAGGCCGGCGCTTTCTCCGAGGACCTGGAGGAGCTTGACAAGGACACCGTCGCGGTGATGTACGGGGTGGAAATCAACGACCTGACCGAGGTAAAGGCCTATTCCTCCGCCGGCGCAACGGCGGAAGAGGTGGCGGTGCTCCACTTCACCAGCGAGGAGACGGCGGGCTACGCACAGAAGGCCATGGCCCTCTACCTGGAGGCGCGGGCGGCCGCTTACGCCGACTATCTCCCCGCCGAGGTGCCCAAGCTGGAAAACGCCGTGTGCCAGCAGAAGGGGGACTCGGTCCTGCTCCTGGTGGCAAATGACCAGGACGCCGCTCAGGCGGTCCTCGACCAGGCCTGATTGGTCCGTAGCAGGCGGATCCTCCCTGAAAAGAGCGGGAAAAACAGGTGGGAACCGGCCGAAGATTGCGGCTTTTCTGCGGAAGTGCGCTTCCGGTTCCACGCCTGAATTCCAAAAATGAGAAGAAACAACGGACGGACAGCCCCCATTTGGGCTGTCCGTCTTTTTCCTGTAGAGGAAAATTTTTTGCGTTGCACCGGGGGAAACGAAAAGATTACAATATGGTTACAAAAAATGAAGGAAAGGCGTGGTAGACAGGTGAAGCGGCGATGGAAAGGGGGGGCGGTCCTGGCTTTGGGGCTGGCTTTGACCCTGGCGCTGGCGGCCCCGGCGGCGGACGCGGCGGAGACTCCCGTGACGGTGGTGACTCCTTCCGGGACCCTGCCGGCGGGAAGCGCCGTGCTGCGCTCCGGCGTGACGTACATATCCCTCCGGGCTGTGGGGGAGGCCCTTGGGGCGCAGGAAATTGCCTGGCGCTCCGGCCGGGCGGAGGTCAGCCTGGGCGGGCGGACCCTCATCGCTGTTCCCGGGGAACAGTATTTGACGGTGGGAGAGCGCTGCCTTTACATACCCGGGGGCGTGGAGCTCTGCGACGGCACGATAACGGTGCCCCTGCGGGCGGTGGCGGAGGCCTTTGGGGCGGAAGTGAGCTGGACGCCGGGGGTGGCCACTCTGGGGACGCCTTCTGCGGCGGAAGCGGAACAGGGAGCTTATGACGAGGAGACCCTGTACTGGCTTTCCCGGGTGATTTCGGCGGAGAGCCGAGGAGAGCCTCTGGAGGGGCAGATCGCCGTGGGGAACGTGGTGCTCAACCGGGTCAAAAGCCCGCAGTTCCCCGACACGGTCTACGGCGTGGTGTTCGACCGGCAGAACGGCACCCAGTTCGAGCCGGTGGACAACGGGACCATTTACGATGACCCGGCGCCCCTGAGCGTGGTGGCCGCAAAGCTGGTGCTGGAGGGGGCCGACACTGCGGGAGAGAGCCTCTACTTCTTTGCGCCCGCCCTGTCCCAGGGGACCTGGATTGTCAGCAATCGGCCCTATTTCTGTACCATCGGCTGCCATCAGTTCTACCTATAAGCAGGCGCTCAGGAGAAGAAAGCCGCCGGCTGGGCCGGCGGCTTTCTGACTCAGCGGCGGGCAGACTTGCGCCCCGGTATTAAGCTGGGGGCCGTGGCCTGCGGGGACTGAGCAAAAGCAGGGCGGACGAGCCATACGCTCGTCCGCCCTGCTTTTTGCGCTTTGGAACGGGAGGCGCCGTGTGCCTCACCGCTGGTACTCAAATTCCAGATTGTACATGGATACGATGTCGCCGTCCCTGATGCCCATCTCCTCCAGCCGGTCGAACAGGCCGGACTGGCGGAGGATGCGGTCGAACCAGTTGCGGGACTCATAATCCCCGAAGTTGACGTTGGCCATGAGCCGCTGAAGCCATGGGCCTTCCACGATCCAGGTGCCGTCCTCCTCCACGATGGTGAGGGGCTGGGAGGTGTCCACCTCCGGGGGACGCTCCACATAGGTGGGCTCATAGGTGATGACCGGGGGCAGGGAGGCCAGCTCCCGAGCGGCGGCGTACATTAGGGGGCGGACCCCCTGGCCCGCAGCGGCGGAGAGCTCG
>CAZYLJ010000040.1:0-11716 GCA_964648555.1 uncultured Acutalibacter sp.
CGGTGGAGACCGCCAACATCAAGGAGGTCGTCGTCGAGCTGCTGATCCGTCTGATTAACATCGCCGACGATGCCTATCCCATCTTCCAGAAGGCCCTCGGCTAAGCCCACCATCTCCCCGAAAGACCCGAACTTCCCCGCCTGGTGGGAGAAGCATAAGTCCGAGTGGGAGGATAAGGACTGAAACGCCGTACTACTTTCCCCTTTTGCCTCATAAAATGAAACACGTTTATGAAGCGAGGGGTGCTGACATGAAAAGCAGCGTAATTGACGACCGCGCCACCCGGCTGGGCGAGTTCATTGTGGAAAACAACGCCACCGTCCGCGGCGCGGCCAAACGGTTCGGCGTAAGTAAAAGTACGGTACATAAGGACGTATCACAGCGGTTAAAATATATCGACAGCGGGCTTTACAGGGATGTGAAACAGGTGCTGGCCGTGAACAAGGCACAGCGGCATATCCGGGGCGGCATGGCAACCAAGAAAAAATATGCGGCGCAGAAATAGCCGCGGTTGAAAAAAAGATCCGCCTGGTATATAATGGCACTATGGATAAAAAAGGAACACAGCTATATAACAGCGCCCAGGGGGCCGGAGAAGCCGGTACCCCTGGTTTTGCTGTGAATAACGCGGAAGAAACGCGGCCCATGTCGCTCAAAAAGGAGCTTGTGGGTCTGCTTTGCCTCGTTTTGGCGCTGGCGATTTTCTGCGGCGTCTGCTCCTCTGTGCTCATCCCCAAGCGCCACGACTACGGCGCGGTGTGGGACATGTACTTAAAGGAGCCGGAGGACTCTGTGGACGTGCTGTTTTTCGGCACCTCGCTGGCCTACTGCGATGTGGTGCCCTCCGTCCTCTACGAGCAGAGCGGCGTCACCTCCTTCGTGATGGCCGGGCCCACGCAGACCTTCCCCGTCACCTACCGCTATCTGCGGGAGGCTGTGAAGACGCAGTCGCCCCAGGCCGCCTTTTTTGAGGCCACCTGGCTTTTTGGCGAGCGGAGCAACGACTCCGTCAAGGTGAACCTGACCTACATGCCCTGGAGCATGGAGCGGCTGATCCCCACCTTTGAGGAGACGCTGACGGAGTCCGGCGAGGCGGAGGAGGAGCGGGAGACCCGGGCCGGCCTGCTGTTCCCGCTTTACGCCTACCACGACAGGTGGGACGAGCTGGACAGACGCGACCTGACGGAGGGCCTTTTTGGCTATGAGACCGATCCCCTTGCCGGGTACACCTTTCTCGATCAGGTGACGCCCATCGAGGAGTTTACTTTGCGGCAGTTTGAGGATCAGCCGGACACCTACCAGCGCAACTTGAGCTACGCTCAGCAGGCGATAGAGTTCTGTAAGGAGCAGAACATCCGCCCGGTGTTTTTTATTTCTCCCAGCACCCAAAGGCTCAGCGAGGAGCAGACGGAGACCCTGCGCCGGGACCTGACCGCTTTGGGAGCGGAGTTCGTGGACTTTAACGGCGAGATGTTCGATGAGATGGGCTTTGACCTTTCCACCGACTTTTTCGACCCCCGCCACCTGAACTGCCGGGGCGCGGAGAAGTTTTCCAAATATCTGGCGTCCATGCTCTCTCAGTGGGAGATAACCCCCGGCGGCAAGGGGGACGCCGCCCTGTGGGAAGACAGACGGGAAGAGTTTTCCTCCCGGCTGGAGGAAGCGGACAGCAAGCCCATCCGCCTGAACCCCATAAAGGAATAAGGAGGGCCATATGAATTTCAATTCCCTTTCCTATCTGGTGTTCCTCCTTTTGAACGTGCCCCTCTATTACCTGCTGCCCAAAAAGCTGAAAAACGTCCAGCTGCTGCTTGCCAGCTATTTCTTTTACATGTGCTGGAATCCCAAGTACGCCCTGCTGATGCTTTTCTCCACCGCCGTCACTTATTTCTGCGGCCTGCTGGTGGAACGCTCCGCTTTGGGCAAACGGAAGCTCTGGCTGTTTTTGAGCTTCTTTTTGAATCTTTCGGTGCTGTTCTTCTTCAAGTATTTCAACTTTGCCTCCGGCCTTTTCCAGAAGGCCTTCACCGCCCTGGGCCTTTCCCTGGACGCGCCCCTGTTAAACGTGCTGCTGCCGGTGGGCATCTCCTTCTACACCTTCCAGGCCCTGGGCTACACCATGGACGTATACCGGGGCGACGTAAAGGCCGAGCGCAGCTTTCTCAACTATGCCCTGTTCGTCTCCTTCTTTCCCCAGCTTGTGGCAGGGCCCATCGAACGCTCCGGCAACATACTGGGGCAGATCAAATCCCCCCACCCCTTCCGGCTGGAAAACCTGCGGGATGGGATGCTGCCCATCCTGTGGGGACTGTTTAAGAAAATGGTGCTGGCCGACAACCTGGCCGTGCTGGTCAATTCCATCTACAACGCGCCCCAGGACCGCACCGGCGCGGAGCTCCTGCTGGCGACCTTCGCCTTCGCCATTCAAATCTACTGCGATTTTTCCGCCTATTCCGACATTGCCCGAGGTTCTGCAAAGCTATTGGGCTTTACACTGATGGAGAACTTCCGCTGCCCTTATTTTGCCGTCTCCATCAAGGATTTCTGGCGGCGGTGGCACATCTCCCTGTCCTCCTGGTTCAAGGATTACCTGTATTTTCCCCTGGGAGGCAGCCGCTGCTCGAAAAGCCGCCATCTCTTAAACCTCATGATCGTTTTCGCGGTCAGCGGCCTGTGGCACGGCGCGGCGTTGACCTTTGTGGCCTGGGGGCTGTTAAACGGCCTTTACCAGGTGGTCTCGGAGCTTTTGCAGCCCATACGTGAAAAGCTGTTTGCATTTACACACATCAAAGAGAACAGCCGGTGGCTGCATCTGTTCCGGGTGGGATTCACCTTCTGCCTGGTGTGCGCTGCCTGGGTGCTGTTCCGGGCAAATTCTCTTTCGGATGCGGCGTTCATTTACCAGTCGCTGCTTTCCCTGCCCAAAACCGGCTTCTCCGTCAGCCTTTCGGCTTTGGGCCTGTCACTGCCGTCCCTTTGTATGCTGGGGGCGTTTACGGTGCTGCTGTTCGTCGTTGACTGGCTCACGCAGCACAAAGACCTGTTCCGCCATCTTAATCGCACGGTGGTCCTGCGCTACGCGGTGTACTTCCTGCTGATTGCCGCCATTTTGATCTTCGGCTCTTACGGCGTGGGCTACGACCCCCAGGATTTCGCCTATTTCCAGTTCTGAATGAAACCAAGCAAAAAGCCGGGAGGCGTCCCTCCCGGCCACTTTTTGCTTTCTTCCCGCCTTATTCCGGCAGGAAGGTCAAATTCCAGTCGAACTCTTCTTCCTCCAGACGGTACTGAGGAAGCAGCTGGGGGCCGCAGGAATTGGAGCCCACGCCGCTCATCTTATAGTCCAGGGAAAGGACGGTCTCGCCGCACTTTTTCAGTTCATAGGCGTGCTTCTTTGCCGCCAGCTCCTCCCTGGTGTACTCGGACACGTTAAAGGAGAAGGGCTCCTCCGAGCTGGCAGTAAGGGCATAGGCGCCGTCTGTCAATGTAACGAACCGGCAGCCCATGTGGGAGGAATTCTCCTGTGGCTTCAAATAGTTTTCAAACATGGCAGACACAGCCTGAGCATACACCCCCAGGCGGGAGGCCCGGTGCTTGTCGAGGTAGCTCTCATAGGGGCCGTAGGCGAAATACTCCACGCTGTCAAACTCCTTTGGCATAAACAGCCGCAGACCGAATCGGGGCAGCCAGGGCAGCCTTGCGTCCCGCTTGCAGTGGAGGGACAGATTCACCCGGCCGCGGGAATCCACCTTCCACACCGCCGTGATGTCCAGGAACTTCTGGATAGCAGCGGCAGCGATGCCAAGCTCGCAGGTGATGGCCGCGCCGGACTCGTCCACGGCGGTCTCCACGCTGTAGACCCGCTGAGTGACCCGGTCATAGCCCACGGCCTTCCACTTCATATCCACATACTGGTCGTTGTCGGTGGGAGCGCGGTACACGTTCCACTCCATAGGGTGGGAAAGCAGCGTCCTGTTGTGGCGGCACATTTCGGAGAACAGCCCGGTGCGGGTATCGAGCACATAGCGGAAATCCTCACCGGAAAGCACGATGGTGCGCAGGCTGGTCTCCACCTCCACCTGGCCGGGGGTGGGCTCGTCCAGGAAAAAGGGCTCCTCGCTCAGGACAATCTCGTCAAAGCCCAGGGGGTAGCCTTCCTCGCCAAAGCCTGCCCGGCAGAACCAGCTGTCCTCCCCGGCGGCGTAGAAGAAGCTCACCGTGCAGACGCCTTCCCCGGGCAGCTCCGGCAGAGTGACGACCGCCTCGCCGTGGGGCGGCAGATGGGGCAGCTCCAGATCGCCGCCGAAGAGGATTTCGCCGTCCTGCATAACCTCATAGGAGGCGGTCAGGGCATCCTCGGCGTTGGTGAAATCCAAATAATTGTGGAGCACAAATTCGCCCGGGGCGTTCCCTTTCCTCGCCCGGATGGGGCGGATGACATTCTTGTATTCCAGCAGGCCCGTGTGGGGCGTGCGGTCGGGATAGACAAGGCCGTCCATACAGAAATTGCCGTCGTGGAGCGTTTCGCCAAAATCGCCGCCGTAGCGGTAAATGGGCCGGTTGTCCGGGGTGACGCCCCCATAGACCGCGTGGTCGCACCACTCCCACACAAAGCCACCACAGAAATTGGGATATTTCATGATAAGCTGCTGGTAGTCCTCGGCGTCCCCGGGGCCATTGCCCATGGCGTGGATGTACTCGCACTGGACAAAGGGCAGCCCTTTGGGCATCAGCTCTGTGTAGTCCATGTCCAGCATCCGGTTTTTGACGACGCCCTTCTCACAATATTCCGTGACCGCATCCAGCGGGGCATACATCTGGCTGTAGAAGTCCAGCATGGAGAAATCGGGCCGGCGCTCTTTGTGGATCTCCTTGATGTTTTCATAGTGCAGCAGCCGGGAGGGGTCGTACTCCTTCACCCAGCGGCCGGCATTTTCAAAGTTCTCTCCCCATCCGCTTTCATTGCCCAGAGACCAGGCGACCACGGCGGCGTTGTTCTTGTCCCGGATGACGCTGCGCTTTACCCTGTCCAGAATGGCCTCCTTGAACTGGGGGTCGTCGGCGGCGTCGGCGTAATTGTCAAAGCTGTAAGCGCCCAGCTTGGTAGCATTGCCGTGGGCCTCGATATCCGCCTCGGCGATGACATAAAAGCCCAGATCGGAGCACATCTGCAGGAACCAGGGGGCATTGGGGTAGTGGCTGGTACGGATGGCGTTGACGTTGTGGCGCTTCATCAAGGTCAGATCCTTCAGCGCCTGGCCGGACGTGATGGCATAGCCGGTAACGGGGTCGCTGTCGTGGCGGTTCACGCCCCGGAACTTGATGGGAACGCCGTTTAGCAGCACCACGCCGTCCTTCACCTCGATCTTCCGCAGGCCCACCGCCTGCTCGATGCGCTCCTGCGGCGTCTCCAAAACCAGCGTGTACTGGTACGGCTCTTCCGCGTTCCACAGGGACGGGCGATCCAGGTGGAAGCTGAGGCTTTCCGCGGAAGGCCCAGCTTTGCCGACCTGCCTGTCCTGGTCGTCGTACAGAACGCCGGTCACTTCACAGTCTCCGTCCAGGCTCAGCTCCACCGTCATATCCGCAAAGGAAAAATCGAGAGCGAAATTTTGCCTGACAAAATAATCCCGCAAAAAGCTTTGGGGCCTTGCCAGCAGGTACACATCCCGGAAAATGCCGCTCATCCGCAGCTTGTCCTGATCCTCCAGATAGGTGCCGTCGCACCACTTGAGCACCAGCACGGCAAACTGGTTCTCGCCGGGATGCAGGAACTCCGTCACCTCAAACTCGGAGGTGCTGTGGGAGACCTGGCTGTAGCCTGCGAATTCCCCGTTTACCCAAAGGTAAAAGCAGGAGTCCACCCCCTCGAAATTCAAAAACCACCGGGGGGTGGGGCCGTCCTCTGAGAGCTCCTCCTCAGAAAGCTCTATGTGACGCGCGTACAGGCCACAGGGATTTTCCTCCGGCACATAGGGCGGGTCGCAGGGGATGGCGTAGCGGACGTTGGTGTATTGGTGGGTGTCATAGCCGTGGTTCTGCCAGCAGGAGGGCACGGGGATGGCGTCCATCTCCTCATCGTCAAAGCAGAGGCCCTCCTCCGGGTCCATGGCGTCGTCGAAGCTTTCAAAATAGCGGAAGGCCCATTCCCCGTTGAGGGAAAGGACGCGGGAGGATTCCCCCGCGCGGCTTTCAGCCTCGTCGGCAAAGGGAATGTAATAACTGCGGTCGGGGGTGGTGCCCACATGTAGCACCTGGGGGTCTTCGTGAAAATGTTTTTGCTTCATGGCGCTGTTTCCTTTCCCGGGGGCTCCCGGAGGGGACGCTCCCTATTTCCAGAATGGAATTGACTTTTCTGCCGGAAAAAGGTATGCTTTAAGGGCAATTCCCGTTTCCAGATTTAGCTTACTCTGAATTGGGAAAACAGTCAAGATGATTTTCCGAAATATTCTCTGTATAGATGGGAAGTGTTCATCCAAAATGGTAACTGAGATCGTTCTGTCCGCCCTGTTCTGCGGGGCGGCTCTGCTGCTGGCCGGCCGGCTGATGCCCCGCGAAACGACAAGGGGCCAGGATATCTCCCCCGCCGCCTTTGGCGTTGTGGCGAGCCTCCTGTTCCTCTCCGCTTTTACCCTGCGGCTGGTGCTCGCATATACCTCCGAGGGCTTTTCCACGGATATGGAGACCTTCAAGGCATGGGCTTACGCCTTGAATACCAAGGGCTTCCAGGGCATTTACAACCAGCAGGATTACTTCATAGATTATCCCCCCGGCTATCTTTACGTGCTGTGGTTTCTGGACAAGCTGCGGGCGGCCCTCAACATGGACTTTGGCAGCGGCTACACCCTGTTGCTGAAGCTGCCCTCCCTGCTGGCCGACCTGGCCTGCGCCGGGTGCTTGCTGTGGGCGGGAAAGAAAAAGCTGGGAAGCCGCCAGGGGCTTTTCCTTTCGGCCCTGTACCTGTTCTGCCCGGTGGTGCTGGTAAATTCCGCCCAGTGGGGCCAGGTGGATTCCGTCACCACTGCCATTCTGCTGTGCTCTGTGCTGCTGCTGTATAAGGAGCACTACGTGCCCTCCGCCCTGCTGTACGGCCTCTCGGTGGCGTGCAAGCCCCAGATGCTCATCTTTGCCCCACTGTATCTGTTCTTTGTCATCCGGCAGAGAAAGTGGCTCCAGCTTTTGCTGGGCGTGGCAAGCGGCCTTGGGATCATTTTGCTTCTGGCCCTGCCCTTTGCCGATGGTTTGGACTTCTCCTGGCTCATCGACAAGTACCGCTCCACCATGGACTACTACAATTACTACACCGTCAACGCCTACAATTTCTGGACGGTTATCGGCTGGAACTGGAAGGCCCTGCCGGAGGGCGCGGCCGGCACCGCGCTGACACTGCTTGCCCCGGTGCTGGCAACTGCAGCCTGCGGCGCACTTCTGCTCTTTTCCAGGCGGAAGGACGTGCTGTTTGTCTGCCCGGTGGCGCTGATGTCCATCATGTACCTGTTCGGCGTGAAAATGCACGAGCGCTACCTGTACCCCATTTTCCTGTTCCTTCTGCTGGCGTTCCTCTTCACGCCGGACAAGCGCACCATGCGCTCCTTCTGCTTTTCCGGCCTTGCAAATTATCTCAACGTGGCCCACGTGCTGTACCTTTTCCGGGAAAAGGGCAGCAATTACGACCCCAACGCCCCTCTCACCCGCTGTATGGCGGCTTTGCAGCTTCTGGCCCTGGGCTACACGCTTTACGCCCTGTGGGCGGTGTACCTGCGGGGGCTGGTCAGGGAATATGCGATACGGAAGCCCCGCCCCTGGCCCCAGCCCGTTTTTGCGGACAGCAGGATCAGGGCGGCGGACTGTGTCGCCCTGGCTATCATCGTTCTGGGCTACGGCCTTGTCGCCTTCTGGCAGCTGGGCAGTCATGAGACCGCGGTGACCTCCTGGACGCCGGAGGAGGGCGACAGCGTGGTGCTCCACGCGGAGGACGGCCCCTGCGAAAGCCTTTACTACCTGCCGGGCATCGCCCCGGACAGCGAGCACCGGGGCTCCAGGGTGGGGGCGAACATCCAGGTGGAGGTGAGCGAAGACGGCCAGACCTGGATCGACAGCGGCAATCTTACAGACAGCGGCAGCTACGTGTTCACCTGGTACCATCAGACGCTTTCACAGCCCGCCAACTATGTGCGTCTGACTGCCCAGGACGGCAGCGTTGTCCTCAATGAGGCGGCGCTGAAGCTCAGCGGCCAATCGCTGTTTTCCTCCGTTTCGGTGGTGAGCGGCAATGCCGACGCTCTGCTGGACGAGCAGCAAGTAGTTCCCCTTTACACAACCTATCAGAACTCCGCTTACTTTGACGAAATTTACCATGCCCGCACGGCCTACGAGAACATCCTGGGCCTTGAGCCCTACGAGAACACCCACCCGCCCCTGGGAAAGTACATCATCTCCCTGGGCATCCGCATCTTCGGCATGAACCCCTTTGGCTGGCGTTTCATGGGCACGCTCTTTGGCGTTTTGATGCTGCCGGTGCTCTACCATCTGTTAAAGCAGCTTTTCGGGAAAATCTCCATCTGCTGCGCGGGCACGGTGCTGTTTGCCTTTGACTTCATGCACTTCACCCAGACGCGCATCGCTACCATCGACACCTACTCTGTGTTCTTCCTTTTGCTGATGTACGACGCCATGGTCAGCTTTCTCAAGCGGGACATCAAAAACGACAGCATGAGAAAGCTGCTGCCGCCCCTGCTGTGCAGCGGCGTCTTTATGGGTTTGGGCATCGCCGCCAAGTGGACCGCTGCCTATGGAGCCCTGGGTCTTGCGGCACTGTACTTTGGCAAGCTGTATTTGACCCTGCGGGACCAGCGGGAAACCGGCGAGAGCCTCTCCCCTCTTTACCGAAAAATGGGCCTCCTCTGTGCCTGGTGCTGCCTGTTCTTCTTAGTGATCCCCTTCGCCATTTACTTTGTGGCTTTCCTGCCGCTTACCACCCTGCCTCACAACATCCACGACGTGTTCGGCACCTTCGTCAATTATCAGGTGAACATGTTCAACTACCACTCCAAGCTGGTGGCGGAGCACTACTTCGCCTCCCCTTGGTACGAATGGCCCTTGGACATCCGGCCCATCTGGTATTTCTCCGGCGACCCGGTGGACGCCGCCGGTCACTACAGCACCATTTCCTGCCTGGGGAATCCCCTGCTGTGGTGGGCGGGCATTCCGGCGATTCTCGCCGCCGCCGTACTGTGGTTCAGGGAGCGTAAGACCTATGCCGCCGTGGTACTGTGCGGGTTCCTGTCGGTGTACTTGCCCTGGGTGCTGGTGCCCCGCCTGACCTTCATCTACCACTACTTCACCGCTGTGCCCTTCCTGGTGATTGCCCTGTGCGGTGCCTTCCAGCGGCTGGGGGAAACGTCAATTCTGGGCGAAGAGTTGACCCTGGCAAAGCGGATAAAATTCTCCTGCGCCGACGTGATCTCGTGGGGCTTTACCGCCTGCTGCCTTGTGCTGTTCTGTGTGTTCTTCCCGGTCATTTCCGGCGCGCCAACGGACAAATCCTACACCGACGCCCTGCGGCTGTTCCCAACCTGGTATTTTTGAAAGCAAAGAAAATCCGCCCTCACTGAAGCAGAGAGGGCGGTCTTTTTTTGCGTTTTTTCAAAAAATATAAATTTACAGCGCCAGCCCACAGAGGAGGCCGGTGGCCACGGCAAACACGTACAGAGCGGCGGCGAACAGGAGGTTTTCCCTTTGGGGGCGGTTCGCGCGGAACAGCACCGCCATCCCCAGCCCGGCCCCGGTGCACAGGCCCGCCACCGCCGCCCCAAAGGACAGGGAGCCGGAAAGGTACAGCTCTGTCAGGAGAACGGAGGCGGCGCAGTTGGGGATAAACCCCACCAGCGCGGCCAGAAGCGGCTGGAACACGCTGCCGGAAAGCAGCAGCCGGGAAATAGTCTCCTCCCCCACAAAATGGAAGGCCGCGTCCAGCGCCAGGTTGATGATCAGCAAAAACAGCGCCACCTGCCCGGTGTGTACAAGCGCCGCCCGCAGGACGCCGCCGGGCTCGCCGGCGTGCTCGCAGCAGTGGTCTTTGTGGGCTTCGTGGGCCGCAGCGGGCAGGCCCTTATCGGAAAACCGGCGGCAGACAAAGTCCGTCAGCAGGCCGAACACCGCCCCCGCCGCCAGCTTCACCCCCAACAGCGACAGAATGTTCTTCCCGGCGGAGGGATGGGAAAGCAGGATGGGCAGGGCTTCATCGCTGGTGGACAGGAACACGGCGACCAGTGTGCCGGGCGAGATCAGACCCCCGGCGTAGAGGTTGGCCGCGGCCACGGAAAAGCCGCACTGGGGCACGCAGCCCAGGGCGGCTCCCCCCAAAGGGCCCCAGGGGCCAAGCTTTGCCAGCGCGGAGGCAAGCCTGCCCCCGCCCCGGTGCTCCAGGTACTCTATGAGAAAATACGCTCCAAACAAAAAGGGCAGCGTTTTTAAGGTGTCCAAAAAAGCGTCCAGTAAAATGTCCGTCATGTCAGGCTCCTTCCGGGATTTTCTATCATTATTATAATATTCTCTGTCAACACCTGAATAAATGGGCCAAGTCGGCCCATACTCTCCACAGCAACGAAAAAGGAGAGGTACATATGAAACATTTCCGCTTGACGCTCCGCGCCCTGTCCGGCGCTTTCCTGCTGGCGGCCACGGTCAGCCTGTTCCCCTTTGCGGCGGCAAGTCAAATGCTGCCGGAGCGTGTGATCAGGCTCCACGTGGTGGCAAGCTCCGATTCGTCGGAGGATCAGGCCGTCAAGCTGAAGGTGCGGGACGCCGTGCTGGAAGAGGCCGCCAGGTGGTACGGGGATGCGGGATCAATGGAGGAGGCCAGCGCCGCCCTCTGCCTGCACCTGGGGGCAATCAGGGACGCGGCCGGCAGGGCGCTCACCCAAAACGGGGAGACCGACAGCGCCGCGGTACAGGTGACCGACCTGTACTTTCCCACCCGGGACTACGAGGGGTTCTCCCTGCCTGCCGGCAAGTACCGCACCCTGCGGGTGACCATCGGCGAGGGCAAGGGGAAAAACTGGTGGTGCGTGGTGTTCCCGGCCCTGTGCCTCCCTGCCGCCGAGGACAGGACAGAGGATCCCCTGGCGTACCTTTCCCCCGAGGAGCAAGACCTCATTGAGCACCCCCAGGAGTACAGGGTGAAGTTCAAGGTGGTGGAGCTTTACGAGGCGCTCTGCCGGTGGCTTGATGGCGGCGATTGAGATCCATACCAACGCGAAAGGAGCTACCCACAAAGAATCCATGGATACATCAGTTAGGGCGAAGATACTGTTTAACGGTATCTTCGCCCCTTGCCCGTTACCACGCTGTAACACCTTTAGCGGCAGGCCATGTGTATTGGATCCATGAAGAATTGACAGGAAAATGAAGCCCTTACCTTTTTAGAGCCTTATTCTTTGCTCTGTTCAAACAGCCAGTCTCTTACCGCTGTAATATGATATCCATAGTTAAAGGAATACATATGCTCCATGCCGCTTTGCCCTTCCTTAAAGACGGTTCCTGTTTCAAACAGAATCATGTTGGCGGATAGCCCCTCTGAAAGAAGCTCTTTGACAGCATTGTCCTGTTCTTCGCTGCTGTTTTGCGCGTTCCAGGTACCGTAGGAATAGGGGACACCATCAGAATCGAACATCGCCATCACTTCAGCCTGCCCGGAGGATGCCTTCTCATCTCC
>CAZYLJ010000041.1:0-11525 GCA_964648555.1 uncultured Acutalibacter sp.
GTCGATCCTGCGCACGATCCCCGTTGCTTTCATATCTCCTTCTCCTTTTTTCCTGTTTTCCAGCCGGTCGTCAGGGAATAATCCTTGGGCGCCTGTCCTCCGAAAAGCTATCTGTCCTTCCACGCCTATGGGCGGGGGAGGACAGCCTGTTCATCTCAGCGCATTAGACGGTTCCAAGACGCTTTAGCTGTCTGCGTGTGTTAGTATTTGCCGGGAATCCGGCTTTATCCTTTTTTGTAAAAAAATCGGCCCGCCGGAAGATTCCCCGACGGGCTCGTTCTCATTTGTTTTATTCCGTTTTCGTCGCAGAGTCGGAGAAATAATAAGCATCCTCGGCCACATCCTCCGGCAGCGTTTTCCCAAGGGCCTCCAGGGTGCTCTGGTTCACATACGTCAGCGCCTCGTCCACCGTCACACCGGGCAGCTCCTCCACGGTCTTTCCGGCCATGAGCTCCACGGCCATATCCGCGCCGGAACGTCCGATGGCCTCAAAGTCCGCGCAGACGCTTGCCAGCGTCCCTGCCTGAGACAGGGCCGCACTGTCGCCGTACCAGGGCTTCTGGGCCTCCTTGGCGGCTTCCAGCACCTCCGGCGCAGAAAGAGTTACCACGCCGCCGGTGGGGGTAAACAGCGCATCCGCCTTACTGAACAGGTCTTTCGCGGCCTGGGGCAGCTTTGCCGCCTCGGAAACAGCTGTTTCTTCCACCTTCAGGCCCTTTTCCGCGCAGTAGGCCTCAGCCTCGGCAGCGGCCTCCTGGGCGCCTTCATCGGTACCGTCGTACAGCAGGCCGAAGGTCCTTAATTCCGGGTCGAGCTTCAGCGCCAGGTCGATGACCTGCTTGGAGGAAACGCTTTCCGAAATGCCGGTGCAGTTTTCCCCGGCGGCGCTGTCCGCCTTTTTGCCCACGAAAAGCACCTTGGTGTCCTCGTCGGCAAAGTCCATGGCGACCTCAGCGGCGGGGGAGGAAAGGGCCACGATCATGTCGGTCTCATCTTCCACAAAGGTCTTGCAAATGCTTTCCGCCTTTTTGCGGTCGCCCCCGGCGTTCTGGTAGTCGATCTCCACCGCCTCGTCCTCGTATCCCCATTCCTCCAGGCGGTTGATGAAGGCTTCTCTGGCCATGTCGGAGGAAGGGTCCTCGTCAAACTGCAGCATGCCGATCTTATATGCCCTGGCTTTTTCCGCCGCTGCGCTGACGACGACGCCGGAAGAAGCGCCTTCGGAAACAGAGTCTTTTTCTCCGCTGCCAAAGCCCAGCTGAGAGCATCCTGTCAGTAATGCCGCTGCCAGCAGGAAGCACATTGCCGTTTTCCATCGCTTCATCACTGCCCCGCCTTTCCTTTTGATTTTCGCTTACTCTATGGGCTGGTTCGCGTCCAGCACGGGCAGCAGGGAGATGAGCTTATCCACCTCGCTGCGCCTTACCTGACCGTTGAATCCGCCGTTTACCGTGGCCGCATAGCGGTCCTCGCCCACGGCAAAGAACTCCACCGTATCGGTCTCGCCGCCGTTGCTTTCAAAGCGCTGATACTCTATTTTCAGCGCCGGAGTGCCGCCGTATTCAGGCTTGTCCTGATTCAGAACTGCCACGGCCAGGGATTTCTGGTACATATCCTGGTAGTTTTCGTAATCGATGTCCTCGCCGTCCTTGTTCTTGACGCTCAGATCATAGGAGGTGTACTCGTCGGTGCTCTTATCCTCGTTGACGGTCCTGGTGATATCATAACAGTACTGGGTGCCGTCTTCAAGGGTGTAGGTCAGCTTTTCCACATACATGATGTTCACCAGCCAGGTGTAACTCATGCGCAGCTTGGAAAGCTGCGTCTCCGCCCAGGTTGCCACGGTGTCTTCCGCCACCCGGTAGACCACGTCAAGGTCGTCTATCATCAGGTAGCGGCCCTTGTCCGCGTCCAGGGCGCTGACAACCAGCTTGTGCTCCTCGCTGTTCAGCTCGAATTCTACCACGACGTCAGGCTCGGCAAGGCCGAACTCCTCCAGCTCCTCCTCAGTAGGCCGGGCGGCCACGACCTTTTCTGCGGCGATGGTCTTCAGCGCGGTGATGATGTCGGTAAAGGCCGTTGTGCCGGACTCCGCCATGACGGGGGAGGTGATCAAATAGGCGCTGGTCATATCCAGATCCCGCTCGATCTCGATTGGCTCCGGGAAGGCCGCGCCGGAGAACTTGATCCAGGACATGATGTCCTCTCCCGTTGTGGTAGTGGTGTTTCCCTCGTCGTCAGTTTCGGTCTCGATTCTGTCCGCTATTGTATAGACTTCCGTATTGAAAAAGCTGTATTTGCTTTCTTTCAGGGTGCCGGGGGCATTGGCGGAAATGTACACCTCGCCGTCCTTTTCCACATATCTGCCGGTGGATTCCGCCGCCATATTGCCGATGGCCACCTTGTCCGTGCTGCCGTCGCTGTAGGCAATCTCCACGGAAACGGCGTCTTCCCCGGCTAGGCCGAAGTCCTCCAGACCGCTGTCCTGCTGGCCCAGCTCCTTTTCGGCCTTCAGGGCGACAAGGTTCTCCACGGCGCTGGACATGCTGGTGACGCTCAGATCGTACTCCTCATAGCCTTCCAGGGTGAAGGCCGCGCCCTCGCTGGGCACCAGGGTGTAGCTGCCGGTCTTGTTTTCCACTTTTACAGAGGTCACGTCCGTCAGCTCCCGGTCGATGAGGGTGATCTGCGGCGTGTCCGACGCCGAATCCTCCGTATCGGAGGATTCGGTCGCGTCTTCTCCCGCGGGAGAAGACAGCAGCAGAACTGCGACCGCGCCGCCCAGCACGGCCAGCACAAGAAACATAATCAGTAGATTCCTTACGTTTTTCTTCATTGCCTACCTCTTTTACAGGTGCCTTCTCTTCAAGTAGACCACCAGGCCGATGATGACGATGACCACCGGGATGCCGATGGTGAACACGCCAAGGCCAAGCACCAGCACGGTGTTCAACGTGGTGGAGATATCCAGGATGTTTGTCTGCACCTGCTCCGTCTTCACCGTGACCTGGCTGTCGTCGGTGCCGGTGCAGTACTGCAACAAGTCTTCGATATATGCGCCGTTGTCGTAGGCGGTTGTGTTGATAAAGTCATCCAGGAACACGATGGAGGAACCGAACACCACAATGCTGCGCAGCTTGTAGTCGTTGTCCATTTCCACGTGCTTCACCGCCATCACGGCTGTGTTCAGCTCTTCGGTCACGGGGTTATCGGGAATTTCTTCCATGTCCGCCGTCACCACAAAAGCGCTGTCGGCAGTGGTCCACACAGGATAGGTGGAAACGTCGCCGTTGCCCTCAAACAACCGGGTGATGGGCCTGCTGCCCGGGCATATCAGTCTGCTGTAGCTTTCATCCTCCAGGAAATCCTCCTGGTTGGCGTCTACCATCACATAGCCCTGGTTCCCGACCATCATGCGGTTCGTGTCCGTCTCGGCTACCATGCCGCTTTCCACCCGGATGCCCCACTCCTCCAAAAGGCTTGCCAGCCTGGGCAGCTCGCCCTGAGTGGTGTGGCAGGTGACGAGCAGCATAAAGTCCTCCGGCCGTTCCTCGTCATCCAGATAAGCCCGCAGCTTTTCGATCTCCTCCACGCTGTAGTCGGTGGAGGGCGTGGGCAGCATCAAAATCTGGGTGTCCTCAGGAATTTCCTCTGTGGCAAAGTCAATCTCCTTCACCTCATAGTTCTGGTTTTCCATCATATCGATAAAAGCGGAAAGATACTCGCTGGGATCCAGCTTCTCATCGTGGCCGGTGGCGATAGTCAGCACAGGCACGTTGTCCATGTTCACCATTTCCAATGCCGCCGCCAAGGCGCTGTCCACCTTGGAATAGGTCACCGTCTGATAGGTGGTCTGGTCGGTGCCCACAGTGAACAGGTCGCTGGCCTGCAGGGTCTTATGCCGCGTCTCCGTGGCCACCATGACGCAGCCGGTGGTCAGGCTCTCGCTGGAATACTGGCTGATAAAGCCCGGGTTGGAGTCCGGGTCGATAAACTCCACGGAAATTTTGCTGTTGGCCTCTTGCAGCTTTTCCGCCAGGTTCGCCACCTGGCTGAACTCCAGACCATAGCTTGAGAATATCTGATCCTTGCGGTACTTCTCCTCCGAGCCGATCAGGTACAGGGTGGTCTCCTTATCCACGCTCTTGGCGATCTCCAGGGCCTGGTCGGAAAGAGAGTTCAGCTTCTGGGCCGTAAGGTCGATGTTCATGGAGGGGAAGCGCTCGGTCAAGAGCCCCACCAGAATGTTGATGACCACCACGATGGCCACGAATACAACAGACATCAGCGTGGCCATGCCGCCCCGCTTGAATTTGCCCGTCTTTTCCTTCTGGGGCTTTTTCGTCTTTTCCGGCTGGGAATCGGGCTTTTCCTCCGGGTCGGCCTCTGCGGGCTCTTCTGTAACCTCAGTCTCCGTCACGGCCGCGTCCGCTGTTTCCGTCACCTCTTCGGTCACAGTTTCCTTTACTGCCTCGTTTCCCTCTTCCTGTACGGTCTCCTGCTCCGGCAGGTTCTTCTCGTTTTGTTCGTTATTCATGTGCGTCTCCTCCCTTCTCAGTTCCACCGGCGGCTTTCCAGCCTGCGGGCGGTCAGGAATACGAATACCGCCATCACGCTGAGGAAGAACACCGTGCTGGAGATGCTGAATACCCCCTGGGTAAAGGTGGTATAACGGCTGTTAAAGGAGATCCAGCCCACCACGGTGCTGACCACCGAGTTGGAAATGGCGGAGCTCAGGCCGTCGATGAACATCAGCACCACCGCCACGATGAAAGTGCCGATGGCCGCGATGATCTGGCTGATGGTCAGGCTGGAAATGAACACGCCGATGGAAATCATGGCGCCGCCGTAAAGCAGGGTGCCCAGGTAGTTGCCGATGATCTCCCCCCAGGCGGGGCTGCCGAAGAAGGACACGGCCACAGCCGGCAGCAGGCCCAGGGTAGAGGCCACGAGAAACACAGTGAAGCAGGCTAAGAACTTGCCTATGGCAATGCCCGTCACGCTGACGGGGGCGGTGAGCAGCGCCTGGTCTGTCTTGTTCTTCTGGTCGTCCGTCATGCTGCGCATGGTGATGATGGGGATGATGAGCATGCAGAAGGAGAACATGGTGCTGTAAACGTTGCTGATATTGCTGGAAGAGCCGCTGGCAAACACCTGGTAGAAATAGAACAGACCGTAAAGGGCCGCCAGAGCGGCGATAAACACATAGCCCACAGGGGCGTTGAAGTAGGAGCGAAGCTCCCTTTTATAGATGGCGATCATTCTTCCGCACCTCCTTGCTGAGTCTCCCGGATCGGGGCAGCGTCAGCCTCGCCGGAAGTGAGCTGTAAGAACAGGTCTTCCAGCGTCATATCCGTATTCTTTAAGGCCAGCATGGGCCAGCCCTTTCTGGACATCAAAGCGAACAGGTCGCGGCGCACATCGGCGTCGCCCGCCGTCTCCACGCTCAGCTCATACACGCCGGGCTCCTTCTCGCCCATGGAGAGCACCTTCTCCACCTGGGGCATGCCCTGGATGGCGTGGACCATCTCCTTTTCCGGCCCTTCCGCCCGCAGGACGAGCCTGTGGTCGGAGGAAAGGTCGTGGGCCAGGGTGTCGGTGGCGCCGTCGGCCACAAGGCGGCCGTTGTTGATGACGATGATGCGCTCGCAGACAGCCTGCACCTCGGAAAGGATGTGAGAGCTCAAAATGACGGTGTGGTTCTTTCCCAGGTTGGTGATCAGCGACCGTATCTCGATGATCTGCTTGGGATCCAGACCCACGGTGGGCTCGTCCAAAATGAGGACGGGCGGATTGCCGATCAGCGCCTGGGCAATGCCCACACGCTGCTTATAGCCCTTTGACAGATTGCCGATCAGACGGTTGTAGACCTCTTCGATCTTCACCAGGCGGCAAATCTCGGAAAGGTGCTGTTCTCTGGGCTGCGTGGCCTTTTTCAGCTCGTACATGAAGTTCAGGTATTCCTTCACCGTCATGTCCATATAAAGGGGCGGCATTTCGGGAAGATACCCGATCATCTTTTTGACCTCGGCGGGCTCGTCCAGGGTGTTCTTCTCGGAGACCCATACCTCGCCGGAGGTGGCGGAGAGATACCCTGTCACGATGTTCATCATGGTGGATTTCCCTGCGCCGTTTGGGCCCAGGAACCCAACGATGGTCCCCTCCTCAACTTTGAAGCTCACGTGATCCAGCGCCAGCTTGCTGCCGTAGCGCTTCGTGAGGTTCTTGACCTCTACCATTTGACCTGATTCCTCCTGTTTTGTATAAACTTTCTTAGCTAATCAATAGTACCGCAAAATTGGGATATTTGCAAGCATTTTCCCCAGTATTTCGTAATTTACAATTATAAATGGGTATTGTGAAGATTCCGTGACGGAGTGATGACAGCTTTGTAGGAACTTCCACAAACGCTTGACGGAAGCCCTCTCTCCCGTGTAAAATGGGGATGAGATTTTTATATGGAAAGCGCGGTGGATGCTATGGCGGAGATCCGGCCCTTTCGGGCCTTGCGGTACGGTTTGGAAATGGCGGGGAAGATCGACACCCTGGTCTGTCCCCCTTACGATATCATCAGCGGCCCCCAGCGAGAGGCCCTTCTGGAAAAGAATCCCTTTAACATGGTTCGGCTGGAGCTGCCTGTTGGCAGCGACCCCTATGGGGAGGCCGCCCGCACCCTGAAAAGCTGGCTGAAAACGGGCGTTTTAAAGCAGGACATGGACGAGGGTGTTTATCTCTATGAGGAAGGCTTCACCTATAAAGGCGAAACGAAGAAGCTCTTTGGCATGATCTGCCTTGTGCGCCTGGAGGAGTTTGCCTCCGGCGTCGTGCTTCCCCACGAGGAGACGCTGAGCAAGGCAAAGGAGGACCGCTTCCTTTTGACGAGCGCCACGGGCTGCAATTTCAGCGCAATTTACTGCCTCTACCACGACGGGAACCACATCACCCGGCGGCGGCTGGAAAATCTGATGCGCACCTGCGCCCCCCGGTACGACTTCTCCGACGGAGAATCTTCTCATCGGCTGTGGGTCATAAATGATACCGTGGCCATTTCCGCTTTGCGGGAGGATTTTTCTCCCAGGAAGCTCTACATCGCCGACGGCCACCACCGCTATGAAACGGCTTTACGATACCGGGACTCCCTGCGGGAGCAGTGCGTTTTCTGCCCCGAAGCCGACTATGTGATGATGTTCCTGACCGACATGGAAAACCCCGGTTTGGCGGTGTTCCCCACCCACAGGCTGGTCAAGGGCCTGGAGCGCTTTGATGAGGCGGCCCTGTTGAGCGGCTGCGAAAAATGGTTTCAGGTGGAAGGCGCCCAAAGCCGGGAGGAAACGGAAGCCCTGCTGGACGAGCATTACGAAAAGGGCCTGCATGCCTTCGGTTTCTTTGCCGGCGGAGAATGGAGCATCCTCACCCTGCGGGACGAAAGCGTCATGGAGAAATTCCTGCCGAAGAGAAGCCCGGCCTGCCGTGCCCTGGATGTGAGCGTCCTCCACACGCTGGTGCTGGAAAATCTGCTTTCCATCGGCAAGGACAGTATGGCTGCCCAAAAGAATCTGACTTATACCCGCTCCGCAGAGGAGGCCGAGGCCTCGGTGCGGGCCGGGGAAAGCCAGTGCTGCTTCCTTTTGAACCCCACAAGAGTAGAGGAGATCGCCGCGGTGGCGGCAGCCGGGGAAAAGATGCCCCAGAAATCCACCTATTTTTATCCCAAGCTCACCACCGGTCTGGTGATGAATCCCATCCGTCAGGAGGTACTGTATGAAACTGTTTGAAAAGAGATTAACGGAAAATGTCGTGTATGACGGCAAGGTCATCCGCGTGCATGTGGACGACGTTGAACTGGAAAACGGCAATACCGCCAGGCGGGAGGTGGTGGATCACCGGGGTGGCGTGTGCGTGGCAGTGCTCACCCCGAAGGAGGAGCTCATCTTTGTGCGGCAGTTCCGCTATTCCGTTGGGCAGGTGCTGTTGGAACTGCCCGCCGGGAAGCTGGAAAAGGGGGAGGACCCCTTTGAAGCCATGAAGCGGGAGCAGCTGGAGGAGACCGGCACCACGTCCGACAAGTACATTTCTCTGGGGGAGGTATTCCCCACCGCCGGGTATTCCGGGGAAATCATCCACCTGTGGGCGTGCCGCCTGACAAAAGAGGGCGGCGGCCTTCACCTGGACAGTGATGAGTTTTTGGAAAACGAGCGCATCCCGTTGGAGAAAGCGGTCAAGATGGTGCTGGATAACGAACTGCCGGACGGTAAAACCCAAATCGCGGTATTGAAGACCGCCGCACTGGTAGAAAGGGGCCTCTTATGAAGCTTTTGAAGTATCTCGCGCTGATGGCGCTGTGTATGCTGCTCTGCGCAGCCTTCTGCTCCTGTGAAAACGAAAATAATATAAGCTCGCCGGCTTCCAGCCAGGCAGAAAGCTCCTCCCAGCCGGAGTTCACACCGGAGCCGGAAAGCTCTCAGTTCACCCCGGCGGAGGACTTGATCCCCAGCGGGGAAGGCGAGGGCCTGGACGACGAGTTTTCGGCAGCGTTCTCTCAGAACCCCATCGACAAGCAGTATGATGAGGATTATCGGCTGGCCTCTTCCTTCTCCATGATGCAGCAGGCCTGCGACACCGCCGCCAGAAGCTGGAAAAACATGATCGACACCGCCTACGACGCGGCCCTGGCCGCCGTTCCGGAGGAGGAGCAGGCCGCCATTAAGGAAAGCCAGCAGGATTGGGACGCCAATCTTGACGGCGAGGTCGAGAAGATACGATCTGCCGCCGAAGAGACCGGCACCAACGAGGCCTCCCTTTCCGCTGCCAAGGAGATCGTGCTTCTGTACCGCCGCCGGGCCATGGAGCTGTGCAAAATCAAATTTGAAGCCGACGGCACTCTGCCCGCTTTCCCGGAAAGCAGCGATGTCTCCGCAGTGGGATAATTATCGGTTGAACAGGAGCAATAAAAGATAACCCAGCGAGTTATTGTGCCCGCTGGGTTTTCGGTTATAATGGATACAGAGGCCTCAAAAAACGAAACGGGGGAAAGCGCCTTGGCGTCTCCTTTCAGGCAGTAAGCAAGTGGGAGCGGGGAGAGACCCTACCCGATATTGGCCTGCTGCCGGATTTGGCGGCAGTGCTGGAGACCACGGTAGACAGCATTTTGAACGGAGGTGAAAAGATGACGGCTTATAAGAGAAAGATCACGATTGCCCAGATGCGCGAGGGAATCGAATGTTTTGTCCGTATGGGTGAGCTGCTGGGAAAAGACAACCTGTTCTATGTGGGCGCTATCGAAGGGGTAGACCGGAAAATGAACGTGGAAATGGAGGAGTACCTCTCTGACTCCTATACCAAGGAGGCCATGATTGCCGAGGCCACAGAACAGAATATTATGAACGGCGCCTATGTCGACCTGAGCGATATCAAAAAGGGCTTCCGGCATGAGCACTGGGTCAAGAATGTCACGGAATTTGCCCAAAAGTACGGCATTAAATAACCTGTGCGCAAAGCAAAAAGAGAACTCCGAGGGGGCGACCCCTTTGGCAATTCGTTCCCAACTTGGGAGATTGTCAAAGGTGAGGCGCCCGGTACTGACAAAGCCGCTTTATCAGTGCCGCCCTAAGGAGTTCCCTTTTTCACTATTTATTCTTCCGTCCCTTCTCCTTCATCCGCTTCCGCGCCGTCGGGGGCGTCAGCTCCCTCGTTGGGATCGCCGTCGTCCTTGGGGAGCTCGCTTTCCTGCTCCTCCTCGTGGGGGGCACGGGCCAGGGTGACCACCTTGCTGCCCTCCTGCAGCCGCATGACTCTCACGCCCTTGCTGGGCCGGGCACACAACCGGATAGAGGAGGCCTCGATGCGGATGATGACGCCGTCCTCGGAAATGAGGATCACGTCGTCGTCCTCGTCCACCACCTTGATGCCGGCCACATCGCCGAATTTCTCCACGTGATAGTTTAAAAGGCCCTTGCCGCCCCTCTTTTGCATACGGTAATCCGTGGGCCTGGACAGCCTGCCGAAGCCGGTCTCTGTCACGGTGAGCACCAGGCCGCCCTCCCGCAGGACAGACATGCCGACGATGCTATCCTCCGGCTTGAGGGTCATGACCTTCACGCCGCGGGCCGTGCGGCCCACCTCGCGGATATCTGTCTCCTTAAAGCGGATGGCCATACCCTTTTTGGTGGCTACCAGCAGCTCATCATGGCCGCCGGTGATGCGCACCCAGCACAGGGTGTCTCCCTCGTCCAAATCGATGGCAATAAGGCCCGCTTTCCTGGCGGAATCGTAAGCGGAGAGCTTTGTGCGCTTGATGACGCCGTTCCTTGTGACCATCACCAGGAACTTGTCCTCATCGTAGCCCGTCACCCGTATCATGGAGGTGATCTTTTCCTCCGGGCCCAGGGGCAGCAGATTCTTGATGTTCATTCCCCGGCTGGTACGGCCGCCTTCCGGCACCTCATAGCACTTTAAACGGTACATCCGGCCCGCGTCGGAGAAGAACATCACATAGTCGTGGCTGCCGGTGACGAAGAGCTCCGTTGCCACGTCCTCGTCCCTGCGGCTCATGCCGGCAATGCCCTTGCCGCCCCGGCGCTGGGTGTGATAAGCCTCCATCTTCTGGCGCTTGACGTAGCCAAAATTTGTCAGGGTTAACACGCATTCCTCCTGGGGGATCAGGTCTTCGATATCCACCTCGCCGCTGATGGCCGCGATCTCCGTCCGGCGCTCGTCGCCGAAGCGCTTTTTCATATCCAGCGCCTCGTCCTTGACGATGGCCCGGCGGCGGGCCTCGCTGACCAGAACCTCGTTCAGGTCGGTAATCTTTGCGTGCAGCTCGTCCAGCTCGTTTTCAATTTTCATGATCTCCAGACCGGCTAACTGGCCCAACTGGAACCGGCAGATGGCGTCGGCCTGCACATCGTCAAAGTCGAACTTCTCCATCAAGGCCGCCTTGGCCTCCACCCGGCCGCCCTTGCAGCCCCGGATAGTGGCGATGATCTCATCCACGATGTCCACAGCACGCTTCAGGGCCTCCAGAATGTGGGCGCGCTCCTGGGCCTT
This sequence comes from uncultured Acutalibacter sp., assembly GCA_964648555.1. GTDB lineage: Bacteria > Bacillota > Clostridia > Oscillospirales > Acutalibacteraceae > Acutalibacter. The sequence continues at coordinate 11,047 of CAZYLJ010000041.1, forward strand.
TGCCAGGTCGAACTTGGTTCGGCGGGCGATGACCTCCTCCTGGAAGGCAATGTACTGGTCTAAAATCTGCCGCAGGGTCAAAATCGCGGGCTTGCCGTCCACGATGGCCAGCATGATGATGCCGTAGGTAATCTGCAGCTGGGTCATGCTGAACAGCTGGTTTAAGACGATCTGAGGGGAAGCGTCGCGCTTGACGTCAATGACGATATGCATGCCGTTGCGGTCGGAATGGTCGTCCACATTGGAAATGCCCTCGATGCGTTTTTCCTTGACCAGGTCGGCGATGCTTTCGATAAGTCTTGCCTTGTTTACCTGATAGGGCAGCTCCGTCACGATGATCTTGGAGCGGCCGGTCTTTTCATTTTCTTCTATCTCCGCCCTGGCCCGGACCAAGATCTTTCCCCGGCCCGTGCCATAGGCTGCCCGGATGCCGCTGCGGCCCATAACGATGCCGCCGGTGGGGAAGTCCGGCCCCTTGA
>CAZYLJ010000042.1:0-11442 GCA_964648555.1 uncultured Acutalibacter sp.
CCCTCTTCTTCTGCTCTTTTTGTGCATTTTTCTATCCGGTTTCCTGCAAAAGAAAAGAGAGGGGCAAGCGCGCCCCTCTCTCCTCTTTCCTTATAAAATACGCACTGTAAAGGTCTTTTCCATTTTCCCGCCAGCGGGCAGCAGCGTCATGCCGTGCTTTCTGACAAATTCGTCCCCCTCGTCGGTACGGGTGGCGCAGCCCGTCCAGGGCTCCAAACACACATAGGGGCCGTCGTTTTTCGCGGACCAGATGCCAAACATTGGGAACTGGGAAAACTCCATCTCCACCCCATGACCGGTCGCTTTGTTCACCACGCCGACCCGCTTGGAGCGCAGGCCCTCAAACACCAGGGCGTCCTGGTAAAAGAGGGAATGGCGCAGAGGGATCTCCCGCTCGTTTTCCAGTGTAAAGGCGCAGCGATCCGGGTCGATGAGACCCTTGCCCATGACAATGGCGGGGCAGCGCTGAGTCTCCGGCTGCTCAAAGCGGATGGTGTAGTCCTCAAAGGCCTCACCCTCCCCCAGGGGGATATTGAAGCCCGGGTGGCCGCCCACCACGAAGGGCAGTTCAGCTTCGCCGATGTTCTCCACGGTGAAGGCGGTGGTGTAGCCGGTCTCCGTCAGGGCGTAGGTGACGGTGAAGCGGAAATCGAAGGGATACATGGCCTTTGTCTCCGGGGTGGAAGCAAGGCAGAGGGAAACGCTGTCCCCGGTCTGCTGTGCCAAAGCAAATTCGCTGTGGCGGGCAAAGCCATGCTGGCCCATTTCATACCACTTGCCGCCGATTTCCGTCCTGCCCTCCCGCAGGGCCCCCACCATGGGGAACAGCACCGGGGCCCGGCCCTTCCAATAGGCCGGGTCGCCGACCCAGATGTGCTCGAAGCCGCTCCCGTTTTTCAGAGACACCAGCTGGGCCCCCAGGGAATCTATCCTTGCGGTGAACCGTCTGTTGCTTATTTCATAAATCACAGCTTTTCCTCCCTGATACTGTTTTTTCCCATTATAGTATATCTCCCGAAAGAAAACAATTTACCTTTTCCCTTTTTTCTGCTACAATAGAGCTTGCGTCAAAAGGAGGGATAACCATGAGGGCAGTGATCCAGCGGGCGCACCGGGCAGAGATCACCATAGAAGGGAAAGAGACCCGCGCCATTGGCCGGGGGCTTACGGTGTTCCTTGGCGTGATGCGGGGCGACACGGAAAAGCAGGCGGATTTCCTGGCGGAAAAGATCTTTAGCCTGCGCATTTTCCCGGACGGGGAAGGAAAGATGAATCTTTCTTTACAGGATGTGGACGGGGAGCTGCTGGTGGTCTCCAACTTCACCCTGGGCACGGACTGCAAAAAGGGCCGTAGGCCCTCCTTCGATATGGCCGCGCCCCCCGGGGAAGCCGAGGCGCTCTACCGGCGGTTCGTGGAACGGGTCAAGGCGCTGGGCGTAAAAAAGGTGGAGACCGGGGAGTTCGGCGCCCACATGGATGTGGACGTACACAACGACGGCCCCATCACTATCATCATAGACACGGAAAAAATCGGAAAATAAAAGGCACGCTGCGAAAAAGCATGGGCCATCATCGCTTGACGCGCAGGAACGCGCCCTTTCCCACCTGGGCGTCAGTTTTCCAGTACACGGTCATCTCCGCGTGGGGTGCGGCGTCGATGGGCTCCCAGTCCTCGTTGTACAGCTCGGAAAGCTCCGCCGTAAAGCTGGGCTTCCCCGGCTGGAGGACGTCCACCGTCTGGCCCTTGAAAAAGCGGTTGCGCTGGCTTAGACGGATGTACTCCCCGCTGGGGCCCTGGCTGATGGCCACCAATTCGTAATTGCGGGCGTAGTGGCTTCTGTCCGGGGTCTGGCCGGGCTCGCCCCCAAAATAGAAGCCGTAGGAATAGGGTCGGTGGCTGATCTTCTCCGTCTCCGCCAAAATTTCGGGAGGCAGGGGCTCTCTGGGGTGCTGCCAGAAGAAATCGATGGCCCGCCGATAGGCCGCTGTGACGCAGGCCACATAATAGGCCGACTTGGCCCGACCCTCGATCTTCAGGCTGGTAACGCCGGCGTCCAGCATCTCCGGGATGTGCTCGATCATCCGCATGTCGTTGGAATTTAAGATGTACGCGCCCTTGTCCTCCTGTACGAGCGTGAAATGCTGGTCAGGGCGCTGCTTTTCCGTCAGGAAATATTCCCATCGGCAGGGCTGGGCGCACTGGCCCCGGTTGGCGTCCCGGCCGGCCATGTAGTTGGAAAGCAGGCACCGGCCGGAAAAAGACACGCACATGGCTCCGTGGACGAAGGCTTCCAGCTCCAGCTCTTGGGGGGTGTTGTCCCGGATGCCTTTGATCTCGCATAAAGGTACTTCCCTTGCCAGCACAGCCCGCTTGGCACCAAGATGGTAGCAGGCGTTGGCGGCAGCATAGTTGACGATGCCCGTCTGGGTGGAGATATGAAGGTCAACGGTGGGAGCGTATTGCTTTGCCAGCTCCAGCACGCCCAGGTCGGAGATGATAAAGGCGTCCACGCCGATTTTTTCGCAGGCGGCGAGAAACAGCTGCAGCTCTTGCAGCTCGTCATTGCGGGGCAGGGTGTTGCAGGTAACATAGACCCTCACCCCCTGCCCGTGGCAAAAGCTGACGGCCTGCCGCAGCTCCTCCTCGCTGAAATTGGAAGGCGCTGCCCGCATTCCGAAATTTTTCCCCGCCAGGTACACCGCGTCCGCGCCGTAGTCCACGGCGGCCAAAAGCCGCTCCATATCCCCGGCGGGGGCAAGCAGCTCCGGCTTCGCTTTCCAGGGGCCCATCAATCCAGCCCCGCCAGCTGACGGTTGTAGAGGTGCTCTTCCTCGGTGGTGGCATAGTAGGCGGTACCGTCGTCCGCGTGGCAGAAGTACAGCCAATACTGGGCGTCGCCCTCGGTGTTGGGGTGCAGCGCCGCCTGGATGGCCTCCATGCCGGGGTTGCAGATGGGCCCGGCGGGCAGGCCTTCGATCTGATAGGTGTCGTAATTGCCGTAGGGCATGGCATCGGTCTCCGGCACCGCCTGGGCATTCTTATAGGGATAGTATGTGGTGGAGTCGCATTGCAGACGGTAGATGCCGTAATCGCCGCCGAAGCTCAGGCGGTTGTGCAGGACAGCGGAAATGTTATACATGTCGTTGCCGTCAGCGGCCTCCGCCTGGATGATGGAGGCCAGGGTGATGACCTGATCCATGCTCATCCCGGAGCTTTCGATCTGGCTCTTGACCGTGTCGGTCATCTTCTTCTGGTAGTTATAAAGCAGCTTGCCGATGACGGATTCCAGCTCCTCGTCCTTGTAGAAATCGTAGGTGTCGGGGAACAGGTAGCCCTCCAGCTTGTAATACCGGTCAGAGGTATCGCCCAACAGGGCAATGGCATCATAGTTTGAAAAGTCCATTTCGTTGAGGGCGGCCAGGAACTCGGCCTGGGTGCAGACCTCGTTTTCCTCCAGTATAGCGCCGATCTCCAGAGCGTTGCTGCCCTCGGGGAAGGTGACGCCCTGGACCACCTCACGGGTCTCGCTGCCGCCCGTCAATTTGGAGATGATGTCCTGATAATCCAGGTCGGTACTGATGCGGTACACACCCTTTTGGAAGACCTCCCAGTTCTTTACGGTGATCTTCGCGTAAAGAGTGAAAAACTCCGGCTCATTGATGGCCCCCCGCTGGTAGAGAAGCTCCGCCAGGCTTTCGGCGTCCACCGTCTCCGGCAGCTCCACCTCTGTGGTACCGGTGGTGCGGCCCACGGCCAGAAAGTCGTTGGCCCCGGTGATAAGGTAGGATGCCAGGGTAAGACCCAGCAGCAGCACCATGCACAGCCACACTATAGAGAAAACCCGCTTATTTTTCCGGGCCTTCAGGCGGTTTCGCTTTTTGTGGGCCTTCTTCTCCGCCCGGCTGTCCTGGTCGGTGGAATAATAGGCCGTGCGGCTCTGCGTCGGGGTGGAATTCCCCCGCTGCGCCCGACGGGTCTCCGGTCGGTCAACGCTGCCGGTGCGCAGGTCTTTTTCGTCGATATTCAGCTTAAAGGGGGCTTTTCTGTTGTCGCTCATTTTGATCACGTTCCTTTCTCAAAGCACCGCCCGCGTCAACTCCAGCACCGCCCGGTGTATGGTCTCCACCGGCAGGGGCTGGCCGTTTTCGGAACAGGCTACAAACCTCCATCCCAGCCTCTCCCCGGCAAACCGGGCGCTTTCCGCGCACAGCCGCAGGTAGTGGAGGTGGCTCTCGTGGATGTCTTTTTTCGTTTCGTCGCCCTGGTACCGGCCCGACATGAGCTTTTGGGAGATCTCCAGGGGCATATCCAGGAAAATGACCCGGTCCGGCCGGGGCAGGCCCAGCTTATTGTACTCCAGGTCTTCCACCCAGGAAAGATAGTCTTCCCAATTTTCCCTCTTGAGCTTCCCCATCTGGTAAATATAATTGGAAGTGGTATATCGATCCGCCAAAATAGTGACGCCCCGGCGGTAGTCCTCCCCCCACACCCGGCGGAAGCTGGCAAACCTGTCCACCGCGTAAAAGGTACTGGCGGCGTAGGAGTTCACGCTTTCCGGGTCAGAGCCGAAGTCGCCGGCCAGGTACATCCTGACAAGCGACGAGGAAGGGGAATCGTAATCCGGGAACTTCACCGTTTTTACTTCCCCGCCCTCCTTTTGAAGGGCCTCCCGCAGTAATTGGAACTGGGTGGATTTCCCGCTGCCGTCCAGACCCTCCAGCACAATGAAGCTCACGAGTCTCCCTCCTTACAGGTTAGAAAACTTCTCCCGCACCTCGTTCATTTTTCCGCAGGACATGGAGCCCTCCGGGCAGGCGCCCCGCAGACAGCCGGGGCCGGCGTTCCGGAACAGGTGGGGCGCAACGCCCCTGACCAGCCGCAGCATTTCGGTGGCCAGAGCACGTATCTCCCACTGGGCCCGGTTGCAGCACCGCAGGGCGAAGAAATTCATCAGCGAGCGGGCGTTCATGGTGCAGATCAGCTTGGTGGCGCAGGCGTTGGGCAGCACGAACCTGGCATCCTCGATGGCCATCTTTTCCGCTTTCCGCTTTGCCGATTTTTCGTCCATACCCTGGGCCATCAGTTCACGCTCGTGCTTTCTTTGCAGAATATCGGCAAGAGCGGCGTAATGGGCGGCGTCCTCTTCCATGGCTTTGATAAATTCCGCCCTGGCCTCCGGCACGCTTTCGATCTCCGGAGGCAGCACGTACTCAAAGCAGTCCGCTCCTCCCTTCATCTCTTTGACATACCGCTGGCTCTGCACGCTGAAGGACGCGATGCGATGCCGGGTGATCTGGGCCAACAGCGACCGGGACACGCCCTCGATGCCAAAAGTGAAACTGGCGTGCTCGATGGGGCTTTGGTGGCCGATATTGTTCAGGTGGTCCAGAAAAGCGCTGGTCTTTTCCTCGGTCAGCCCGTCGTACAGGGTATCGATGTCGGAGGAAGCATAGCACAGCTTGGCCGCACAGGCCACAGCCTTTTCCGGCTCTGGCGTATAACACAACAGCTTTACATTCATATTGAAAGTCTCCTTATATGATAAAACTATCGCGATAGAAAAAATCAAATCCCGATTTTTCCTTATTATAACAAATTCGGCTTATGGGGGCAACAGTTTCTAAAAAATTCGTAAAGCGCAAACCAAAATAAAATTTTTCAAAGCGGTGAGTGCTTTCCCTTTTCGCGGCGTATAAGGGATGTAGGAGAGCTTTCTGAAAGGGGTGGCGCCGTGAAAACGCCCCAGGAATTCCGAATCGAAGTCTATGAAAAAACGGGAAGGCACCCCAGGAGAAAGCGCCCAGAGGGAAAAGGAGGAATGGCAGTGGGAACAGGAGAGGAATATTACCGCAGGTATCTGCGCGGTGACGAAAGCGGGTTCGATCTGGTGATCGACCTGTACCGGGAGCCGCTCATCTTTTTCCTTTTGCGGTACCTGCCCAATATGGAGGATGCCGAGGACGCGGCGGAGGACGCCTTTGTCTCTCTGCTGCTGCACCCCTACCGGGAGGGCGGAAAGGCGTCGTTGAAGACCTACCTCTTCACCCTGGGAAGAAACCGGGCGCTTTCCCTGCTGAGAAAGCAAAAGCGTCTGGAGCGCCGCCGGCAGGCGGAGCCCACAGTGACAGAGGACACTGACTACCCCGCCCTGGAGGACAGGATGTGCCGGGACGAGACCCGCCGCGCCCTTTTGCAGGCGCTGGATACTCTTTCCCCGGAATACCGGGAAGCGCTGTATCTCCTGTACTTTGAGGATCTGTCTCTGGAAGAGACAGCCAGGGTCATGAAGAAAAACAGGAAACAGGTGGAAAACCTTTCCTACCGTGGAAAACAGGCGCTGAAAAAACAGCTTGGAAAGGAGAACATGCTATGAAAGGCCAAGAGGAATTTAAGGCCGATATTTACGCAAAGCAAAATGTTCAGCTTCAGCTGCGCAGAAAGAGACGGACCGCCGCCCTGATCTGCGTGCCGCTGGCAGCGCTTGTCGTGTGCTGCTCGGTGCTCGTGCCGGTGCTGAAAAGCCGTCTGTCCATAACTGAAACCGGCACGGACGACAGCAAAGCCTGCACCCTGTGGGCCCAGCCGGATAAGCTGATGGACCTGGACATCCACGCGGTGTACCGGGCCTTTTACAGCGGACAGTCCTCTGAGGAGAGCGCCGCCGACGAAGCCGCTGCCGATGAAGCCAAAGAAACACCGGATTCGGCGGAAATGGAGAAAAGCAGCGAGGACTACGCCGAGCTGGAAAGACAGACAGAGCTTCTGCGCAAACAGCAGGAGGAATGCCGCATCGAGCCGGAGTTCTCCCGGGCGGTGAACGGCTTTGCCAAGGAGATGACGCCGCTGATCGCGGAAGGCTTTGGCGAGAACGACTGCTGGAGCCCATTGAGCGCCTACTACGCCTTTGCCATGGCGGGGGCGGGGGCAAAGGGCGACACCCAGGCGGAGCTTCTGGAGCTCTTAAACGCCAAAGACACAGATTGGCTGGCCGACCAGTGCGACAAGTATTACCGGCAGCATTACCACGCAAACGACTTCTGCACCTTTACCCTGGCCAATTCCTTATGGTTGGACGACCGCCGGGACTATCGCGAGGAGTTTTTGGAGACGGCCAAATCGAAATATTACACCAGCCTGTTCGGTGCGGACTTTACCGACCCGGTGGTCAACAAGGAGATCAGCGAATGGGTCTCCGACAACACTAACGGGCTCTTAAGGCCGGAGTTCGACTGCGACCCCACGACTATGGCGGTCCTATTGAATACCGTGTACTTTAAGGCCGCGTGGACAGACGAGTTTTACCCGGAAGCCAACACCGAGGATGACTTTACCCGGGCCGACGGCTCAACGGTCACGGCGGAGTTCATGCATCGGGGAGACAATCAGAACGTCTACTTCGGTGAGAATTTTACCAGGGCTTCCCTGGATTTAGAGAATAACGCGGAGATGGTTTTTATCCTGCCGGACGAGGGCGTAACGCCCCAGGAGCTGTTAAGCGATTCGGAAACCTTTGAGGAGATGTTCTATCCCTTAGACAGCGACGACACCGAATTTTGCCAGGTGGAGTGGAGCGTTCCCAAGTTCTCTATAGACAGCGATTTCAGCTTGACGGACGCTTTTTCCAAGGTGCTGCCCACCGTCTTTGACAGTGTGCTGGCCGACTTCTCCGGCATCTCCCCCCAGGGGGACCTGTATCTGGATGAGATCAAGCATGGCACACATATCGCCATTGACGAAAATGGCGTGGAGGCTGCAGCCTACACTGCCCTGGATGCGACAACAGGGGCCGCAGAGCCCCCCGACAAGACCGTGGAGATGAATTTAAACCGCCCCTTCCTGTTCGCCATCGTGGCCGAAGACAATGTTGTACAGACGGGAGAGGATGATACGCGTGAAAGCTCTATCCTGTTTGTGGGCGTGTGCGGCGACCCCACCGCCACCGGCTCCTCCGCCGGCGGCAGCGCGGCAGGAGGTGAGCGCTGAACAAACGGTTTCATTTGCCCACCCCGCCTTCGGCGGGGTGGGCATACAGTTTTTATCTCAGCGGCAGCGCGGCAGCCGGATAAGCGGGTTCACCGCAGAGCTTTGTAACTATTGACAAAAATACTTCTTCCTGTTATTATTAAATTAGAAAAATTTGGCAAGCTATATTGCTTGCCGCATAGGAGGCTGCAAGAATGAAAGTCAATATCGGCACCTATTCCTTTGGCGGCATCGCCAGCTATCTGGGCCTGGGCCCCACCCTGCTGGAAAAGTTCAAGACCATCGCGTCCCTGGGCTACACCGGCGTGGAGCTGCTGCCCGTGGATCTGGACAACAGTGTGGAGGACATCAAAAAGTGGGCGGAGGAGACCGGTCTTGAGATCGTTTCGGTCCACGCCAAGCCCACCGAGGAGATCGTCAAGAAAATGGCGGCTCTGGGCGGCAAAGCGGTCATTTGGGCGAGCACTCCCTTCTGCAACAAGGAGGAGGCCATCGAGGTGGCCCACGAGCTGGACGCCATGGCCGAAATGGCGGAGCCTTACGGCATCAAGATCGGCTATCACAACCACAGCCAGGAATTTTTCGTGGATCAGGGCAAGTGCCTGTTGGAGCACCTGCTGGACAACTCTAAGAAGTGCTATTCCCAGCTGGACTGCGGCTGGGCCCAGAACGGCGGCTGCTATCCCCCTACCTTTATCCGCAAGTACAGAAACCGCATTGTGGCTATCCACGTGAAGGAAAACGCCAAGGTGCAGGGCCCCGGCCCCCGGCCTGCCTCCGCCCACGAGCAGAAGCAGGGTGACGGCCCCTTCGCCCACGCCGCGGAGATGAGTCTGGAGGAGCGCCAGAAAATTCTGGAGCAGTTTGAGGCACAGAACAACAGCCCCGAGGGCAGGAAGCGCTTTGAGGTTCAGTGCAAGATGGGCGCGCCGGAATCCAACATGAACTGGCAGGAGATCAAGAACGCCCTGGACGAGCAGGACTTCGAGGCCTTCTGGGTGGTAGAGCGCGAGGGCTTCTACGACGACCACGACAAGTGCCTGGCCGACGACTGCAAATATGTGAAAGAGAACGTTAAGTGAGATCCGGGCCGAATCTCTTAGCAGGGGAAGCCAGGACGGTATTGAGGCAAATATAGAAAAGACTGCCGGGAAACCACCCGACAGTCTTTTGCTTTTTGAGCTTTACTGCTCCGCGCCGAGCTTGACCGCCTGGCGGTTCAGGTCAAGCATGGCGGCCTTGCGGGCGGGCACGCACTTTTGAATGGCCCCGTCCAGAATTTCCGGGGTGCAGTAGCTGTACTCGCCGCCGGAGGCGCACACCTCGTGGAACAGCTTGCCGGTCAGGATCATGTTGGAAAGGCCCTGCAGGCCGTTTTCCTCGGCCAGGCCGGAGGAGGGCACGTAATAGACGGTCACATCGTCCCTTTTCACCTTCTTATCGATGAGGGAGCTGTCCAGGAGCACTGTGCCGCCGGGCTCCACCTCGTCGATGAACTTGTCAAGAGAGGGCAGGTTCATGGCCACCAGCACGTTGGGGTTCGTCACCAGGGGCGAGCCGATGGGCTCGTCGGACACGCACACGCTGCAATTTGCCGTGCCGCCCCGCATCTCCGGGCCATAAGAGGGCAGCCAGGAAATTTCCTTCCCGGCAATCAGCCCGGCATAGGCCGCCACCTTCCCGGCGAACAGCACGCCCTGCCCGCCAAAACCGGCGAAAAGCATATTGAGGTTTTTCATTTCTTCACGCCACCTTCCACGTCCTTATACACGCCCAGGGGGTAGTAAGGCACCATGTTTTCTTCCAGCCACCTGACGGCCTCCACCGGGGAAAGGCCCCAGTTGGTGGGGCAGGTGGATAACACCTCCACAATGGAGTAGCCCTTGCCGTCCAGCTGATTCTGGAAGGCCTTCCTGATGGCCTTGCGGGCGATGTTCACGTTCTTCACGTCGCTGACCGTCACCCGCTGGGCAAAGGCAACGCCGTCCAAGGTGGAGAGCAGCTCGCACACTTTCACAGGGTACCCGGCGGTGTTGGTGTCCCGACCATAGGGGGTGGTCTGGGTGACCTGCCCCGGCAGGGATGTGGGGGCCATCTGGCCGCCGGTCATGCCGTAAATGGCGTTGTTGACGAATATGGTGCAGATTTTCTCACCGCGGTGGGCAGCGTGGACGATCTCTGCGGTACCGATAGAAGCAAGGTCGCCGTCGCCCTGATAGGTGAACACCAGCGTGTTGGGCTTTGCGCGCTTTGCGCCTGTTGCGACAGCAGGAGCACGGCCATGGGCAGCCTCGTACATGTCGCAGTTGAAATAATCATAGGCAAAGACAGAGCAGCCAACAGGAGCTACGCCGAGAACATTGCCGTCCAGATTCATTTCCTCAATAGCCTCTGCGACCAGGCGGTGGATAATACCGTGATTGCAGCCGGGGCAGTAGTGGAACTGCTTGTCGGTCAAAAGGCTGGTTCTCTCAAATACTACTGACATTTATTTTCCCTCCTTCATTTCGAGGATCTTGCTCTTTATCTCTTCGGTGGTGGGGAACTGGCTGCCGCAGTGGCCAAGGAATTCAACCGGTCTTGCCCCGCTGAGCGCCAGCTTAACGTCCTCAAGCATCTGGCCCTCGTTGACCTCCACATCCAGAACGGCTTTCACGCCGTCTCTGCAGACTGCCTCGGCCAGTGCGTCATAGGGATAGGGCCACACGGAAATGGGCCGGAAGAGGCCGACCTTGACGCCCGCCTCGCGCAGCTCGTCAATCGCGGTCTTGGCAATACGGGCCACCGTACCAAAGGCGGTAATGATATACTCGGCGTCCTCGGTCTGATAAGTCTCCCACATCTGCTCGTTGGCTCTGGCCTCGGCATAGACGGCCTGCAGGCGTTCGTTATGGATTGCCAGGTCTTCGGTGTTGATGTAAATGGAGTTGATAACGCCTCTCTTGGCGGGATCGTCGCCGGGTTTCCAGCCGGTACATGCCCAGGGCTTTTTCTCGGGGTCAACCTTGAAATCCACCATCTCCGGCATCTCAACCGGCTCCATCATCTGGGCAATAATGCCGTCGGCCAGGAACATAACGGGCATGCGGTACTTTTCCGCCTTTTCAAAGGCGAACATCATAATGTCGATTGCTTCCTGAACGGAGGAGGGCGCATAGGTCAGCAGGTGGTAGTCGCCGTTGCCGCCGCCCTTGACGCCCTGGAAATAGTCGCCCTGGGAGGCCTGGATATTGCCAAGGCCGGGGCCGCCGCGCATAACATTGAGGATTACGCATGGGAGCTGAGCGCCGGCGCAGTAGGAAATACCCTCCTGCTTCAGGCTGACTCCGGGGCTGGAAGAGGAAGTGATGACGCGCTCGCCGGTACCGGCCGCGCCATAAACCATGTTGATTGCCGCAACCTCGCTCTCGGCCTGGAGGAAGCAGCCTCCAACCTCGGGCATACGGGCGGACATGTAC
>CAZYLJ010000043.1:0-11376 GCA_964648555.1 uncultured Acutalibacter sp.
CTCTGATACTCGCCGGAGAAGTTCAAGTCGATATCGGGCACCTTGTCGCCGCCGAAGCCCAGGAAGGTCTCAAAGGGGATGGTGTGACCGTCCCGGTCCATAGGCTCGCCGCACTCCGGACAGTTTTTGGGCGGCAGGTCAAAGCCGGAGTCCACGCTGCCATCCGTGATGAACTCGCTGTGCTTGCACTTGGGGCAGACATAGTGGGGCTCTAGGGGATTGACCTCAGAAATGCCGGCCATGCTGGCCACAAAGGAAGAGCCGACCGAACCACGGGAACCAACGAGATACCCGTGGGCCTCGGAATCCGCCACCAGCTTTTGAGCGGTCATATAAAGCACCGAGAAGCCGTGCTTTGTGATGGAACTCAGTTCCTTATCCAGTCGGTTCTTGACGATATCCGGCAGGGGGTCGCCGTACCTTTCCCTGGCACGCTGCCATGTGATGGTGGTCAGCTGCTCCTCGGCGCCATCGATGAAGGGCGGGAAGTTTCCCATAGGCACCGGCCTGACATAGTCTATCATATCGGCGATCCTGTTGGGGTTGGTCACGACGACCTCATAGGCCTTGTCCTCGCCCAGGTAAGAGAACTCCTTAAGCATCTCAGCCGTGGTGCGCATGTACAGGGGCGCCTGCTCCTCCGCGTCGGTAAAGCCCCGGCCCGCCATCAATATTTTGCGGAAGTCGGCGTCCTTGGGATCCTTAAAGTGCACGTCGCAGGTGGCGACAACGGGTTTCCCGAGCTTTTCGCCAATCTTGACGATGGTGCGGTTGTATTCCCGCAGGCCCTCCTCGTCGGTGGTGCCGTCCCGCACCATGAACATGTTGTTCCCAATGGGCTGTATCTCCAGATAGTCATAGAACTCCGCAATGCGGCAGAGGGCGTCGAAGGGCTCCCCGCGCACCACAGCCCGGAACAGCTCTCCGGCTTCACAGGCGCTGCCAATGAGCAGGCCCTCCCGGTACTTTATCAGCTCGCTTTTGGGCGTGCGGGGGTAACGGTAGAAATAGTCCAGATGGCCCATTGAAATGAGCCGGTACAGGTTCTTCAAGCCCGTGTGGTTCTTCACCAGGATGATCTGGTGGTAAGAGGGCAGCTTTTTAGGGTCTCCCCCCGCCAAGGCGCTGTTGATATCCGAAACATCAACGGCGTCCCTGTCGGTCTTCAGGCGCTCCAAGAGATTCAGGAATATCTCTCCCAGCACAGCGGCATCGTCGTCTGCCCGATGATGGTGAAAGGGCTTCAGCTTCAGGTAATCCGCCACGATGTCCAGCTTGTACTTCTTTAAGTCCGGCAGCAGGACGCGGCACATGGCCACCGTGTCGATATAGGCGTGAGAGAAGGGCACGCCGGTGCGGCTCTCCCCCGCCCGAAGGAAAGAGGTATCGAATCCGGCATTGTGGGCCACCAACACGATATCTTCATCACCGCAGAATTCATAAAAGGCTTTCAGCGCGTCCTCCTCGCCGGGAGCGCCCTTCACCATCTCGTCGGTAATGCCGGTCAGCTCTGTGATCTTGGCCGGGATCGGCCTTTCAGGATCGACAAAGGTGTCAAAGCGGTCGGTCACTTTCCCATTATGGATGCGCACTGCGCCGATCTCCGTAATGCGGTCCTTTTTCGCGGAAAGGCCGGTGGTCTCCAAATCAAAGCAGATGAAATCGTCGGAAAGGCTTCTGGCGCTTTCTCCGGTGACGGCGTGGACCAGATCGTTTACAAAGTAAGCCTCCATGCCGTAGATGACCTTAAAGTCCGAGCCGCCCTTGCGGATGGCCTCCACGGCGTTCATGGCCTCCGGGAAGGCCTGGGCCACACCGTGGTCCGTGATGGCAACAGCCTTCTGCCCCCATTTGTAGGCCTGATTGATCAGGTCGGTAGCGGAGCTCATGCCGTCCATGTCGGACATATTGGTGTGAAGGTGAAGCTCTACCCGCTTTGTCAGGGCCTCGTCCACCACCTCCACCTGGTCCACTGTGGCGATGGAGCGGGGACGGAACACATTTTCCCGGTCATATCTGTCGTATTCCAAGGCGCCCCGCGCCAGTACGGACTGCCCGACCTTCAAGCTGTCCAGCTCCTTGCACTGGTCGGAAGACTGGATGATCTTCAAGGTAACAGAATTGGTATAGTCGGTGATGTCGATGCTGTATATCTTTCTGCTCTTGTCGCGGGTCTCCTTGGCATCGATAGAGAAGATCTCCCCCCACACCACGATATTCCCCATGTCGATGGCGGCGTCCCGCAGGGGAACGGGCTTGCCCTTTGGCATGGGGCCCATAACGGGCCGGGCCGTCTCTAAAACCACCGTGGGCCGAAGGGTAGCCTCATCCCGCACGCTTACCTTCCGGCGGCTGGCCTGCTCCCGCATGGCCTCCTCATATTCCTCCATCTCCTGGATCACGGCCGCACGATGGCGCTTTTCCTCCTCCACATGCACCCGCTCCAGCAGGGAGGCGTCGCCCTCCTTTACGGCCAGCTTGCCGATAAATTCCACCGCGCAGTCCACGCCGAACCACTCTTTGATCAGCGCTTTGAGCTTTACATCGGTGTTGTGGGCAGCCAGAAGATCATACCCGCCGTGGGCAAGGCGGATGGAAAGAGTATGGCCGTCGTATTCGGCTTCCGCCTGCTTGAAAGTGCCGTTCAGGGTAACGTCCCGCTCCTTCAGCGCCATTACCAGGGAAGACACGCGCTGGGCAGAAAAATCCTTCGCGGGAAAGCGGGGCAGGATCGTTACAGTGGTAAGGCCAAAGGCGGGGCCGGTCAAGGCCTCGCACAGCTGCTGCAGTTCCTCATATTCCACAAATTCCGAAAAGCGTGCGGATATCTTCACCGCCCGGTCCTCCCGGTTCACTGAAAGATTTGTGATCTCCCCATCAAGGACGTTTGCGGGGAAATCGGCCCCTTCCAGTTCCTTACGAAAAAAATTGCCCAGTGTATTCAAGTGATATGTACCCCTTTGCCTCTATTCTCTTGCCTTTCCCACAGCTTCACAGCGGAGACGTTCCCATCTCATTTACTTCCTTTAACAGCTCGTCCAGCAGACGGTCCTCCGGCACCTTGCGCAGAATTTTCCCTTTCTTGAAGATCAGGCCCTCGCCCTTTCCCCCGGCCACACCGATATCCGCCTCACGGGCTTCCCCGGGGCCGTTGACCGCGCAGCCCATCACCGCGACAGTGATATCCTTCCGGCAGTCCTTCAACGCTTCCTCCACCCTGCCCGCCAGAGAGATCAGGTCGATGCGCGTCCTGCCGCAGGTGGGGCAGGAAACAAGCCGCACGCCACCCCGCAGATCGAGGGCTTTCAAAATGTCAATGGCGGCCTTCACTTCCTCCATCGGGTCGGCGGTCAGGGAAACACGGATGGTGTCGCCGATCCCCCTTTGCAGCAGGCTGCCGATCCCGATAGCCGATTTAATAAGGCCCATGCGGGCCGTGCCAGCCTCGGTAACGCCTAGGTGCAGCGGGTAATCGCACTGCTCCGCAATCATTTCATAAGCCCGTATCATGCTGTCTACCGAGGAGGCCTTTAATGAAATGACGATATCGTCAAATTGGAATTTTTCCAGCAGGGAAACGTGATACAGGGCGCTTTCGCACAGGGCGGCAGGCGTGGGCCCGCCGTGCTTTGCCAAAATGTGCTTTTCCACAGAGCCCGAGTTGACCCCCACACGGATGGGGATATTCCTTGCGCGGCAGGCGCCGGCCACGGCCTTCACACGGCTGTCGTCGCCGATGTTGCCGGGATTGATGCGAATTTTGTCCACACCCGCGGCCACGGCCTCCAGCGCCAGCTTGTAGTCAAAATGGATATCCGCCACCAGCGGCACGGTCACGCGCTCTTTGATGGCGGGGATGAGCTCTATTGCCGCCATGTCCGGCACAGCGACCCGAATGATCTGGCATCCGGCACGTTCCAGCTCCACCGCCTGGGCAACGCTTGCCTTGATGTTGGTTGAGGGCACGCTGAGCATGGACTGCACAGAGATAGGCGCTCCCCCGCCGACGGCCACGCCGCCTACCATCACCTGCTTTGACTTTCGCATATCCATTCCCCCAAATATCAGAATCCCTTGCCCTGTATCAGCCGCCAGATATCCCCGGCGCTGACCGCCACCATCAGGCAGATGAGCAAAAAGAACCCGACGGTGTGGACATAGCCCTCGTATTTGGCCGGCACCGGCCGCCTGGTAATGGCCTCCCACAGCAGGAACAGCAGCCGCCCGCCATCCAGCGCGGGCAAAGGCAGCAGGTTCACAATGCCCAGGTTCACAGTGATCATGATAATCATATACAAAATGTTTTGCAGTGCCTCGCCAAAGCTGTTCTCCAGCCCCTCGCTCGCCACCTGGGAGATAGCCTGAGCGGTGCCGATAGGGCCTGCAAGGTCGTTAAAGCCAAACCGCCCGGTGAGGATGCCTTTCAGGCTTTCGACCACCATGCGTGCCATAGAGAAGGTGTCGGCGGCGGAACGGCCAATCACTCCAAGGAAGGTGCGCTGCTCCGGCTCCACCCAAAAATCCATAGAGACCACCTGCCGGCCGCTCTCCGTGGTCTGGGCCGCCAAGGCAAAAGTGCCGAGATCGACCTTCTCGCCGTCCCTTTCCACCTTGATGGAAACGGCGTCAGGGTCGGCCATAGAAAGGCCGAAGGAAAGGTCACTGCTGGTGAAAATGCTGTACCCGTCGATCTCCACAATCCTGTCACCCACTTGGGCCCCGGCCGCTTCCAGGCGGGAGCCTTCGGCAAATTTCGCGATGGTGGTGGTGGCGTTTACCTGCTGGGGGGCCACCAGAATGATCATCAGCAGAAAGCCCAGGATGATATTGAACAGGCCGCCTGCCACTACCACAAGAATACGCCGCCAGACAGATTTATTGCCAAAGGCGCGCTCGTCGTCGCTTTCCTCGTCCTCGCCCTCCATAGCACAGTAGCCGCCAATGGGGAGAAGCCGCAGGGAATAGTCTGTCTCCCCCCGGCGAAAGCCAAAGAGCCTTGGCCCCATGCCAATGGAAAACTCGTTGACGCGGATGCCGGAAGCCTTTGCCATCAGGAAGTGACCAAGCTCGTGAAAGAAGATCACAAAGCCAAACAGCAAGACGCCGATCACGATAAGAAGCGCTATCATCAAGCCGTGCAAAAAATCATCTCCATTTTAGATATTAGGTATTAGACGCCGGAAGGGGCATTGCTTTCTACGGCAGAATCTACAAATGCGCGGGCCCGGGCGTCCGCCGCCAGCACAGCCTCTACGGAATCCGCGGGAACGTCCGGCTGAGCTTTTCCGGCGGCCTCCACCAGCCGGGGGATCTCCAGGAAGGATATCTTCCTCTGCAGGAACAGCTCCACCGCTTTTTCGTTGGCGCCATTCACCGCAGCGGGGGCAAGACCGCCGCGCCTCAACGCCTCGATACAGACGGGCAGGCAGCGGAAGGAATCCATATCGGGCTGATAGAAGGTAAGCTTCCCCGCCTCCCACAGCTTTAGCTCCTTAGCGGGAGAAGAACAGCGCCGGGGATAGGTCAGCGCGTACTGAATGGGGATGCGCATATCCGGCACGCCAAGCTGGGCGATGACGGAATTGTCCTCGTATTCAATGAGGGAGTGCACCACGCTTTCCCGGTGGATCACGACATCGATGTCCTGGGGCCCCACGGAAAACAACCAGGACGCTTCGATAACCTCCAGGCCCTTGTTCATCATGGTGGCGGAATCGACAGTGACCTTGGCTCCCATGCTCCAATTTGGGTGCTTCAGGGCCTGCTCCGGCGTTACGCTGCGAAGCTCTTCCTTAGTCTTGCCAAAAAACGGTCCGCCCGACGCGGTGAGGATGAGCTTTTTCAAGCCCTTCCTTCCGCCCTGCAAGCATTGAAAAATGGCGGAATGCTCACTGTCCACCGGCAGGATGGGCACGTTGTTTTCCCTTGCGGCTTTCGTGACCAGCGCTCCGCCGGCTACCAGCGTTTCCTTATTTGCCAGGGCGACGGGCTTCTTCGCGGCGATGGCCGCAAGGGTCGGCCGCAGCCCAACCATGCCCACCACGGAATTCAAGGTAATGTCGGCGCTTGCCCAGGCGGCGGCCTCGCAAAGGCCCTCCATCCCGGCCAAGACGGCCATGTCCATATCACGGGTGCGGTCCTTCAGGTCCTTGGCGGCGGCCTCATCAAAAACGGCCACGGCGGCAGGACGGAACTCCCGCGCCTGCCGCTCTAACAGCTGTACATTGGACCGTGCCGCCAGCACGGAAACCTCTATGGGGCAGTCAGACCCCGCCAGGCCCCTCACCACCTCCAGCGTCTGTGTGCCGATAGAGCCGGTGGAGCCCAAAAGAGACAAATGCTTCAAGGATCGTTCCTCCTCAGGTGAGCAAGGGCAGCCAGGTGGCCACCAGATAGACAAAGGGAGCGGTAAAAATCACGCTGTCAAAACGGTCCAGGATGCCCCCATGACCGGGGATGACCTGGCCGAAATCCTTGATGTGACAGCTGCGCTTGATGAGCGAAAAGCTCAAATCGCCTAAAATGGAAATGGGCGAACCGAAAAAGCCAATCAAAAACAGGGGCAGATAATGGGCCTGCACCTGGCCCTGATATACGCCCTGGGAGAGGATCAGACCGCTGAGCATGATAAACGCCACATTGGCCACAAGCCCGCCAATAGCGCCCTCAACGGTTTTCTTTGGGCTGATCTCCGGGCAGAGCTTGTGTTTTCCAAAGAAGGTTCCGGCGAAATAGGCGCCGGCATCCGCCACCCAGGCGGAAAACACGGCCACAAGCACGTAATACATGCCGTGATCCTGACTTAGAGAACGCAGAGCCACCAGGCATTGCAGTGCCGAGGGGATCATCACCACCATGCTGTAAAGCACGCCCACCTCCTTAAAGGTGGTCTCGTGGTGGTAAAGCACCATAGACGAAAACACCAGAACGGTAAACAGGCAGTAGACCAACAGCTGCAGGTCGCCGTCGCAGAAAGGAATGGCCACGGCGGCGATCAGGGAAGGCAACGACAGAAACCATTTCTTTTCCACGCCCATAGCCTTGATGATCTCATACACGCCAGTAAAGGAAATAAGGGCCACGGCAATGCTGAGGGCCAGCGGGAAAGAGCTGTTAAACACGATAATGGCCGCGCAGAACAGAATCAGCACGGCGCCGGAAACAATGCGTTGTTTCATGGCATTCTCTTCTTTCTGGAGCTAGACATGTCCAAACCTGCGCTGACGGGAAGAGTAAACGCGAATGGCCTCGTCCAGATCAGCGGGCTTGAAATCGGGCCAAAGGATATCGAAATAGACAAACTCGGAATAGGCGCACTGCCATAAAAGAAAATTGGAGATGCGCTTCTCCCCGCTGGGCCGGATAATGAGGTCGGGGTCGGGCTGGCCGGCGGTATACAAATAGCTGTCAAATACCTTTTCCGTCAGCTCGCCGGAAGCCTTCCCGCTTTTCACATCCCCGGCGTAGCGCTCCGCCGCCCGGACGATCTCCGCACGGCCGCCGTAATTCATGGCGAGGTTCAGTACCATGCCCGTCTTGACGGAGGAAGCCTCCTCCACCTCGTGAATGAGCTTTTGCAGCTCCGGGGAAAAAGCGGAAACATCCCCGATAAAGCGCACCCGGATGTTTTCATCCATAAAATCCCGCAAGGCCTCTTCCAGATAGTCGTGGAACAGGCTCATCAGCGCCCCCACCTCCTCGGCGGGGCGGGACCAGTTTTCGGTGGAAAAGGCATAAAGCGTCAGATATTTCACGCCGAGCTTCGAGGCATAGCGGGTAATGGTGCGGAAGTTTTCAGCACCGGCCTTGTGTCCGGCGGAACGGGGCATTCGGCGCTTCTGGGCCCAGCGGCCGTTGCCGTCCATGATGATCGCCACGTGGGTGGGCACGGAAACAGGCCCGCCGTGGGCTGCCTTCCGCTGGGGCTTCCTTTTCTGAAACAGCATCGTCAAATCTCCATGATCTCTTTCTGCTTGCGCTCAAAGCTGACGTCCGTGTTCTTCACATACTTGTCGGTCAGGTCCTGGATCTTCTTCTCGCCCTGCTTCAGGTCATCCTCGGTGATGTCGCCGGACTTTTTCATTTCCTTCAGCTTTTCAATGGCGTCGCGGCGGATGGCGCGAACGGCGACCTTTGCTTCCTCGCTGAGCTTGCTGATGTCCTTCACCAGCTCCCGGCGGCGCTCTTCGTTCAGGGGCGGGAACACCAGCCGGATGACGCGGCCGTCGTTTTGGGGATTCACGCCCAGGTCGGAGGTCTGGATGGCCTTCTCGATCATTCTGAGGACGGAGGCATCCCAGGGCTGAATGGTGAGCACCCTGGCCTCGCTGACGGACACGGCGGCCAGCTGGTTGATGGGCGTGGGTGTGTCGTAATAGTTCACGGTGATCTTGTCAAGCACGGCGGGGTTGGCCCGGCCAGCCCGGACAGAGGCGTACTCCTCCTCCAGGTGGTCCAGAGACTTCACCATTTTGCTTTCCGCTTTTTCATAGACTTCCTTCATTTCTGCCACAGTCATCACTGCCTTTCCAAGTTATATATTTGAACAAAACGATTTCACTGTACGAGAGTACCCACCTGCTCGCCGGTAACGGCACGGACGATGTTATGGGGATCCTCAATGCTGAACACCAGGAAGGGAATGCCGCGATCCTTGCAGAAGGAGGCGGCGGTCATATCCATGACGCCCAGGTTTCTGTTCAGCACGTCCATATAAGAGAGGACATCATACTTTTGAGCGTCGGGGTTCTTTTTGGGGTCGCTGTCATAGACGCCGTCCACCATAGTGGCCTTTAAAATCACATCGGCGTCAATCTCAGCCGCCCGCAGGGCCGCGCCGGTATCGGTGGAGAAGAAGGGATTGCCGGTGCCGCAGCCGAAGACCACCACTCTCCCCTTTTCCAGGTGACGCACAGCCCTGTTGCGGATGTAGGGCTCCGCCACCTCCTGCATGGCGATGGCTGTCTGCACCCGGACGTCCAGCCCAAGCTGCTCCAAGCCGTCCGCCACGCCAAGGGCGTTGATGACGGTCGCCAGCATCCCCATGTGGTCGGCACGGGTGCGATCCATCTGGCCGCTGCTGCGGCCCCGCCAGAAATTGCCGCCGCCTACAACGATGGCCACCTCTACGCCCATATCCACACATTCCTTGACGGGCCTGCAGATCTCCAGCACCGTGTCGAAGTCGATGCCGTGGCCCTGGTTCCCCGCCAGAGATTCCCCGCTGAGCTTCAAAAGCACTCTTTTATACTTCGGTACCATTTGTACTTCTCCAATCCTCGCCGGGCTCTTTATTTTGTGTTCCAGCTCCCGGTTCCTGTTCCTAGTATACTGTATCTTCCAATCTTTGTAAAGCAAAAATGGGGAAATTTTGCCTGCGTTCTGTTCCGCCGGGTGCTCAGGGTGTCGTCCCGCTCCCAAAGGCCGAGATAGCACAAAACGGTTTCCCTCCCGCCGGGCAGCGATTCGACCGGGGTCACTGTATACGTGCCAAAGGGCAGGCCTCTCAGCTCCCCCTCCAGGAACAGCCTGCCCGTCTCCGGGTCACCCTCCGGCCTTACCCGGCAATAATAGCTGCCGCCCTGGGCCCGCTCCACACGGAAGAGCCTGCTGCCCTCCACGAGCATTCCTCCCGCCGGAGGCGCCGCGATGATCTGGAGCGTTCCCGTCACGACCCTGACCCGGTAAAAAGCCGAAGCCTCCACGGGCTCCGCTTCTTCCCCGGCGATGCTGCCGGAAGCAAACCTGCCTTTCAGCGGCTCCGGCTGCCAGGAGGCCCGCAGGCGGTAAACGGTATCCTTCTCCGGCGTGAGACATTCCAGCTGGCGCAGGGTGCCCACAGCGCCGCCGTCCTCCATCTCCCAAAAGAGAGTAAGGCTGCCGGTCTGGCCCCTGCCGTGCCAACACCCGCCGGAGGGCGCGCCCATCTTTTCTTCCACGCTTTTCCCATCCGGTACGGTAGGGACCTTCTCCCCCAGAAAGATCTCCGCGGCGCTGTCCCGCAGGGAAACGGCCGAGGCCACGTTTGCATAGGTGGCGGGCAGAGAAAGCAGCTCCTTCCCCGCCTTGAAAAGGCCGGTGCCTTCCAGGTCTGTTGTTACGCCGTTGCCGCCGGGGAAATCATCCCTGGCCCGCACCGTGAGCACAGACTTCCAGGGGGCGTCCTTCCCCCGTGGCAGGTCGGCCTCCCAGGAAATTTCCCAGACGCCGCTTTCGCTTTCCATCAGATGAACGCCCTCTTCCCTCAGGCGGGCCTGCTCCCCGGCGCTTATGGTGAACCGGGGGTCAAGGCGCTGGCACACCTCCACGGAACAGGCGGAGGAAAACTCCTTTCTCAGCTTTTCCAGGCAGGTATCCGCTCTTGCGCCGCAGAGATAGTGGTACTCCGACAAGGGTGCGGAGGACATGCTCTGCCAAAACTCCTCCGTATCGCTTTCCGTCTCGGTGCAGAGCAGCACCGTGTAGCTTTTCGCGCCCTTTTCCCGCAGCTTTTGCAGCTCCGGCAGGGCGGTCTTCCCCTCCCCCGCCCACTTGCCGGAGGCCACCGTCACAAGGTAGAGCGGCCGGCCCTCCCCCAGAGCGTCGGCAAGCTTTCCCGCCTCCCGCAGAGCAGCGGTGTAATCCGGCGCCGCGGTACTTTCCCTCTCTATGCCCCGCAATATTCCTTTGACAGCCTTCAGGCCCGCTTTGTCCAATCGGTATGGCCCCGACCCTTCAGCGGAGTCGCCAAAGACCACCAGCCCCGCCCGGCTGGACGGCGAGACCTGGGCAAGGCCGGAAAAGAGCTCTTCCGCCGCGCTTACCGCGCTTTGCAGTTCTTCCTCTCCCAAGGCCGCTTCCAGCAGCAGAAGGACGTCGCAGGGGGTGCTTTCCGCGTTTTCCCCTTCCGTCCAGACGCTGTAGGAAAGCCGGAAGCTCCTCCCGCCGAGGGCTGCGATGGTCTTTTCCGCCCGCAGACCTTCTTCCATACCCTTAGCCTTGATCCCGCCCCACAGCAGAAAAACAGCCGCCATGCAGAGCATCGCCGGCAGATACTTTCGCTTTCTCACAAAAACCGTCTCCTTTCCTGTTCCTATGAGGAATGTAACACGGCAGGAAACGGAAATCTGTCAAAGGGTGGCCCTCGCCTTGAATTTTCCCGGAAAGGATGATACAATAATGCCTATAGCGAAATGAAAGAGGAAGAGGAGGATCCAATGTAGAGCGTCTAACAGCGAACTGCCAACACCTGACAACATCTTCTGAAAGGATGACAACGCTTTGTCTGAATATAAAAACGAGATCGAAAAGCGCAGGACCTTTGCCATCATCTCCCACCCGGACGCCGGCAAGACCACGCTGACGGAGAAGTTCCTGCTGTACGGCGGAGCTATCCAG
>CAZYLJ010000044.1:0-11139 GCA_964648555.1 uncultured Acutalibacter sp.
GCGTTTTGCCCGTGCCGGGAGGGCCCACCAGCAGCACGCCCTTGGGAATGCGCGCGCCCAGGGCGTTATACTTGGAGGGGTTCTTCAAAAACTCCACGATCTCCCGCAGCTCCTCCTTTTCCTCGTCGGCCCCGGCCACGTCGGCAAAGGTGGTCTTGCGCTTCTCGTCGCTGATCTGCTTGACCTTGGCCCGGCCAAAGTTCATCTGCTTATCCCCGCCGCCCAGATTGCTCATCCTGCGCATCATGATGATCCAGAAGATGACGATGAGCGCAAACAGGATGAACGTGGGCAGAAGGCTCAAAATCCAGCTGGTCTCCGGCGGGCTCTGGACATCCTGCACCATTTTGGCGTCCGGGTGCTCCAGGTTATAGGACCGAATATATTCGGTCACATCCCGATAGAACAGGTCCACACTGGGCAGCTCGAAATCCACCAGCGTTCCGTTTTCGTCGTTCAGGCGCAGGCGAAGCTCGCCGGTGCCCAAATTCAGGCTGTACTCAGCCACCTGGCCCGTCTCGAAGTAATTGGTGATATCGGAATATTTCCAGGTCTCCACCTCCGTTGTCCTGGTCTGCAGCAGGGCAAGGATGATGAAAAACACTACCAGGGGTATTCCAATATACAAGAGCAGGTTTCTCAGCGTTTTCCGTTTGTTATCCAAATCACTATCTCCTTTTTCTAATTCTTTCAAAACCGTAAGCTGCTGTCCTCACGGGCAGAGGATCGAGCGCGTTGGCCGCCGTTCACTTCGTGTAGACCTCCGGCTTCAGAACGCCCACAAAGGGCAGGTTGCGGTACATTTCATCGTAGTCCAGGCCATAGCCGACGATGAACTCATCCGGGATGACGGCCCCCACATAGGTGGCGTTCACCTGGGCCTCCCGGCGGTCGGGCTTGTCGAACAGGGTGCAGATGCGGATACTGTGAGGGCTGCGGCCCTTCAAGAGCTCCATCAGGTAGCTCAGAGTCTTGCCGCTGTCGAGGATGTCCTCCACCAGCACGATGTCGTACCCGGCCAGCTGGATGTCCAGATCCTTGATGATCTTCACCACGCCGGAGGACGCGGTGCCGGAGCCGTAGCTGGATGTGGCCATGAAATCGATGCGGGCAGGGATAGTGATCGACCGCATCAGATCGGCCATGAACACCACAGAACCCTTCAGCACGCTGACCAGCAGAAGATTCTTCCCCTTGTAATCGTGGGAGATCTCCTTGCCGATGCGTTCCACCGTGGCGGCGATCTGCCGCTCGGTAAACAGTATCTCCTGAATGTCCTCCATCATTTCGCTGCGTTCCAGCATTTTCCCCACTCCTTATTTTTTCCTCAAGTCTCCTTCACAGTGACGGCCAGGGCCCAGGGGTCGTCCTCCTTTGCCCGCGCCCCGGCGGAGGCTCCCGCCCCCTGGCACCAGATCAGCTCCCCGCCACATTCCAGCAGCGCGGCGCTGCCTCGCAGGTAGGCCGGCATGCCGCACTCCTGAAACACCTGCTTCAGGCTTTTGGTCAGCTTTCGGTCGGCCCCGTTTTCTCCCTGGGGGGAAAACCGGTCGCCGGGCCGCCGTGTCCTCACTGTCAAAGTTCCTGTAATTATACCACAGGACAATGCGTTTTTGAAGTCTAAATTGTGAATTTTTTGTTCGCTTTTTGGAAACGGCCCCCACTTTTTTTCCAAAATCAGGGCATTTCCGTTGGGAAGAGGCAGCTCCAGCCTGTTTTCCGGCACCTTTACAGGGAAAGAATACCCCGCCGCCTCTTTTCCCGCCGTGAAGAGCACCCCCTGGGCCCGCTTCACCACCACGCCCCCCGGCAGGGAAACGCCCCCGCCGAACAGGCAGCAGTCCGCCGCCGCGTCCAGGTGCTTCTTTTCCAGCTCCTCGCAGCCGTTTTCCAAAAGCCACAGCCGCAGGGCCTCCCGTCTCACGGCGGGGGCCAGGCCGGCGAGGGATTCCGCCCTGAGCCCATAGGGGTGCCTGGCCTTTTCCAGCGCCTCCTCCGCCTGGGAGAAAAGGTACTCGCCGTCCTGCCGCAGGAGCTGCGCCGTCTGGCCCAGGGCCTCTAAAATCCTGGGGTTCAGCTCCCTTAAGACGGGCAGCACCTCCCAGCGGATGCGGTTGCGGGTGTACTCGTTGGAGAAATTGCTGCTGTCCTTCACATAAGGGAGGCTGTTTTCCCGGCAGTAGGCCTCGATCTCCTCCCTGCTGACGGATAAGAACGGCCGCAAAATCTTCCCCCGCTGCGGCGGGATGCCCTGCAGGCCGTTGAGCCCGGCCCCCCTGCACAGGTGCAGAAGGAGGGTCTCCGCGTTGTCGTCGGCGTTGTGGGCGGTCAAGATGCGGTCGTTTTCCCCCGGCGCAAGAGAGTCGAAAAGCTCATACCGCACGGCACGGCCGCACTCCTCCAGGCCCATGCCCCGCTCCCTTGCAATGGCCCGCACATCCTGCCGGGAAACGACAAAACGAAGCCCCAGGCTCCGGGCAAGCTCCCGGGCCGCAGCTTCGTCGCGCTCCGCTTCCTCTCCCCGCAGCAGATGGTTCACGTGGGCCAGCAGGATGCGGTCTTTTTCCACCCGGCCTGAAAGCCAGTGGGCCAGGGCGGTGGAATCCGCCCCGCCGGAAAAGCCCACCACCACTTTCCCCTGGGCAGGCAGGCCGGCAAGGCTGGCCTGCTGCAGCAGCGCTTCACTCTTCATGGCGGATGACCTCTCGCGAGGTGAAGCGCATGAACTCGCCCTGCCAGTGGACGGGGATGCTCTTCGTCTCACCGTGGCGGTTCTTCGCCACAATGAGCTCGGCGGCGCTCATGTCCATGTCCTCGGTGACCTCGCCGCCCTCGCTGGTGGCGTTGTAGGCCTCCCGGTGCAGGAAAATGACCACGTCGGCGTCCTGCTCGATAGAGCCGGAATCCCGCAGCTCCGACAGGCCCGGGCGGTGGTCTCTCACGTGCTCTGTCGGCCTGCGCAGCTGTGACATGGCGATGACCGGCACATCCAGCTCCTTCGCCATGACCTTCAGGCTGCGGGTGATGTCCGCCACCTCATTGACACGGTTGTCGATGCGCCGGGCGCTGTTCATCAGCTGCAGATAGTCTACAATGACAAGATCCACGCCCCCCAGCCTGCGCACCTTTGCCTTTATCTGGGGCACAGTGATGGTGGGGTTGTCGTCAAAATACAGGTCGGCCTTGCAGAGGATGTCCCCGGCCTCTACCAGGCGGGGCCACTCGTCGTCGGCGATCTCTCCGCTGCGCAGCTTGGTGCCCTCCACCCTGGCCTCGGTGGAAAGCATACGGGAGACCAGCTGCTCCCGGCCCATTTCCAAGGAGAAAAAGGCCACCCGGCGGCCCTGGGTAATGGAGGCGTGGCGGGCCACGTTCAGGCCGAAGCTGGTCTTTCCCACGCCGGGCCGCGCCGCCAGAATGATCAGGTCGGAGCGATTCAGGCCTGTGATGACACTGTCCAGCTCCCGGATGCCGGTGGGGATCCCCTTGTATTTGTCCCGCTCCGGGGAGTTCAGAACCGCCAGCCGGTCAAAGGTGTCCAGCACGATCTCCTTGACGGGCTGCAGGCCCTGCATGTCCTTTCCCCGGCGGATATTGTAGATGCGCTGCTCCGCCGCGTCCAGCAGCAGGGAGGAATCCTCCGCGCCCTCGCCCGCGTCTCTCAAAATGTCCTGAGCGGCCTGCATCAGGGTGCGCACATCGTACTTGTCCCGCACGATGGCCGCGTAGGCCCCAGCGTTGGCAATGCTGGGCACCTGCTGGGCCAGCTGGGTCAGATACACCTTGCCGCTTTCCTCGTCAAAGCTCTCTTCTTCCCGCAGGCGCTCCAGCACGGTGATGAAATCCACCGGCTGGCCCAGGGCAAACAGTTCCAGCATGGCGCTGTAAATAGACCGGTTGTTCACCCCGTAAAAGTATTCGGCCCTGGGCAGAAGCTCTGCCACGGCGGGCATGCAGGAGGAATCCAGCAGAATGGCCCCCAGTACAGACTGCTCCGCCTCCAGGCTGAAGGGCATGTTGGCCCCCATCTCCCCTGCGGCGGTAAACTCATCCAACGGCATAAAAGCACCCCTTCCCCTTTCTAAGCAGCGATTTGCCTGCCTTCAGGCTAGTCCTTTTCGCACACGGCCACGGTCATGGTGGCGGTGATGCCATTGTAGAACTTCACGTCAAAATTGTAGCTGCCGAAGGCCTTGATATCGCCCTCCAGCGTGATCTTCCGCTTTTCCACCTCGATGCCGAACTGGCGTTTGATCTCCTCCGCCAGTTCCCGCGGGGTGACAGAGCCGAAGATCTTGCCGCCCTGGCCGGGCTTGGCGTAAATCTTCAGCGTCCTGCCGGAAAGGATGTCGGCGCTCTTCTGGGCCTTTTCCATTTCCGTCCTGATCTTATACTCTCGGGAGGCTTCGGCGTTTTTCAGCTCGTTCATCGCCTGGGCGTTGGCCTCCTTGCAAAGCTTTCTGGGCAGCAGGAAATTCCTGGCGTACCCGTCGGAGACATTGCAGAGCTCCCCCTTTTTTCCAATGGACTTCACGTCCTGCAGCAGTACGACCTTCATAGCAGTTTCCCCTTTCCGTTTTTTATGATGCCGTCAGCCCTGCGCCGTCACTTCCTCCAGCTTCTGGTCCAAAGCCCGGATCAGCGCCCGGCGCGCCTCGCTCATGCTGATGTCCTTCAGCTGGGCGCCGGCCATGGTAAAGTGGCCGCCGCCGCCAAAGCCCTCCAGAATCACCTGGACGTTCACATCCCCCAAACTTCTGGCGGAGATGTTCACATCGCTCCCGCTGCGGAACAGCACAAAGGAGGCCTTTACCCCCTGGATGGACAGCAGCTCGTCCGCGGCCTGGGCCGCAGCAATGCGCATGTTCGCCAGATCCCAGTTGGAGGTGGCGATGGCGCAGCCCTTGTAAAGCTCCGCCCCGCTGACCAGCTGGGCCTTCTGCTTGTAGTTTTCAAGGGTGTTGGAGAACATCTTTTTCACCGCCACGGTGTCCGCCCCCCTGCGCCGCAGGAAAGCCGAGGCCTCGAAGGTGCGCACACCGGTCTTGAGCACGAAATTCTTGGTGTCCAGCGCGATGCCGGCCAAAAGCGCCTCGGCATCCACGCCCTCAATGGCGGAGGCCTTAATATACTGGGCAAGCTCCGTCACCATTTCAGAGGCGGAGCTGGCATAGGGCTCGTGGTAAAAAATCAGCGCGTTCTTGATGTGGGAGACCATCATCCTGTGGTGGTCGATGACCACGATGCGGGGCACCTTTTCCAGCAGGGACGAGCTTTCCACAAAGCTGACGGAGTGGGTGTCCACCACGATGAGCAGGGAGCGCTCTGTGGCGTTTTGCAAGGCCTCTGCCGGCGTGATGAACACGTCCTCCTCCGGGTAGGCGTTCTCCACCCTGTCCACCAGGGGGCCGGCCAGGGTCTGGGCACGGTTCAGCACGATGTACGCGGGCTTTTCCAACCCCTTGCGGATGGCCGCCCACATGCCCGCCGCCGCTCCCACGCTGTCCAGGTCGGAATTCTTGTGGCCCATGATGAACACCTTATCGCTGGCCCGCACATGATCGGAAAGCGTGGCGGCGATGACCCTGGTGCGCACCTTATCCCTTTTTTCCACACCCTTCGACAGTCCGCCGAAGAACTCGTATGTATCGCCCTTCTGCTTTACTGCCACCTGGTCGCCGCCCCGGCCCAGCGCCATGTCGAGGGCCTGGCGGGCCCAGCGCTCGCTTTCGGCCACGTCGGCCGCGCCCCTTCCCACGCCGATGGACACTGTGGCGCTCATATTCCCGGCGTTCTTGATCTCCCGCACGTCGTCCAGCACCCGGAAGCGCCGCTGCTTTGCCTCTTCGATATGGGCGTCATCCGTAACGAAAAGATATCTGCCGTTGTTCAGCCGGCGGATAAACCCGCCCATGTCCTCCACCACCCAGCGGCGCAGAACAGCCTCCACCTCCGCCGTCACCCGGGAGTCGTCGCCGCCCACGCTGTCACGGGCAAGCTCGTCCCGGTTGTCGAAGACGGCCATGCAGACCACCGGCCGCTTTTCGCGGTATTCTTTTTGAATGGTCTTAAAGTAGGTGTCGTCCACAAAGTAGAGGAGGTACCCGCCCTGGGCGCGGGCGCCGTACACGGTGTACTCCCGCCCGTGGTAGGTGACGGCGGTGCCCTTCTCCCCCATGACCTGCCGGAAGGTCTTGGGATACAGGAACCGCATGACATTCTCCCCCTGGTACTCCCCGCCGCCGCACAGGGACTTTGAGAAGGCCTCGTTGGCCCAAACTACGTCCCCGGCGGGAGCCACCACGGCCACCGGCAGGGCAAATTCCTCAAAGGCCTGCCGCTCTTCGGCGGTGAACACCCGCTTCGCCCCACGGATCGCCCCGGACGCATTGCGGGTATACAAAAAATCGCTGACAAGCACCGCCAGCACGGAAAGCCCGGCTGCGGTCAGCTCCACTGCGGCGGCGATCTTATTGTAGTGGTAGGTGAACACGGCCATGGCGACCATGACCGCGGCCATCAGGTAAAACAGGGGAGAAATGACCCAGATCTTCTTTTTGCGGTTCCGCACGGCTTGACCACCTCTTTCGCCTTGGCGAAGCGTTTTAAACTTCCATCACGATGGGCAGGATCATGGGGCTGCGCAGCGTCTTGCGGTAAAGGAATTTGGAGAGCTCATCCTTCACGTTCTGCTTCAGGCCGTTCCAGTCCCGCACGCGGTGGCGGGAGAACTCCTCCAGAGTATTATACACCACCCGGCGCGCTTCGTCCATAAGCTGTTCGGATTCTTTCACATACACAAAGCCACGGGAGACGATATCCGGCCCGGAGACCACCTGGCCCGAGCGGGAATCGATCGAACAGGCCACCACGATGAGGCCGTCCTCCGCCAGGTGCTTGCGGTCCCGCAGGACCACATTGCCCACGTCGCCTACGCCAAGGCCGTCCACCATGATGCTGCCGGCGGCCACGTCGCCAAGCTGACGCAGGCGGCTCTCGTTGATCTCCACGCAGCTGCCGATGTCGCCGATAAAGATGTTCTCCGGCGGGATGCCCATAGACAGGGCAAGGCCCTTGTGCTTTTGCAGGTGCTTCTGCTCCCCGTGGACGGGGATAAAATACTTGGGCTTCACAAGCCCCTGTATCAGCTTCAGCTCCTCCTGGCAGGCGTGCCCGGAGACGTGCACTTCGTACATGGACTCGTAAATGACGGTGCAGCCCTGCTTTAACAGCTCATCCACCACGGCGCCCACGGTCTTTTCATTGCCGGGGATGGGCCGGGCGGAGAGGATGATGAAATCGTTGGGGTTGATGGCCACCTGCCGGTGGTCGGAAAAGGCCATGCGGGTCAGGGCCGACATAGGCTCGCCCTGGCTGCCGGTGGTGATGAGCACCAGCTGGCCGGGCTCATACCGATTGATAAGGTTCAGGTCGATGAGCACGCCGTCCGGCACATGGAGATAACCGAGCTCGCCGGCGATGCCCATGACGTTGATCATGCTCCTGCCGGAAAGGGCCACCTTCCTGCCGTACTTGACGGCGCAGTTGATGATCATCTGCACCCGGCTGATGGAGGAGGCGAAGGTCGCCACGATGATCCGCTTGCCCTCCGCCCGCATGAACAGCGAGTCCAGCGAATTGTTGACGGTCTGCTCGGTCTGGGTGTAGCCGGGGCGCTCCGCGTTGGTGGAGTCGGCCAAAAGGGCCAGCACCCCCTCCTTCCCCAGCTCCGCAAACCGGGCAAGGTCGATCATCCTGCCCTCTACGGGGGTGCAGTCGATTTTGAAGTCGCCGGTGTGCACCACCACGCCCGCCGGGCTGTGAATGGCAAGGGCCACCGAGTCGGCGATAGAGTGGTTCACGTGGATGAACTCCACATCCATGCACCCCAGCTTGATATGGGAGCCTGCGGGGGTCACCACCAGCCGGGCCACGCCACTCAAGCCGTGCTCCTGCAGCTTATTTTCGATCAAACCGATGGTCAGCGCCGTGCCGTACACGGGCACGTTCAGCTTTTTCAGCAGATAGGGCACCGCGCCGATGTGGTCCTCGTGGCCGTGGGTGATGACCACGCCCCGGATCTTCTCCCGGTTCTTCTCCACAAAGGTAAAGTCCGGGATGACCATGTCCACGCCCAGCATTTCCTCATCCGGGAAGGACAGGCCGCAGTCCACGATGATCATGTCGTTTTCACATTCGTATACGGTAAAGTTCTTGCCGATCTCGTTTAGGCCGCCCAAAAAGTACACCTTGATGGAGGGCTTTTTCCTGGGCCGGCCCCTGCCCCGCTTCTGCATGGGGCCCGCGGCGCTTTCCGCCTGGGCCGCGGCCTTCAGCGAAGTGATTTGCTGGGCCGCCGCGATGGGAACGCTGCTCCCGCGCCGGATCGGATCCCCGGTGGTGTTGGCGCTGCGCTTTTCCGCGGTGCTCCTGTTCGGCCGCCGCTGTTGAGAGGTTTGCGTCTCCCGGGGCTGCTTCGTTCCCTGGGGCCTTCGCTGTTTTTCGTCCGGCGCTTTGGCCGCCGTCCTCCTCGGCGGCGCGATCTTCCCGATCACGGGCGCGTCCTTGACGCCGCTGAGGACCTGATCCTGCTGCCTTCCCGTGTTGTCCGCCGCTGTCCGGCGTGGCCGCGTATTCTTTTTTTCCGCCACTCTGATTCCTCCTGATTTTTTCTGAATAATAATGTAGTTTTGCGTAGAAGATACCGTCACGGGATGGAAAAGAAAAAAAGATAGCAACAGAAAGCGCCGAACTGCTTCCCGGCGCTGCCTGTCATCCCCGCGTCTTCCGGGGTCTTTTCCTGCCTGTCGGTTCTATCCTAACAAAGCGGTGTGGCCGCTTTCTTATCGTGAAATTGTTATTTCATATTATATCTCACATCGCCCCCAACTGTCAAGCCGTAAGAATTTCGGGAAGCGCCCGCGGCAAAGCTTTTTATATCCGCTTTGCCTGCCCGGAAAGGGGATCTCCGAATTCCATGCAGCGTTTTCCGCGCGGCTTTTCATCCCAGTTATTTCCAGCTTTGGCGGAAAAGTCAAAATTATGCGCCGGAAAGCCATCTTTCCCCTGAAAATCCCGGGGCTGAAAATTTTTTCCCGCAGGGTATTGAAAAGTATACTAATTTGGTGTATATTAAGCCTGAAAGGGACACCGAGAGAATCCCTTCCGCAAGAAGAACTCTTCAAACGAGCCGACAGGCTTTTAAATTCACCGGCGCGGGCGAAAAAGCGCCGGATCGGAAAGGAAAGTGAAAAACGACCATGAACAGAACCGTCTACGCGGACAACGCCGCCACCACCGCTGTTTCCAAAGAGGTGCTGGAGGCGATGCTCCCCTACTATCAGGAGGCCTACGGCAACCCCTCCAGCCTGTATTCTCTGGGCCAGCAGGCCAGGGCCGCCGTGGAGGACGCCCGGGAAAGGGCGGCCGCCTGCCTGAACGCCCAGCCCAGGGAGCTGTACTTTACCGGCTGCGGCAGCGAAAGCGACAACTGGGCCATCAAGGGCGCGGCCCGGGCCCTGAGAAAAAAGGGAAAGACCCACATCGTCACCACGGCCTTTGAGCACCACGCCGTGCTGCACACGGTGCAGGCCCTGGAAAAGGAGGGCTTCACCGCCACCTACCTGCCCGTCCACCGCAACGGCATCGTGCTGCCGGAAGAGGTGGAGGCCGCCATCACCCCGGAGACCGCCCTGGTCACCATCATGTACGCCAACAATGAGATCGGTACCATCCAGCCCATTTCTGAAATCGGCGCTATCTGCCGGAAGCACGGCGTGCTTTTCCACACCGACGCGGTACAGGCCGTGGGCAACGTGCCCATCGACGTGAAGGCGCAGAACATCGACATGCTTTCCCTCAGCGGCCACAAGCTTCACGGCCCCAAGGGCGTGGGCGCCCTGTATGTGAGAAGCGGCGTCGTGCTGCAAAACTTCATGGACGGCGGCGCTCAGGAGCGGGGAAAGCGGGCCGGCACGGAAAACGTTGCGGGCATCGTGGGCCTGGCCGTTGCCATGGAGCGGGCCTGCTCCACCATCGGCGAGCGCGCAGAGCGTCTGACAGCCCTGCGGAACAAGCTCATCGATGGGCTGTCCAAAATCGAGCGCAGCCACCTGAACGGAGATAAAGAGCGCCGCCTGCCGGGCAATGTCAGCTTCTGCTTTGAGGGCGTGGAGGGGGAATCCCTCCTGCTGCTGCTGGACATGAACGGCATCTCCGCTTCCTCCGGCTCGGCCTGCACCTCCGGCTCTCTGGACCCCAGCCACGTGCTGCTTTCCATCGGCCTGCCCCACGAGGTGGCCCACGGCTCGGTGCGGCTCTCTCTGGGGGACGGCACCACCGAGGAGGATGTGGATTATATTCTGGAAAAGCTGCCGCCCATCGTAGAGCGGCTGCGGGCCATGTCCCCGCTGTGGGAGGCCATTCAGACCGGCAAAGTAAGCTATAACGTATAAAGAAAGGAGAACAATTTATGGCATACAGCGCAAAAGTGATGGAGCATTTCGCGAACCCCCGGAACGTAGGGGAAATGAAGGACTACAGCGGCGTCGGCGAGGTGGGCAACCCCAAGTGCGGCGACATCATGCGGATGTACATCAAGGTGGAAAACAACATCATCACCGACGTTTCCTTTATGACCTTCGGCTGCGGGGCGGCCATCGCCACCAGCAGCATGGCCACGGAAATGATCAAGGGCAAGCCCATCGATGAGGCCCTGAAGCTGACCAACAAGGCGGTCATGGAGGCATTGGACGGCCTGCCGCCGGTGAAGGTGCACTGTTCCGTTTTGGCCGAGCAGGCCATCAAGTCCGCCGTGGCGGACTACTACCGCCGCCAGGGCATCGACCCCACCCCCATCGTGGGCGAGATCCAGGACTGCGACGCCTGCCACCTCTGATTTTCGATAATAAATTGGGCCGGGAGAGTATCCCGGCCCTTCTTTATTTCCGTTCGTCCGCTTTCCGTATCTCCGCGCGTTTGATTTTGCCGCCGACGGTCTTGGGCAGCTCGTCCACATACTCGATGATGCGGGGGTATTTATAAGGCGCGGTGGCCTTTTTCACGTAATTTTGCAGCTCCCTGGTAAGCTCCGGTGTGCCCTCGTAGCCACGGGCCAGCACCACGGTGGCCTTTACCACC
>CAZYLJ010000045.1:0-10819 GCA_964648555.1 uncultured Acutalibacter sp.
CGGAGGACATCATCAGGTTCAGCTTGGCGTCGGGATCGTTTTCACCGGCGGACCAAGTCATGCTTACGTTGAACTTTTCGCTCAGGAAGGCGCTGTACTCGTCCTCGCCCCACGCATGGCTCCAAGCAGAGTAGTTGTAATACACGGTGAAGTCTTCATGCTCGGTGGTGTCGTCGGGGCCGGTGGAACCGTAGTTCACGCCGCTGGTGCTGCCTTCGTCGGCTTCACTGGTGTCAGTGTCGCCGGTGGTGTCGGCAGTGCTTGCAGGAGTGGAATCCTCCGTTGTGGCACTGCTCGTGCCGGTGCTGCTGGTCGTGTTGCTGCCACAGGCCGCAAAGCAGCCGATGACGAGTACAACGGCTAACAGCATAGCCAATACTTTTTTCATCTTTTCTGTTCCTCCTAAACAGTTTTTTCCCGATTTTCGGGAATGGAATGAAATTTATTCAAAGGGGTGTATCCCCAGTGAATCGAAATGAATGACGTGAAAATTGGAACACAGAGATCCGCCGCGCGAATCTTTCGCGATTCTGTTATCCTTTGATACTGCCGATCATAATGCCCTTGATGAAGAATCTCTGCAGGAAGGGGTAAATAATGACAATAGGCAGGATGGACACGATCATGGTAGCCATCGTGGTGGAACGGACGTTGGTCTTCTTGCCCATCGTCGCGTTGCCGAGGTCGGTGACGCCCATAGCCGCCATTTGCTCAGCGAATTTGGACTCGTTGATGATGGACAGCAGCACGTTGGTCATGGGGCGCAGATTGGGGTCGGTCACATACACGAAGGTGGTGTACCAGTCGTTCCAATGCTGCACCGCGAAATACAGCGCGATGGTCGCGATGATAGGCGTGGAGACGGGCCAGTAAATCTTAAAGAAGACGGTAAAATAGTTGGCGCCGTCGATCCTGGCGGATTCCTCCAGGGCGTCAGGGACGCTTTGGAAGTAGCTGCGCATCAGGATCATGTTCCAGATATTGACCATAAACGGGATGATGTACACCCAGAAGGTGTTCATAAAGCCCAGGGTCTTGATCAGGAAGTAGGTGGGGATAATGCCGCCGCCAAAGTACATGGGGATCAGGCACAGCATGGTGTAGCCCTTGCGCCCGACCAGGGATTTTCTGGAAAGAGCGAAGGACAGAGAACCGGTGACCAGCAGGCCGCAGATCGTACCAAGGATGGTACGGGCAAAGGTAATGCCGTAGGCCTTCCAGATGGTAGAGTTCTTAAAAATGTTCTTGTAGTTTTCCAGCGTAAACTTACGGGGGAAGAATGTAACACCGCCCAGGGTGGTATCGTTCGCTTCATTCAGGGAAATGGCCAGCGAGTTCAGGAACGGGTACAGGGTGGCGCAGAACACGACAACCATGATCACCACCATCAAAATGATGATGACATAATCGCTGGCTACTTTCTTCGCTTTCATCTTGTGCGGCTTG
The DNA here is from genome assembly GCA_964648555.1 of uncultured Acutalibacter sp. Taxonomy (GTDB): domain Bacteria; phylum Bacillota; class Clostridia; order Oscillospirales; family Acutalibacteraceae; genus Acutalibacter. The sequence continues at coordinate 1,447 of CAZYLJ010000045.1, forward strand.
CTAATTTTTGCATTTTCAGCCATGAGATGGACCTCCTTTCTCTTTATTACGGATCAGAACAGTGCGCTCTCGCCCGCTTTATCGGCGATCTTATTCGCGGTGAGCAGCAGCAGGAAGTTGATTACTGCCTTTACCAGGCCGGCGGCAGTCGCGAAGGAAACGCGGAACTGGCCGAGGCCATAACGGTAAACGTAGGTGTCGATAACGTCTGCGTAATCCTTCAGCATGGCGTTGCCCATATTCTTGGTCAACATCATGATCTGATCGAAGTTGGCGTTCAAAATGCCGCCAACATTCATAATAAGGAGAAGAATAATGGTAGGCTTAATGGCTTTAATGGTGATGTGCCACATCTTCTGGGCGCGGGTAGCGCCGTCGATATCGGCGGCCTCATACATCTCAGCGTCCACACCGGCCATAGCCGATATGTAGATGATAGAGTTCCAGCCAAGCTCCTTCCAGATGTCGGTGAACAGCGCCATGCCCCAGAAATACTTGCCTTCCTGGAAGAAGCCGATCGGCCCGATGCCGAACACGCCCAGCAGGTCGTTGAGGGCGCCGCCGTCAATGGACAGGAAGTCCATCATCAGCATGGCGCAGACTGTCCAGGAAATGAAGTGGGGCAGATAGGAAACCGTCTGAACAGTCTTCTTAATGCCCTGGTTGTGCATTTCATTCAGGAACACAGCAAAAACGATAGGGCACACAAAACCGATGGTCAGCTTCAAAATGCTGATGGCCAGGGTATTGCGCAGGGCGGTGTACAGCGAGGGATCGCTGAACAGGTACTGGAACTGCTTCAGGCCCACCCATTCGCTGAAGCCGGGGAAGTCGCCCATGCGGTACTCCTGGAAGGACATGATCAGGCCGTACATGGGCAGGTAGCTGAAGATGATCAGCAGGATGATGCCGGGCAGTACCAGCACCTGCAAGTCCCACTGGTCAAGTGCCCTGCGGAAGAAGCCGGGCTTCTTGGGCGTCTGGACATTCGGTGTTTCCATTACAGCGGTAGTTTCTTTCTTCAATCTCATCACTCCCTGACTGCATTGCCGTCAAATGCGGCGCAGCCGATTTTTAATTCGGGAACCTGAGTTCCCCACAAGCAAAAAGTATCTTTCGCGCCGCCACCTCCAAACCGTTCAAAATGAAAGCCAAGGTTTTCCTGCGATTGCTTTCGCCTTTCACTTTATAGAGAAGATTCAAAACAGACAACAGCAAGGAAGCTTCAGCAAAATGACAGGCAAAATTCACAGTTAGTTCAATTCTGTTGTACATTATATAGCAATATAACGAAAAAGTAAACCCTTTTTCCAAAAAAAATAGTTACTCTTTTGTTACTTTTTCCTATAAGTGTCAAAAAGTTTAAACTTTTTCGCGGGAAAGGGCTAAATCGAGCGGGTGTGAAAATAGTGAAACTATGTCAAAATCACGATACTTTTCGAGACCAGAGCAATTTCATGAACAGGCCGCCCTGCACGGTACGATTCTGGAACCCGCCACCCCGCCAGTCACGGTCTTTGCTGTAAATGACCTGCCAGGCGTCCTCTGTCTCATACCAGTCGGAAAGGGGCACCCGCTGCGGCATGGCGTTGTAGGCCTCCCACAAGGGGGCGACCATAGAATCAAAATCATTGTTATCCTTCATCATGGAGGCGGCCCACACCAACCAGTCGGATTTTGCATATCCCGCCCGGTTGTCGAGAGGGGTACCATACCTGTTTTTCCTGGCAAGGTAAGAGCGCAGCTCCTGTTTCCATGTTCCCCTGGGGAAAATATCCATGTGAAGCAGCTCATCCCACACGGCGTTGTATTTGAGGCTGAAGGTGTTTTCCCTGTCAAAGGCCAGGCGGTAGGTGCCGTCGCCGTTGGCGGCTCTCTTTACCCATTCGGCCGCCATTTCCCTGGCGCAGGTAAGGGTCTCCTCCCCCTTTTCGGTGTCCCCTCTCCCCTTTTGCAGCAGGCCGAAGGCTCCCACGCCTAAAATGGCCTTGATGGCCAGGTTGCAGTTGTGGGCCAGATGCCCGGCAAAATCGTCGGTGCAGAGCTGGTTTTCGGGGTCGAGGCCGTTTTTCCGCAGGTAGCCGGCCCACCTGGAAAGGCTTTCCCAATGGGCCTCAGCAAAGGAGAAATCGCCGGTGGCGAGGGTGGCGGCGGCCGTCATCAGCAGCAGGTTGCCGCATTCCTCCACGGGCATCTGGTTTTTGGGATCGGTGCCGCCGCTGTACGCCTGGCCGTTTAACAGAGGGTAGGTGCCCGCGTCGTGGGGGGCGAAATCGAAGGGCCAGGCATCGGACTCCGCATAACGGAAGATGGGCCGCAGCATGCCGAACACAAGCTCCGGCCGATAGAGCAGGAACAGCGGGACGGACGGGTAGCTCACGTCGGCGGTGGCGGCGCAGCCGTTGGAGAAGCACTCCTTGGAGATGAACAGCAGGCCGCCATTTTCCTCCCGGCAGAGGCCGTGGGCGGCGATGACCTGGCGATAAGAGAGCTGCAGCAGCTGGGCGTATTTTTCGCTGCCGGAGGCCTTCACGGCCTCTCGCGTCAATTCCCCGTCAAAGGCCCGGCACCGGCTGTCGATGGAGGCAAACTCCGCAAAAGCCTTGTCGAGGAGCTCAGGCATACCGGCACATTCCTCCTTCCAGAGAGGGTCCAGCTCCCGGCCGAAATATTGGATGCACTTTACTTCGTCGTAGGCGATGGCAAACAGGGCGGTCTCCCCCAGCTTCACATGCTTTTCTGCGGCTGCCCACAGGCCGCGCTCTGTCTCCCGCTGAGCGGCTTCGCCGCCCTCCGCCGCCAGATACAGGGTGCCCCAGTCGGCCCGCACATCGTCGCCGGCCCGGTTCAAAGGCTTCTGCACGGTATTTTCAAAAGTGGCGGCTGTAAAGTGCTTTCCCTTCACAAAGCTGAATCTCACCGGGCTTTGGCCGGGGTGGTCCAGGCAGAGGCTCTCGTGGGCGGCAAGGGTGATTTTCACGCTGCCGGCCGATGGCGCTTCGCACCTGGCCTCCGCCTTCACCGTGATGTAGGTGATGGGCCGGGCCAGCACCGTCAGGTCGTCCGGCAGCAGGGGCGAGGTGAAGCGCAGCGTCACCGACAGCTCCGGCGATTCCAGCAGGTATTCCGTGGCGCAGGCCTCCACCCGCGCATCTTTTATTCTCATGGGCGGGCAATCGGCGCACCCAAGGATATTGTATTTTCTTTTTCCATACTCTACAACAGCTGTCAAGGGCTGAGGCTTGCCGGTCCAGTGGCAGGTGTCGGTTCGATTGGGCACGTCATCCATGCTCCAAAGGCTGAAATAAGGGCTATGGGTCACAAGGGGCACGGCGGGATAGCGGAACTTCATACAAACTCCTCCTAAAAAAATGGGATAGCCTGGCAAAAGACTATCCCCTGATTTTGATGCTTTACGATATTCTCCTTTTACGATTCCAGCACGGCCCTGACGGCCTCGGTGAAGATGGCGAGGCCCTTACGCAGGGTGGTTTCGTCGATCAGGAGCTCCGGCATCAGCTTGATGACCGTGTTGCCGCGGCCCACCCGTTCGACGATGAGGCCCCGCTCAAAGCAGGCGTTCTGCACCCTTTTGGACATGGCGCCGTCCGGGTCGAACTGCCGGAAATCCACGCCCCACACGTAGCCCAGGCCGCGAATCCTGATCTTGTCCGGCGCGAGGTTCTTCACCTCTTCCAGGCACTCGGCGAAGATCTTTTCCTCGCGGCGCACCTTTTCCTCCACGTGCTCGTTCAGCATGACCTCCAGCCCGGCCCTGGCCGCTACCATAGAAAGCTGATAGCCCCGGAAGGTGCCGTTGTGCTCGCCGGGCTCCCAGACATCCAGCTCCGGCTTGATGAGCACCAGAGAGAAGGGCATGCCGTAGCCGCCGATAGATTTGGACTGGGTGACGATATCGGGCACGATGCCCGCACGCTCAAAGGAGAAGAACCAGCCGGTACGGGCGCAGCCCACCTGCACGTCGTCCACGACCATCAGGATGTCGTACTTGTCGCACAGGGCCCGGACGTCCTTCAGCCACTGGGTGGGGAAAGGATAAATGCCGCCGTCGGCCTGGGTGGTCTCTAAAACGATGGCCGCGGGCTTCTCCACGCCGGAGTGGTCGTCGGTGAGCAGCGTTTCCATATATTTGACGGTGTCCAGCTCCGGGAACATGTACGGGGCCGGGATGTGTGTCACGTTGCAGAGGGGCACGCCTGCTCCGGCACGGGAAGCGGCGTCGGTGGTCAGAGCGATGGAGCCCAGGGTCATGCCGTGGAACGCGCCCATCATGGCGAAAACATTGCTGCGCTTCTTCACCTTGCGGGAAAGCTTCAGGGCCGCCTCTACCGCGTTGGTGCCGGTGGGGCCGGCAAATTGCAGCTTATAGTTGAGGCCCCGGGGCTTCAACACCTTTTCCTCATAGAACTCGATAAACTCCCGCTTGGGGACGGTGTACATGTCAAGGGCGTGCATGACGCCGTCGCTTTGCAGGTACTCCAGGACCTTCTGCTTGATGTACTCGTTGTTGTGGCCGTAGTTGAGGCCCCCCGCGCCGCAGAAAAAGTCGATGTACTCCCGCCCGTCCTCATCGTAGAGGAAGGGCCCCTTGGCGGTGGTGAACACCGTTGGGAAATTGCGGCAGTACGACCGCACCTCGGACTCGTACTCTTCAAAGGGCTTCACATTGCTTTTCGTGCTCATCTGTTACCATCCTTTCTACCACGGTTCTCCCGTGATTCAGCGATCTTCACCCTCCGTTTCGAAGGGCGGGGCTGATGCGCCTTTCCCAAAAGCCGGGAAAGGCCAGCGGTATCGGGCCAATGCTGATGCTTTTATTTTGACCCGGGATACAGTGTAGCACACTATGAAAAAAACTGCAAGACCTATTGCGTTCATCGCCGCAGATGTACTCGAGCGCCGCCCGGCGAAGGCCGCCCACGTGGTTTCTTTCCTAAATACCCAGGATGAGCTTGGCGATATTGAAGTAAATGATCAGGGCCACGGCGTCCACGATGGTGGTGATAAAGGGGCTGGCCATGACGGCGGGATCAAAGCCCAGGCGCTTTGCCAGGATGGGCAGGATGGTGCCCACAAGATTTGCCACCAGCATCACGGCCAGCAGCGTAAGGCACACGACCACCGCCACCCACAGGCCCACCCTGTCGAACAGCAGGAGCTTGACAAAGCTGGCCAGAGCAAGGGTCGAGCCGCAGAGCAGCGCCACGCAGGATTCTTTCAGAACGATGCGGGGCACGTCGGAATACTTTATTTCCCCCAGGGAAAGGCCGCGGATGATGGTGATGGAGGACTGACTGCCGGAGTTTCCGCCGGTGTCCATCAGCATGGGGATGAAGTTCGTCAGGATGACGCTGGCCGCCAGGGCGCTTTCGTAAGAGGAGATGATGGCGCTGGTAAAGGTGGCGGAGATCATCAAAAGCAGCAGCCAGGGCACCCGCTGCCGCCAGGTGGAGAACACGCCGGTCTTCAGGTAGGGTTTGTCGGAGGGCAGGATGGCCGCCATTTTCTCGATATCCTCGGTGGCCTCCTCCTGCATGACGTCGATAGCGTCGTCTACAGTGACGATGCCCACAAGACGCTCCTCGGCGTCTACCACCGGGATCGCCAGAAAATCGTATTTGGAGAGCTCCCTGGCCACCTCTTCCTGGTCGGTGTGGGTGGTGACGAATTTGACGTTCGTCTCCATGATATTGCCGATCTCCTCCGTTTTGGGGGAAAGCAGCAGGTCCTTTACGGTGACGATGCCCTCCAGCTTCCGGCGGCTGTCGGTGACGTAACAGGTGTAAACGGTCTCCTTCTCCACCCCGGTGCTGCGGATGCGCTCAAAGGCCTGCTCCACGGTCATGGAGCGCTTCAGATCCACATACTCCATCGTCATGATGCTCCCCGCGCTGTCCTTGGGGTAGTTCAGGACCTGGTTTATCATCTTGCGGGTATCCGCGTCCACGTGGCGAAGGATCTTCTTCACCACATTGGCGGGCATCTCCTCGATCATATCCACCGTGTCGTCCAGAAACAGCTGCTCCATCACCTCGTCCAGCTCCTTGTCGCTGAACGCCCGGATGAGCAGCTCCTGGCTCTCGCCGTCCATATAGGCAAAGGCGTCTGCCGCCAGCTCTTTTGGCAGCAGCCGGAACACAATGGGCATTTTGGTGTCGGGCAGCTCCTCTATCAGAGCTGCGGCGTCGGCGGGGTTGGCGTCCTTCAGCAGGGCGGAGATCTCAGAATATTTGCGCTCCTCTAGGAGCGCCAGAACTTTTTCCAGCATGGTGCTTACCTCCTGTTTCTCAATATAAGTACGGTGGGACGCCCGGCTTTGAACTGCGCTTTATCTCTGCGAAACGGACGCTCCCCATGTGTTCAGGAGACAGCATGAAGCCATGCCTATTGCAGATGGGCGCAGGACAAAGCGTCCCGGCACCATCGTCCAGGCTTCATGCCGTCGCTACTTCGCGGAACGCTCATTCTGCTCCCTCCTTTATCAGTCAAATTTGGATCTGGCTACCTCTTCGTGCCCAGGAAGAACAGCGCAACGGTGCCGGGGCCGGAATGGGCGCCGATGACCGGGCCGATGAAGTTCATATATATTTCCTTCACGCCGATCCGCTCCCGCACCTGCTTCTCCATGTACTGGGCGTCCTCCAGGCAGTCGCCGTGGCTGATGAACACAGTCTGGTTTTTGGGATCGATGGCGCTTTCCGCCATGTGATCCACCAGGGCGTCCAAAGACTTTCTGCGGCCCCTGGCCTTGGAGACATTGATGAGATGGCCCTCGTCGTCCACATGCAGGACGGGCTTGATGCCAAGGGCCGTGCCCACCAGGGCCGTCGCCGCCGAAACACGGCCGCCACGCTTCAGGTGGTTCAGGTCGTCCACCGTGAACCAGTGGCAGAGATGCAGGGCGTTTTCCTTCAGCCAGCTGAGCACCTCGTCCAGGCTCTTGCCCGCCTTATGCAGGGTGGCCGCGTGATAGGCCAGCAGCCCCTCGCCCATAGAGGCGCAGAGGGTGTCGAAGACCTCAACCCGGCGGTCCGGGAATCTCTCCGCAAGCTCCTGCCGGGCGATCATGGCGCTTTGGCAGGTACCGGAAAGCCCGGAGGAAAAGGCCAGGTACAAAACGTCCTTCCCCTCCTCCAAAAAAGGCGTGAACTGAGAGATGAACTCCTCGGAGTTGATCTGGCTGGTGGTGGACATCTTCCCGGCCCGAAGCATTTCGTAAAACTCGTGGTCGGTCATCTCGCCCCCGCCGGGGATATTGTGGCAGGTGTGGCCGTCGATGGTGTAGCGCAGCGGGATCACGTGCAGGTCAAGCTCCCGGATCATCTCCGGGGTCAGATCCGCGGTAGAGTCAGTGACAATTTGATAAGTGCCCATGTTTTTCTCCTCCTAAAATGATAATCTTTGACTGTCAAGATAGCTCTGCAAAATGACGGTGGCGGCCACGGCATCTACCACGGCCTTGCGCTTTTTGCCCCGGACATTCACGTCGTTCAAATACCCGTGGGCGGTGACGGTGGTGCCTCGCTCGTCCCAGAATTTCACCGGCAGGCCCGTCTTCTCCCCCAGGGCCGCGCCGATCTCCCGGGCGCTTTGGGCGCTTTCGCCCTCGGTGCCGTCCATATTTCGGGGCAGGCCAACCACCAAAAGCTTCGCGCCGCTTTCCCCTGCGGCGTCGCACAGCTTTTCCAAAAGCCGCTCCCGGTTGTGCTCCGTGATGACCCCAAACGGCGAGGCCAAAAGCTCCCCTTCGTCGCACACCGCAAGGCCCGTGCGGGCTTTTCCCAGATCCACTCCAAGTATCTTCATACGGCTTCGCTGTGGAACTTGTAATGGGTCGGCGGCCGGCGCATGTCCTCCGGCAGGTGGGAAAGGTCGTTCATCACGGTCCAGGAAAGGGAGCCGTCCTCCCGGGCCTCCAGCACGCTGACGCCGGTGTTGCCGAACACCGCGCCGTTTCGGATGCCCTCCGGCCTTTGAAAGCGCACCCTGGCGTCGATATTGCGGATGACGCCGCCGTGAGTGGCGACAAAAACAGTCTTCCCCCGGTTTTGGGCGATAATCTCATCGACGGCCCGGTTCACCCTGTCGTAGACCTCGCGCATGGTCTCCCCGTTGGGGAACTCACACAGGTCCGGGGACTCGTCCCAGTTTTTGGCCACCTCCGGGAACTTCCCGGCGATCTCGGTCAAATACAGGTTTTCCATGTCCCCCACGTCGATCTCGATGAGGCCCGCCGCGATCTGAATGGGCAGGCCGTGATACTTTGCCACCGCCTGGGCCGTCTTATAGGCCCGGGAAAGGGGGCTGGAATACACGGCGTCGATCGTCTCGTTGCGAAAGCGCAGGCCCAGAAGCTCCAGCTGCTTTTCCCCCGCCGGGCTGATGGGGGCGTCGTACTGGCCCTGGAAGCGCTTGTCGATGTTTCCCACGGATTGGCAGTGCCGTACAATGAAGAGCTTTGTCACCACGGTTTTATTCCTCCTGTCAGCTCGGCCACGGTATGTATGCCGTTTTTTCCCATAAACTCCGCAAGGCCCTCTGTGATCTTAACAGGCGCGTAAGGGTCTGTAAACAGCACGGTCCCGATTTGCAGGGCGCTTGCCCCGCACAGCAGCATTTCCACCGCGTCCTGCCATGTGGAAATACCGCCCAGGCCCACAATGGGTATCTTCACCTTTTGGAAGGTCTGCCATACCATCCGCAGGGCGATGGGCAGCAGGGCCGGGCCGGATAGCCCGCCGGTATTGTTATGAATGATGGGCCGCCGGGAGTTGATATCCACCCGCATGCCCGTCAGGGTATTGATGAGGGAAAGGGCATCGGCCCCGGCGCTTTCCGCAGCAACGGCAATTTCGGAAATATCCGTCACGTTGGGAGAGAGCTTGACCATCAGGGGCTTTTTACAGCGCTTTCGCACCTCCGAGGTGATGCCGTACACGCCCTCGCAGGTGGTGCCGAACTGGACGCCGCCCTGCTTGACATTGGGGCAGGAGATGTTCAGCTCTACCATGTCGATGCAGGTGTCATTGAGCTTTTCCACGGTCTGGCAGTAGTCCTCTGTTGTGCTGCCCGCCACGTTGGCAATGATTTTCGTGCCCTGCTTGGAAAGCCACGGCAGGTCGTGCTCGATGAAATGATCCACGCCGGGGTTCTGCAATCCCACGGCGTTGAGCATACCGCCGGGGGTCTCCGTCACCCGGGGCGGCGGGTTGCCGGGGCGCTCTTTAATAGTAATGCCCTTGCAGGAAACGCCGCCCAACATGGACAGAGGGTAAAATTCGCTGTATTCCCGGCCAAAGCCGAAGGTGCCGGAAGCGGCGATGAGCGGGTTAGAAAAATCCACGCCGGCAAC
>CAZYLJ010000046.1:0-10685 GCA_964648555.1 uncultured Acutalibacter sp.
GCTACAGCCCACACATTTTTACCCATCAGGCGGCGCACTGGGAAAAGAACATCCCCCACGACTATCGGATCCGTTACCCCGGGGATATTGCAGTCTACCGGCGGGATGCGGCAAAGTATAGCTACGGCTCGAAGGAGGAGCTCGACCTGGTGGACGGCGGCTTCACGTCGGATTTTTTCGAGAAGCTGTTTGCTCCGGCGATCAAAGTGGCGGAGAAATTTAACGTGCCCCTTTACTGTGGAGAATACGGCGTCATTGACAACGCCGATTCGGAGAGCACCGCGCGCTGGTTTGAGGACATCCACAAGGCGCTGGAGAAGCTCGGCATTTCCCGTGCCGCGTGGACATACCGGCAAATGGACTTCGGCATTACCGGCGAGCACTATGCCGATGTGCTTGACCGAATAATCGGGAGCCTGTAACCGGTGGGATCCGTTACCGTACATTTGTAAGAAGGGTAACCGAGGGCGCGTTTATGGGGCAAACCGCGGCCACGGATAAAAAAGGCGCCGCCTTGGGGGAATACACCCATAGGAAATCTCACCTTGACAGGGTCACGGAAAAGATGTAAAATCAAATAAGAATGTTAGTCAGCACGTTTATCGCCGCAACTCCACCGAAAGAGAAGGGTGGGTGGAACAGGAGTTTCACCCGCCCTTTTGTTTTTTACCCAGTCATTTGTCCCTGGCAAATCAGAGAAAGGGGCCATTGCCATGAATGAAATCTACACCATCCCGCTTGCAAAAATCATCAAAGAGCTGGCTTTGCGGGAGGTCTCCATGCCCAAAAGCGCCGAGGAGATTCTCATCCAATCCCGGGACGTGAACCGCCCGGGGCTGGAGCTGAACGGCTTCTGCGACTATTTCGATCCACACCGCATCTCCATCCTGGGCCGGTCGGAGATGGCCATGCTCGGCGGCCTGCCGGAGCAGGAGCAGTTCCGGGTCATCGACAATTTCTTTGCCCTGCACCCGCCGGCGGTGATCGTTGCCAGGGCCATCGAGCCCACGGCCCCGCTTCTGCACGCGGCAAAGGCCTACGGCGTGCCGCTGCTCTCCTCTCACGACAGCACCTCCAATGTGGTGGCCGACCTGGTCTCCTATCTGAATGTGGAGCTGGCCCCCCGGGTCACTCGGCACGGCGTGCTGGTGGAGGTCTACGGCGAGGGTATTTTGCTGGTGGGCGACAGCGGCGTGGGAAAAAGCGAGACCGCCATTGAGCTCATCAAGCGGGGCCATCGGCTCATTGCCGACGACGCGGTGGAGATCCGCCGCACCTCCCGCAAGACCCTGGTGGGCCAGGCCCCGGAAAACATCCGGCACTTTATTGAACTGCGCGGCATCGGTATTATTGATGTGCGCCGCATTTTCGGTATGGGCGCTGTCAAGCTCACCGAAAAGATCGACATGTGCATCAACCTGGAAATCTGGGACTCCACCAAGGTGTACGACCGCATGGGCATCGACAGCGAGTTCACTGAAATTTTGGACATCCGGGTGCCGGTGCTGACCATCCCCGTGAAGCCCGGCCGGAACCTGGCCGTCATCATCGAGGTGGCCGCCATGAACAACCGCCAGAAGAAGATGGGCTACAACCCCGCCCAGGAGCTGCTCTCGAATTTGGGCATGGATATTTCCGATATACAGGGCGAAGATATCAAAATGGACCTGGATATTTAGCCGGCGGATGGGGGAAGAATCATTTGGCACCGGCTGCATTATAGATAGATGGAAAACCCGTTTAAAGGAGGCGCTTTTTTGAAGCTGGATCACGGCTCTTTTGATGAGACCGTCCGGGAACTGGGCTGCCGTGTTTTACAGAGGGAGCCCATGAGCCTTCACACCACCTTCCGCATTGGCGGGCCGGCGGACTGGTTTGTCACGGTGGAGACGGAGGAGCAGCTTCGCGCCCTGCTCCCCCTGCTGAAGGAGCGGGATATCTCCTGGATGGTTTTGGGGAACGGCTCCAATCTGCTGGTGTCCGACAAGGGCATCCGGGGCGCGGTGCTTTCTCTGGACGGCCGATTTAAGGAGGTTTCCCTTTTGCCGGACGGCGTCACAGTTCGGGCCGGTGCGGGAGCGATGCTTTCCGCCGCCTGCGCCTTTGCCCGGGACAACGGCCTCTCCTGGAATTTGCCTGGGGCATCCCCGGCTCTGTGGGGGGCGCGGTATATATGAACGCCGGGGCCTATGGCGGGGAGATTAAGAATGTATTATGTAAAGCATATTCACTTTACGGAGGAGAAATTTCCGGCGGTGACCCCCGGTTCGGGTACCGGCGCAGCCCCTTTACCGGCGTGGAGGACATCGTCTGTTTTGCGGATTTTCGGCTCATCCCCGGCGCAAGGGAGGAGATTGCCGAAAGGATGGACGGCTTGATGGCCCGCCGGAAGGAAAAGCAGCCCTACAGCATGCCCAGCGCGGGCAGCGTGTTCAAGCGGCCAAAGACCGGCTACGCAGCGGCCCTGATCGACGAATGTGGCTTAAAGGGCAGGCGCGTGGGCGGCGCCCAGGTCAGCGAGAAGCACGCCGGATTTATCGTCAATACGGGCGGGGCCTCCTGCGCCGACGTGCTGGAGCTCATCGCCATCATCCAGCGGGAAGTGCTGGAAAAGAAGGGCGTCTCGCTGGAATGTGAAGTGCGTGTGACCGGAGAAGTGTGAAAGGGAAGTGAGTAAGGATGGAATTCGTCATCGTCACCGGGGTGTCCGGCGCGGGCAAGACCCAGGCCATGCACGCCCTGGAGGACATTGGCTTTTACTGTGTGGACAACCTGCCCCCGGCGCTGATCCCGGTGTTTTATGATCTGTGTGTAAAGTCAGAGGGCTTGCAGAACCGCATCGCCGTGGTGACGGACACCCGGGGCGGGGAGCTGTTCAAGTCCTTCTTCACCGCGCTGGAATCCCTGAAGCGGGACAACAAGCCGTATCACATCCTGTTTTTGGACTGCTCCGACACGGTGCTGGTGCGAAGGTATAAGGAGACCAGGCGCAGGCACCCCCTGTCCGACGGGTTGGGCGGCTCCTTAGAGCAGGCCGTCAAGCTGGAAAGGGAGCTTTTGAGCGCGGTGAAGGACAGCGCCGACTATGTGATCGACACCTCCGGGGTGCTGCCCGCCCAGCTGAAGGAGAGAATTTCCGAGCTGTTCCTCTCAAGTCCCAGCGATTCTCTGACGGTGCACTGCATCAGCTTCGGCTTCAAATTCGGCATCCCCATGGAGGCCGATTTGGTCTTCGACGTGCGGTGCCTGCCCAACCCCTTTTATGTGGACAGCCTTCGGGCCATGACCGGCCTGGACAAGCCTGTAAAAGACTATGTGATGAACAGTGAGGAGACCCAGGGCTTTGCAGCCCGCTTCACCGATTTGATCGATTATCTGCTGCCGCTGTACAGCAGGGAGGGCAAGAGCCAGCTGGTCATTGCGGTGGGCTGTACCGGTGGGCACCACCGCTCGGTGGCCCTGGCGCAGTTTATGCGGGACCACCTGGTGGAAAAGGGCATCAAGGCCGCTGTCATTCACCGTGATATCCAAAAGTATTGAGGTGCTTGTTTTATGCGCTGTGTATTGATAAGCGGCGACCGCCTCGTGATAGACACCACGGATTTTTCCAAGGTGGATTTAAAAGGCATTGCGGAACAGGTGCGGGAATTATTGAAAGCAAGCTGAGGAAAAAACGGGAGCGCGGGAAATGTCATTTTCATCGGACGTCAAAACGGAATTGTGCAAGCTGGAAAATAAGCGGGATTGCTGCCGCAGGGCGGAGTGCTATGGCCTGTGGCTTTTTTCCAAATGCTTTTCCGTGAAGGAGGCCGTGTTCGTCACAGAGAACGCGCCCCTTGCCCGGCGGATGATGGAAGCGGCCGCCGAGAGCGCCGGGGTCTCCGGCGAGATGAGCTATGGCCTCAGCCGCAGGAAGAACCCGGCTTACCATCTCCGTCTGCCGGAGGAGAGCGACCGGTGCCGGCTGATGGCGGCGTTCGGCCACACCCCAGGGGAGACCAGCCTGCGGATCAACCGGGCGGTGCTGGAGCAGGAGTGCTGCGTAGCGGCTTTTCTGCGGGGGGCGTTCCTGTCCTGCGGCACTGCCACAGACCCCAATAAGGAATATCGGCTGGAATTTGTGGTGCCCTATCTGAATCTGGCAAATGGCCTGTATACCCTTTTGCAGGAGGTGTCCGCTTTTTCGGTCACACCGGCCCTGACCCGGCGGCAGAGCGGCTATGTGGTGTATTTGAAGGAGGCCGGACAGATCGAGGATCTGCTCACTTACCTGGGGGCTACGGGCGCCGCTATGGAGCTGATGCAGGTGCGCATGTACAAGGAAGCGAAAAACGACATCAACCGCAAGGCGAATTTCGAGACCGCCAACATGGATAAAACCTATTCGGCCTCCGCAAGGCAGATCGCGGCCATCGCGGCACTGAGCGACGCGGGGGAGCTGGACAGGCTGCCGGATGGCCTCAGAGAGCTTGCGCAGCTGCGGCTGCACAACCCTGACATGACCCTGCGGGAATTGAGCCAGAGATCGGGCATGACCCGCAGCGGGGTGAACCACCGCCTGCAAAAGCTTTTGGAGCTGGGGGAGAAATACCTGTAAAGGAGGAAGAGCCATGGCGTTCGTCCATTTGCATGTGCACACGGAATACAGCCTGCTGGACGGGGCCTGCCGCATCCGGCAGCTGCTGGACAGGGCCCAGGAGCTGGGCCAGACTGCCGTGGCCATTACCGACCACGGCAACATGTACGGGGCCATCGAGTTTTACAAGGCCGCCAGAAAGCGGGGCATCAAGCCGATTCTGGGCTGCGAGGTCTACGTGGCCAGCCGCACCCGGTTCGACCGTGTCCACGAGCTGGACGCGGAGAACCGCCACCTTGTGCTGCTGTGCGAAAACGAGACCGGCTACAGGAATCTCATCGCCCTGGTGTCCCGGGCCTGGACGGAGGGCTTTTACAGCCGCCCCAGGGTGGACTTTGAGCTGCTGGAGCAGTACCACGAGGGCCTCATCGCCCTGTCCGCCTGCCTTGCCGGGGAGATCCCCCGGGCCCTTTCCCGCAACAACTATGACGGGGCCAGGGAAGCCGCCCTGCGCTACCAGAATATTTTCGGGCCGGGAAATTTCTATCTGGAATTGCAGGATCACGGTTTGGAGGAGCAGCATTATGTAAACCCGCTCATCGTCCGGCTGTCCCGGGAGACGGGCATCCCGCTGGTGATGACAAACGACTGCCATTACATCGAGCGGAGCGACAGCGAAATGCACCATGTGCTCATCTGCATCCAGACGGGCCGCACGGTGGAGGATCAGGACACCCTGGAATTTGGCTCCGACCAGTTCTGGTTCAAAAGCGAGGAGGAGATGCGGGGCCTGTTTCCCGATCTGCCCGAGGCCGCCGATAACACGGTAAGGATCGCCGAACGCTGCAATGTGGAGATCGAGTTTGGCAAAACAAAACTGCCCCGGTTCGACACGCCGGACGGCACCCCCAACCAGGAATACTTCGAGAAGCTCTGCAGGGAGGGGCTCATCCGGCGGTACGGGGAAGCGCCGGATGCTTCCCTGTGGGAGCGGTTAAATTATGAGATCAGCGTCATTACACAGATGGGTTATGTAAACTACTACCTGATCGTGTGGGACTTTGTCCGCTATGCAAAAAGCAGGGATATCCCTGTGGGGCCGGGGCGGGGCTCCGGCGCGGGGAGCCTGTGCGCCTACTGCATGGGCATTACCAATGTGGATCCCATTCGCTACGACCTGCTGTTCGAGCGGTTCTTAAACCCCGAGCGGGTGACCATGCCCGACTTTGACATCGATTTTTCCGACGAGCGCCGGGATGAGATCATTGAATATGTGGTGCAAAAGTACGGCGCGGATCACGTGGCGCAAATCGTCACCTTTGGCACTATGGCCGCCAGGGCGGCGCTTCGGGACGTGGGCAGGGCTATGGCCATGCCCTACAACCGGGTGGATCAGGTGGCGAAGCTGGTGCCCGCTGAGCTGAACATCACGCTGGATGAGGCCCTGAAGCGATCCCAGGCCTTCCGCTCCCTGTATGAAAGCGACGACCAGGTGAAAAAACTCATCGACATGTCGAGGAAGATCGAGGGCATGCCCCGGCACACCTCCACTCACGCGGCGGGGGTGCTCATCACCGACAGGCCTGTGATGGAATACGTGCCATTGGCAAAAAACGACGACGCCGTGGTCACCCAGTTCACCATGACGGCCATCGAGGAGCTGGGCCTTTTGAAGATGGACTTTCTGGGTCTGCGGAACCTTTCCGTCATCGACAACGCCCAAAAGCTCATCCAAAAGCGGGAACCGGGCTTTTCCATAGACAAAATCGCGGACGACGACCCGGAGGTCTTTGCCATGATGGGCCGGGGGGAGACCGTGGGCGTGTTCCAGTTCGAGTCGGGCGGCATGACCCGCCTGACCATGCAGGCCCAGCCTGTCAGTATCGAGGATCTGACCGCCATCGTTTCCCTGTACCGGCCGGGGCCCATGCAGTTCATCCCCACCTATGTGGAAAGCCGCAAAAACCCGGCGGGCGTTCGGTACCGCACTGAAAAGCTGCGGCCCATTCTGGAGGTCACCGGCGGGTGCATCATCTATCAGGAGCAGGTCATGCAGATCTTCCGGGATCTGGCGGGGTATTCCCTGGGCCGGGCCGATATCGTCCGCAGGGCCATGGCGAAAAAGAAAAAAGACGTGCTGGAAAAGGAGCGGGAGGTGTTCCTTTACGGCCAAAGGGGGGAGGACGGCGCCGTCGAGGTGGAGGGCTGTCTCGCCCGTGGCGTGGACAAGGCCACGGCGGAGGAGCTTTTCCGGGAGATCGAGAGCTTCGCCTCTTACGCCTTTAACAAATCCCACGCGGCGTCCTATGCCGTGGTGGCCTATCAGACCGCCTACCTGAAATGCCATTTCCCCAGGGAGTATATGGCCTCCCTGCTTTCCAGCGTGTTGGGCAGCACGGGGAAGGTGGCCGAGTATATGCAGGAATGTCGCCGCCTGCGGATACAGGTGCTGCCGCCCCACGTGAACGAAAGCGCCGTGGGCTTTACCGTGGTCGAGGGCGGCATCCGGTTTGGGCTGCTGGCCGTGAAGAACCTGGGCCAGGCCGTCATCCGGCGGATGATCGCCGAGCGGGAGCAGAACGGGCCCTATACCTCCTTTTACAGCTTCTGCAAGCGCATAGCCGACAAGGATGTGAGCCGTCCGGCCATCGAAAACCTCATTCTGTGCGGCGCGCTGGACCATCTGGGCAGCAACCGCCGGGAAATGTGCCTCTCCCTGAATGAGGTGCTGGACTCTCTGGACGCGGACAAGCGCAGGAACATCGACGGCCAGATCGGCTTTTTCGACGGGCCCTCCCCGGAGGAGAGGAGCGAACCGGCCCTGCAGAAGGCGGAGGAATTTCCGATTGCCGACCTGCTCGCCAAGGAAAAGGAAGTGACCGGCATGTACCTGTCCGGCCACCCCATGATGGATTACGCCGCGCTTTACCAGACCGGCCGTTACGCCAGAAGCGATGAGATCGCGCAGAGCGCCGCAGGAGAGCTGAGCAAGTACCGGGACGGCCAGCGGGTCGCCATGCTGTGCATGGTGACGCAGGTGCGGAAAAAGAACACGAAAAGCGGCGGCATGATGGCCTTTGTCACCCTGGAGGATATGTACGGCACGATGACCGGCCTGGTGTTCCCCCGGGTGCTGGGGGAAACGGAGGAGCTGCTTGCCGCGGGCACGGCGGTGGAGGCCAGGGGTCGGCTGAGCTTTACCGAGGACAAGGAGCCGGAGTTGATCTGCGAGGGCTTTTCACAGCCCCAAAAGACGGACAGTGCCGCCGCCTCTGTCCAGGAAAACGGTCGCAGGGGGCTGTTTCTGCGTGTGCCCTCTAAGGGCGACCCGCGGCTTGCAAAGGCCATGAAGTATCTGGATGTGTTCTCCGGCGGGACCAACGACGTTTACCTTTATTTTCAGGACGGGAAGAAGACGGTGAAGGCGCCTGCCCGGTACCGCTTTGAGGCAAACGATCCCCTGCTGGAGGCGCTTGGGAAGCTGTTGGGAGAGGAAAACGTGGTTTTCCGGCGGTAGCGCGTGAATTTCTTTCGTTTTCCTCTTGATAATTTTCCCACTTTTGGTATAATATAGAGGAAACCGGGGTATGGGTCAGCGGATTCCGGTTTCCCCAATTTTACTATTGTAAGTTGTCCGGGTTGCCTGGCAAAATCAGATTTGGAGGAATCACAAATGGGTGCGAAAAGTATTGCTGTTCTTACCAGCGGCGGAGACGCCCCCGGTATGAACGCGGCGGTGCGGGCCGTTGTGCGGTCCGGCCTTTCTTTCGGTATGAAGGTTTACGGCGTTCGGCAGGGCTATAACGGCCTGCTGGCGGGCGATGTGCAGGAAATGACAATGCGCAGCGTTTCCGATATCCTGCAAAATGGCGGCACGGTGCTGCGTACCGCCCGCAGCCCGGAGTTCAACACGCCGGAGGGCGTGCAGAAGGCCGCCGGTCAGTGCAGAAAGCTGGGCATCGACGGCGTGGTGGTCATCGGCGGCGACGGCTCCTTCCGGGGCGCCCGTGACCTGTGCGGCGCGGGCATTTCCTGCATTGGCGTGCCCGGCACCATCGACAACGACATCGCCTGCACCGAGTACACCATCGGCTATGACACTGCGCTGAACACCGCTATGGAAATGATCGACAAGATCCGCGACACCACCGAGTCCCATAACCGGTGCAGCCTGGTGGAGGTCATGGGCCGCCGCTGCGGCGATATCGCCCTGCATACCGGCATCGCCGTGGGCGCTATGACCACTCTGGTGCCCGAGGTCTCCTACGACTTCCAGCGGGACATCGTAGATCGCATGAAGGCGGCTCTGAATTCCGGCAAGCGGCACTTCATCATCGTGGTGGCCGAGGGCGTAGGTCACACCCAGGAGCTGTGCGAGCGCATCCAGCAGGAGACCGGCATCGAGACCAGAACCACCATCCTGGGCCACGTCCAGCGGGGCGGCTCTCCCACTTTGCGGGACCGCGTCGTTGCCAGTCGCATGGGGTATCACGCGGTGGAGCTGCTCCACAAGGGCATGAGCAACCGGGTGGTCGCCATGAAGGGCGAGCAGATTGTGGACTTCGACATCACCGAGGCGCTGAACATGCCCCGGGTGTTCGACGAAAACCTGTACCATATTTCCGCAAGGCTTTCTATCTGACCTGGACACAGGCCGGAGGATTCGCGGCCTTCGCTGCCTGCTTTTCAGGCGGCGGGGGCCGTTGTCTGTATCAAAAAAGGAAGGTAAGACCTATGGATAAGATGATCTCACAGCTGGCGGCGGAGCTGAACGTCCGGCCGGAGCACGCCGAGGCGGTGGTCTCGCTTTTAGACGAGGGGAACACGGTGCCCTTCATTGCCCGCTACCGCAAGGAGCGGCACGGCTCTATGGACGACCAGACCATCCGGCTGCTTTCGGAACGGCTGCAATATCTGCGGGGGCTGGAGACGAGAAAGACGGAGGTAAAGAACGCCATCGGCGAGCAGGGTAAGCTGACCCCCGAGCTGGAAAAGGCCATCGACGACGCCGCCACCGTGACAGAGGTGGAAGACCTGTACCGGCCTTACCGGCCCAAGCGGAAGACCAGGGCCGGCGTGGCAAGGGAAAAGGGCCTGGAGCCCCTGGCGGAGCGGCTGTTCACCGGGAAAAAGGAGACGGGCGGCTGGCTTTCTCCCGGCGATCTGGAGATCTTGGCCCAGGAGTATGTCGACCCGGAGAAAGGCGTGGAGACCGTGGAGGAAGCGCTGCAGGGGGCGAAGGACATCGTGGCAGAGGATCTTTCCGACAACGCCGATCTGCGCCGGGTGCTGCGTGAGACCCTGCAAAGGCGAGGTACTTTACAGTCGGCGGCGGCAACAGAGGAGGACACGGTGTACCGGCTCTACTATGAGTTTTCCTGCCCGCTGCAAAAGCTGCAAAGCCACCAAATACTGGCCATCGATCGGGGAGAGCGGGAAGAGGCCCTGAAGGTCTCCGTGGAGCCCGGGGCCTGGGAGCCTGAGAAGGTCATTTTGGAGGAAACGGTGCCGGCGAAGAACCCTTTCCGGCAGGAGCTGGCCGAGGTGGCTGCGGACGCCTGGGAGCGGCTGATTTTCCCCTCGCTGGAACGGGAGGCTAGGAAAGCTCTGACAGAGCGGGCAGACGAGCAGGCCATCCGCACCTTTGCGTTAAACCTGCGGCCCCTGCTGATGCAGCCCCCGGTGAAGAACCGGGTGACCCTGGGCTTTGATCCTGCCTACCGCACGGGCTGCAAGCTGGCCGTGGTAGACGGCACCGGTAAGGTGCTGGAGACCGCCGTCATCTATCCAACCAAGCCCCACAACAAAACGGAAGAGAGCAAGCGGGTGCTGAAGCGTCTGTTTGACAAGCACGGCGTCACCTGCGTGGCCATTGGCAACGGCACCGCCAGCCGAGAGTCTGAGATGTTCGTCAGCGATTTCATCAAGGAGTACGGCAGGCCTGTGGAGTACATGGTGGTCAGCGAGGCGGGGGCCTCGGTCTATTCCGCGTCCAAATTGGGGGCGGAGGAGTTCCCGGATTACGACGTTTCCCTGCGCTCGGCCGTGTCCATCGCCCGGCGGCTGCAGGACCCTCTGGCCGAGCTGGTGAAGATAGACCCCAAGGCCA
>CAZYLJ010000047.1:0-10641 GCA_964648555.1 uncultured Acutalibacter sp.
GTGTCGGTGGCCATATAGGGGGTCACATAGCCGCGGTCGAACATCATGCCTTCCACAACCTCGCTGTAGGTCTCGGCGGTCTTGGACTCCTCGACAGTGATGACGCCGTCGGAGGTGACCTTCTCCATAGCCTCGGCGATGAGGGCGCCGATCTCCTCGCTGGAGGAGGAAACGGCCGCCACGCGGGTGATGTCCTTGGTGCCGGAGACCTTGTGGGAGTTCTTGACGATGGCCTCAACGGCGGTGTCGGTGGCCTTCTGCACACCCTTGCGCAGCATCATGGGGTTGGCCCCGGCAGTGACGTTCTTCATGCCCTCGCGCACCAGCGCCTGGGCCAGCAAGGTGGCGGTGGTGGTACCGTCGCCGGCCACGTCGTTGGTCTTGGTGGCGACCTCCTTCACCAGCTGAGCGCCCATGTTCTCATAGGGATCCTCCAGCTCGATCTCTTTGGCGATGGTCACGCCGTCGTTGGTGATGAGGGGAGCGCCGAATTTCTTATCCAGCACAACATTGCGGCCCTTGGGGCCCAGGGTGATCTTCACCGTATCCGCCAGCTGATTGACACCGGAGAGCAGCGCCTTGCGGGCGTCCTCACCGTAAATAATCTGTTTTGCCATGTTCTTCTCTTCCTTTCAAATGTTTACTTGCGAGCGCCCGGCCTGTCACTCGACGATGGCCAGGATATCGGACTGCTTGACGATGGTGTAATCTTCCCCATCGATCTTGACCTCGGTGCCGGTGTACTTGGCGGAGATGACCCGGTCGCCGACCTTCAGGTACATCTTCACTTCCTTGCCGTCCACCTCGCCGCCGGGGCCAACGGCCACTACACGGGCCACCTGGGGCTTCTCCTGAGCCTTCGCGGCCAGAACGATGCCGCTCTTCGTGGTCTCCTCCGCCTCTTCGGCCTTGATGAGGACTCTGTCCAACAACGGTTTTACTGTCATACTTTCCTACCTTCACCTTTCTCCCCGGTCTTTATCGTTTTCACGCCCTCCGGGGAAGAACGCTAAAACCGCGCGGAAAACCGCGTGAAAAAAGTTTTGACCTTGCCATGACGGGCCTGCGGCGCTCTGAAAAGCCGCCGCCCGATTTTAGCACTCTTTTTCTTTGAGTGCTAAGACTATTTTAGCCACATGGTCAGGCAAAGTCAATAGGAAAAATGGAAAATTTTGATTTTTAACACTTAGTTAATAATTTCCGGCGCTTTCGGGCAGGCCGGAGGCCTTACGCGCCAGGTATTCCTCCCGCAGCATGGAATAGCACACGTCGTCGAACACCTTGCCGTCAAACCGGCGGTAGGCCCGGCGGGCCGTGCCCTCATACACAAAGCCGCACTTTTCTATCACCCGCTGGGAGCGGCTGTTGCCCGCAAAATGGGAAACGCCCAACACCTCTACCTTTTTCTTTTCAAAGGCGTAGGCGGTCATGGCTGTCAGAGCCTCCGGCATGAGCCCCCGGCCCCAATAGCTCTTTGCCATCTGGTACGCCACGGAATAGCAGCCCGCGTAGTTCTGGCGGTGGGTGTCGTTTTGCAGCCTGATCTTTCCGATGGGGCGGCCCGTCTCCTTTAAGACGATAGCAAAGCAGTTGTCGTCCCGCAGGGCACGGCGGAACTCCGCCTCCGCCTCGTCCAGCTTTTTCACGGGCTTCGAGCCGGCCGGCAGAGTCACGTCCTCATCCGAGGCGAACAGAAGGAAATCGCCCATATCCTCCCGGGCCCATTTCCGTAAGATCAGGCGCGGCGTTTTCATCTCGCCCCGCAGCTTTTGCAAAAGATTCATTTTGCCGCACCTCACTTAAAGTATTGATAAAACTGGCATTTGATCATTCCGTTGTAGAGCTTCCGGCGCTTATCCGCCCGGCGGCCAAACAGCGTCTCAAAATCCTCGTCCGGGGTGATGACGCCATAGCTCCAGCCGTGCCTGCGCTCAAACACCCTTCCCATCACGCGGGTGATCTCCCGTGCCTGCTGAACGTCCAGCAGGCGCTCGCCGTAGGGTGGGTTGCACACCACGCAGCCGTACTGCTCTGCGGCATGAAACTGTTTGATATCCCGGCAGGCGGCGGTCACCAGCTCCCCCACTCCGGCCTTTTTGGCGTTTTCCAGGGTCAATTCCACGGCGGCGGGGTCAATGTCAAAGCCCTCGGCGTGAAAGCCTTCCCCCCGGCGGATCAGGGCGGCGGCGCTTTCCCGCTCCCGCTGCCAGAGCTTCCTGTCGGCGTCGGCCCAGGTCTCCGCGCTAAAGCGGCGGTGCAGGCCCGGCGGGGTGTTGGTAGCCAGCAGCGCCCCCTCGATGAGCAGCGTGCCGGAGCCGCAGAAGGGATCGATCAGGTGGCCGTCCGGCCGGACGCGGGCCAGCTTTGCCAAAGCCGCCGCCAGCGTCTCCCTGATGGGCGCGGCAGCGGATTCCCGGCGGTAACCCCGCTTGTGCAGGCTCTGGCCGCTGGTGTCGATCATAACGCTGACCTTATCCTTTAAAATGCGGAACCGGATGCGGTGCAGCGGCCCGGTCTCGGAAAACCAGGAGATGTGATAGTGCTCCTTCAGGCGCTCTACCACCGCCTTTTTGATGACTGCCTGGCAGTCAGGCACACTGTGGAGCCGGCTGGAAAGGCTGCTGCCCGTCACGGGGAACTCGTCATCCTTTTGCAGATAGCGCTCCCAGTGCAGGCGCTTCACCCCCTGGAACAGCTCTTCAAAGCTGCGGGCCTCAAACTCGCCAAGCAGCAGGAGGACGCGCTCCGCGCAACGGCTCCGGAGATTTGCCCGGATGAGGGCATCCTCCCCGCCGGAGAACAGCACCCGGCCGTTTTCCGCCCGGACGTTTTCGCACCCGGCGTCCCGCAGCTCCTGGGCCACCAGACCTTCCAGCCCCAGCAGGCAGGGCGCGCAAAGCTCCATTTTCTCTTCCATGTCTTCCCCCATAAAAACGGGGAGAACTGGGCGTTCTCCCCTGTGTTTTCAGTATCGCAAGGCCGGTCGCTCAGCGGCTTTCCGGCACCAGCAGGCCGTAGCCGCCGTCCTTCCGGCGGTAGACCACGTTGATCTCCCCGCTGTCGTCGTCCCGGAACAGGAAGAACTCATGATCCAGCATATTCATCTGCAAAATGGCCTCCTCCGGGGTCATCACCTGCACAAAGAAGTGCTTGACCCGGGCTACCTCCAGCTCCTCATCCGGCTCCTCGTAATAATCGTCCGCAAGCTCCGCGCCGGGGGCCACCTTCTTGGCCTTTTCCAGCCGGGTCTTGTTCTTTCTGATCTGCCGGCCCAAAGCGGAGATCACGTTATCCAGCGCCTCGTTCATTTCCTCTGCTGTATCCTCGGCCCGGTAGATCATTCCCCGCTGCTCCACGGTGATCTCCACCGTTTGACGGTTTTTCTCCACCGTGACGGTCACGGTGGCTTCGGCGTCCTCGTCAAAGAGCCTGTCGAATTTTTGCAGCTTTTTTTCCACCAGCGCCTTAAAATTATTGCGCAGGTTCACCTTTCTGCCAACTATGTTGATTTTCATGGCTTTTCCCGTTCCCATCCTTCGCGGGAACTGTCCTTTCCAAAGATTGCCGGGGCATGAAGCGGGCTTTTCGAGCGGCTTACTTCTTTTCCGGCAATCCTATTTTAGCATGTTTACCCAAATATTACAAGGGCGCGTTGGAAAATTCCCCTAAAGTATCACCGTTTTGTGCCGGGTCACGTGGCAGCCTACGTTTACCGCCACGGGCAGCCCCGCAATGTGGGTGGGGAACGCCTCCACGTTCACGGCAAGGGCGGTCACCTGCCCCCCAAAGCCCTGGGGCCCAACGCCGGTGGCGTTCACCGCGTTCAGGATGTCCTCCTCCAGCGCCGCGTAATAGGGGTCGCTGTTCCGCTGGGAGACCGGCCTGCACAGGGCCCGCTTGGAAAGCAGCGCGCAGTATTCAAAGTCGCCGCCCAGGCCCACGCCCAACACCAATGGCGGGCAGGGGTTGCCGCCGGCCTCGGCGACGGTCTCTGTCACGAAGCGGATGATGTCCTCCCGGTCAGCCGCCGGGGTGAGCATTTTCAGGCGGCTCATGTTTTCGCTGCCAAAGCCCTTGGGCGCCACGGTCAGGGTGAGGCGGTCCCCCGGCACCAGGCGGGTATGAAGGATGGCCGGGGTGTTGTCGCCGGTGTTCTCCCTTCGCAGCGGATCCTTCACCACCGAGCATCGCAGAAGCCCGTTCAGATAGCCTTCGCGAACACCCCGGTCAACGGCCTCTGTCAGATCGCCGCTGATGTGGACCTCCTGGCCCACGTCCGCAAAGACCACCGCCATGCCCGTATCCTGGCAGATGGGCACCCCGAGCTCTCTCGCCGCGTCCAGGTTCCTGCCCAGATCCTCCAAAATGGATCTGCCGGTGGCGTCCCGCTCTTTTTCGGGGCTTTCCCGCACAAGGCGCTCCAAATCCCCCGGCAGCCGGCGGTTGGCCTCTACGCAAAGGGCCTTTACCGCCGCGGCGATCTCCGCTGATGTGATCTCTCTCATGTTCCTTTCCCCTTCTGCATACAAAAAGGCCCCAAAGAAAACCTCTGGGGCCAATATGTACTTTATTTTTGCTGTCCCCGGCGGGAGTAGCCGGTACCACGGCGGGTGTCCATGCCGTTGCGCTTCAGGTCGGACATTTTTTCGTCGCTGGTCTGCTTAAAGCGGGACATCATATCCTCAAAGCTGCCGCTGTCGTTGCGGTGGGATTGCCACTCGAAATCTCCAGGCCGCCCCGGCCCGGGCTGAGGAGCGGGGCGCGGCTGGCGCGGAGAGGAGCGGGGCTGCCTGGGGCCGTCGTGCCGGGGGCCGTCAGGCTTGCGCGGACGGTGCTGCTGCTCTTCGGGCATGGCCTTTTTGATGGAAAGGCTCACCTTTCCCTCCGGGCTGATGGAAAGCACGCGCACCTTGACCATCTGGCCCTCCGTCACAAAATCCTTGATCTCGTTGACAAAGACAGGGGCCACCTCGGAGATGTGCACCATCCCGGTCTGCTTGTTTTCAAAGGTGACAAACGCGCCGAACTTCGTGATGCCTGTCACTTTGCCCTCATAGATCTCTCCAACCTCAAGCTGCATCAAAAGCAAATACCCCCCGATTTGTCATTCGCCGCCGCCAACATCTACAAAAACGCGCTCGCCCGGCTTCGCGTAGCCCAGATCCTCCCTGGCCTTCTTTTCCGCGTACTCCTGCAGGCCGTCCTCCGTTTCCAGAGAATCCACCGATTTCCTGATCTCTTCGTTCCTGGTGTTCTGCACGGCGATCTGGGTCTGTAAATCCTGTAGCTGGGCTGTTTTGTCCGCAATGCGCATCTGCCAGATGAGCAGAACCACGAGAGCGGCCCCGGCCAACACGAACAGGGCCACCCGTAAAGGCAGGAAACCCCTGTACTTTTCTGTTGTTCCGTGCATGGGTTTCCCCTCCCTTCATTGTTGCAGACAATATCTATTATTAAGGCTATTATATACTAGTCTACATAAGTTTTTCAAGTCTTTTTTTGCGCTTTTCTCCTGTTTTTGCGGGATTTCCCGACTTTTTTTGCTAGAATTGGCCTCTTTGGGAGCAACTTTGCGGCAATTTTTTTGAGCCGCCGCTTGACCGCGGCCACCAAACGGCGCGAAAATCCGGCGGCGCGGGAGACCCCTGTGCGGAGCTTTTTCGCAAGAAAGAGCACGGCGGGGCCAAGAGCCGTCGCGGCGGCCCAGCCACCCAGTAGCTGCAAGGCGGCCTGGTAAAGCCTGAGCCTGCCGCTGTCTATGCCCAAAGCGCAGAGGAACACCGCCGCCGCGCAGAGACAGCAGTACAGCACATCCAGCGCAAAGGTAAGGAGCCTGCCCGCCCCCAGCAGGACGCGGAAGCTCTGAAAGAGCAAAAAGAGGCAGCCCAAAGCCGCCCCCGTGACAAGGCAGAAAAAGGCCGTCGGAAGCGTCAGGCCGCTCATTTAAAAAGGCGCCCCAGAACCGAACGCGCCGTCTCCCTCTCCGTATAGGAAACGGCGGCCACTCTGCCCTTTACCAGCATGTCGCCCGTGTCCGAATTGAGCGTTTCAATGTGGAGGGCTGTGCCCTTGATGTTCAGCTGGCCCAGATCTGTTTGGGCCGTGATCAGCTCGTCGCTGAAAAAATCTACCCGCCGGATGCCCGTCGCGGTCAGCCGCTCTCTGCCGTCTACCGCAAGGGCGTGCCGCTTCATGGGCTTTTGATTTTCCGCCATAGTCGCTCTCCCTTTCCCGGCCCGTCAGCTGGGGCCAAGAAATGGATATGCGGGAGACCCCCGCCCTATTCCTCGATGATCTGATAGAGGTCGGAAGCCTGCGCCTTGTTGGCGTACTCCGTCACGGAGAGCACCCTGGCCTTTAAGACCCGCTCCCCCAACGCGATCTCCAGCACGTCGCCTTCTTTCACATCGTATGAGGCCCTGGCGAGCCTGCCGTTTACCGTCACCCGGCCGGCGTCGCAGGCCTCGTTGGCCACGGTGCGCCGCTTGATGAGCCGGGAAATCTTTAAATATTTGTCAAGTCGCATTTTCCTTCTCCTTTTCGACAGCGGTTTCTGTTTCGCGGGCTTTGCCGGCGCACAGCCGGTACAGGCAGGCGACGGCCGCGGCAAAATACACGGTCACATTGGGGCGGCGCAAAACGTTGCCGGAGATCTGCGCCACCAATATTCCCAGAACGAACGTCATGCCTACGGCGCCCATCTCGATCGTCAGGAAACGCTTCACCCCGGAGAAAAAGGCGCACAGGCCTTTTTTCACGCAGTGCTCCCTCTTCTCCCCGCGTTGTAAAGAGCTTCGCACAGAGGCACAGTGGGAAACGTTCCGCCAGAAGGCGCGCAGGATCAGGAAAATGAAATAAGCAAAGAACAGCATATACAGCCCAAAGCCCACATACCCGGTAAAATAGTAGACAGCGGGAAAATCGTTTTCCAGATCGTAAATGGTATCGCCCACGACCATATCGCTGTATTCAAAGCCCAGAAGCCTGGTAAGGAAGTCCTTCTCCTCCCAGACCAGGGCCGCGAAGGCGTTTTTTCGCAGCCGGGAATCCGACAGGTAGGTGGCCTGGGAGGTGTAATCGTAAGCCTCCATCACATTGTAAACGCCAAAGCGTTCGTACAGGTCCTGGAAGAACTTGCCGTACACCTTTTTGTCGGCGTAAACGCCCAGCAGGCTGCGGCGGATCTTCTCCAGCTCCTCCGGCGTGGTGTCTTCGGCGTCAAGGCCGTCTTGAGTGGCCCGCAGCACCGTGTCATCCGCGCCGCTGTTCTGCATGCTGTTTGCCACGGCGTTGGAGTAATTCCCCTTGCTGATGTTGGCAAGGCTCTCACGCCTTACCATAGGCGATTGGGCCCGAGTGGCGAACACCATGACAATGGCCAGTACCATAGGCAGGACGTATTTCCAGCTTTTCTTCCCCAGGTTGAGAAGGAACAGGAACGCATATGCCCCGGCGATGATAAAGATGGAATAGTAGGTGAATTTGGTGCCGGTGAAGTACATCAGCGCGAAGCACAGCCCACAGGCCAGCAGGAACACCGGGTACTTATTCGTGCGATAGGCCCAGAAAAGCGTCAGGGGCACCGCCAGCACGATAATGGCGCTTTGGGCGCTGGGGATGGAAAACCAGCCCAAAACGCCCACGCCGATGGAGGCGTAGGTGTACACCGGCTTGCCCATCAGCCAGGGCAGGGCGGTAAAGAGCACGATCTCGCCAAAATCGATGGCAATGCCCAGATAGATATACCGCTGCAGTTCCCTTCCCCGCCGGGAAAAAGTGATGAAGGACAGGGCGAAAATGGGAAAATTCAAAATGCGCAGGAAATTGGCGGCGTCCTCCACCGGCGACTGGTACCCCACCCGGAAGCAATTAAGGGCGTGGGCCACCCAAAACAGCGCCACCGCGCCGTACATGATGAAATACACCTTTTTCTCTTCGCTGACGATGAAGCCCAGCAGGGCCACAGCCGCCAGCATGGCAAAGCGCAGCAGAGTGGACAGGGTATTGCTGCCCATCTGACCCAGGAAATAGGAAAGCACATCCATGGCGGGCTGGATGACGAGCAGAATGAGCACCAGGGCGGGCAGCCGCTTTTCAATGGCGTTTCGCAGTTTCTTCATGGTCCCTCCAAATGGTCACATATCCAGCTTTTTGATGGACACGGCGGGGTTCCGCTTGTGTCCCGGCCGCAGATATGTGGCGGGTCGGGCCTCTTTGGCCTGGAAATACAGCCAGGCAAGGCCGAAGGAAATGTAGACGGTAACATTGGGCCGGCGCAGCACCTGGCCGGAAAGCTGGGCCGCCCCCAGGCCGATGGCGCACATCATCAGGGCGGCGGCGAACTCCGGGGTGAGCAGCGACGGGGACCGCCGGAAAAACGCCAGCACAGCGTAGCCGATTATTCCCAGCAGGAACGCCCCGTACAGCCCCACACCCAGGTAGCCCGTATAATAGAGCAGCGCCGGGAAATCGTTTTCAGGGTCGTAATTGTGTGTGCCGATGACGGCGTCGTTATATTCCAGCCCCAGCAGGTGAGTGAGGAAATCTGCGTCCTCCCAGACCATTTCCAGGGCTTTCAGCTTTTTAACACGGGTGTTGTTCAGCACAGAGGGGCTGATGGAATACTCAAACTTCTCCATGACGCGCTCGATGCCGAACTCGTCGATCAGGTCACCCATGAGCACTTCGCCGTAAACGCCGGTGCCGCCGTAAACCTCTGTGTAAAGGGTCTCGATCTTTGCCTTCACGCCGGCGGGCACCTCTTCGCCCTTATGGTAGACAAAGTCCTTGTCCTCCCCCATCACACTGTCTATCTTTTCCTGATAGGTGGAAAAGGATGTAGCCGTGATCTCCTGACGCTCCGCCATAGGCGATATGCCCCGGAACGCCACCAGCAAAACAATGGCAATGGCCATGGGCGCGCAGAAAATGAGGGGCTTCCTGCACAGGGGGATCAGGATGAGGAAGGCGACAGCCGTCAGCAGAGCAGTGTAAAAGGCAAGGCGGGTGCCGGTGAAAAACAGCAGCCCCAGGCTCATGACGGCGGCCAGGCAGAAGCTCCACAGCTTTTCCGTGCGCAGGCCCCACAGCAGCACGCAGGGGGCAATGATGCTCAAAATAGCGCTTTGGGCGTTGGGCACGCCAAACCAGCCAAGCACGCCCAGGCGCACGCCTCGCTCCGGAAACTCATAGGTATAGGCGGTGCGGCCGGTGAGATAGGACAGGCCGATGACCACCAGAATGATTGCCAGGTCGATAAAAATGGCATCGATCAGCTGTATGTCCAGCTGATCCCGGGTGCGGAAAATGGTGACGAAGCTGATGGTCCACAGGGGAAGCTGGATGAGCTTCAGATACTCGGCGGCGTCGCCCAGAGGATCCTGATAGCCGCCCCGCAGGGAGCAGAGGACATGCAAGAGCCAGAAGCCCCCCATGACGGCATAGGCGGCAACATACAGATCCCGGCGCTCCGTAATGGCAAAGCCGTACAGGCTGACCACGGCCAGCAGCAGCAGCCGCAGAATGGTGGTAAGGGCCGTGGCGCCGGCCCCCCGCATAAAGTAGGAGAGCACATCCAAAACCGGCTGCAAAAGCAGCAGCGCCGCCACAAAATTACCGGCGCGAGCTGTCATTTTCCTTTCCAGATTTCCAAAAGCTGGCATACGCTTACCCTTGGGCGCAAGGCCGCCTTTCCCAGATTTCGATTTCCTTCTTCCACTTAGGATAACACAAATCGACCCAAAGTACAACAGAAAAAACGCACCGGCAAAATTGTATCCGCAGGAAAATGCGTACATCCTCCCCCGCCGGTGGCGAAGGAGGATGTACAAATGACGAAGCGTCGCAAAATTCGTTGAAAGCCCGTTCAGCCCTTGATGATCTGCTTGTAGAGCCGGATATATTCGTTGGCGGACTTGCCCCAGCTGTTGTCGCAGCCCATGGCCCGGTCTACCAGGATGTTCCAGCCCTCGCGGTCGGAATTGTAGGCGTAGATGGCACGGTGCAGGGAATTGAGCATATCCCCGGCGTTGTAGGTGGCAAAGGTGAAGCCGTTGCCCTGGCCGTCGCCGCTGTCTGTGATGGAGTCCTTCAGGCCGCCGGTCTCCCGCACGACCGGGATGGAGCCATAGCGCAGGGCGATCATCTGAGACAGGCCGCAGGGCTCGGATTTGCTGGGCATCAGGAAGATGTCGGAACCGGCGTAAATTTTCCGGGAAAGCTCCGGCACGAAGCCCAGGCACAGCACGAACCGGCCGGGATATTTCTCCTGCATCCACTTGAAATAGTTTTCATATTCCAGATCGCCGCTGCCCAGGACCACGAACTGGGCGTTGGTGTACTGCATAATGTTGTCCACCGCGTCCTTTACCAGATCCAGGCCCTTGTGGGAAACCAGCCGGGTGACCATGCCGATCAGGGGCAGGTCGGGGTTGACCTCGACGCACAACCGCTCTTGAAGCTTCTCCTTATTGACGGCCTTGTTCTTTTTGTCCTCCCTGCTGTAATGGGCATAGATGTTGGGATCCGTCGCCGGGTCGTAGTTGACGGTGTCGATGCCGTTCAAAATGCCGGAGAGCTTCCAGCTGCGCTCCCGCAGGATGGGATCCAGCTTGTGGGCAAACCAGGGATCCAGAATCTCCT
>CAZYLJ010000048.1:0-4880 GCA_964648555.1 uncultured Acutalibacter sp.
CGGCTAAGAGGATATCCACCTTGGCCGGATCGATATCCACGGTGGCCTGGCCGCCGCCGGCATGGATGACCATATTGATCTCGCCCTCGTACATGGCGATGGCCACCCGGCGGATGGCGTCCGGCTCATACCCCAGCTTTTTCAGCTTGTGCTTCACGTCGCCGGAGGCTTCGCCGGCCCGGGTGAAATCGTCGCCGGGCACGGTGTATTCCAGATGCAGCATGCTCATCAGATATCACACCCCCCGGAAAGGCCGTTGGAATACAGCAAGCCGCAGGCGGTGAACATCCGGTAGGGCGTGGCCAGCACGGTGATGTCCTTCTGCCTTGCAAGCTCCACCACCGCAGGGTCGATACGCTTGCCCCGGACAAAGATGATGCAGTGCATGTCCATCATCTCCGCCGTGCGCACCACCTGGGGATTCATCAGGCCGGTCAGCAGCACGGACTGGTCCTTGACAAAGGCCAGCACGTCACTCATCATATCGCTGCCGCAGGCCATCTTCACCTCTTCCTCCATATTTCCCTCGTTGAGCACCTCGGCTTTCAGGATGCCGACAATTTCTTTCACCTTCATAGATGTCCCTCCTATGGGTTCTCGTCACTCCGCCGGGTCCGATCCCGGCCTGCATGTAAAAGTATTATACCAAACTTCCCGCAGAAGTGCAAATGCTTTTGGGAAAAATATAAAAAGCCCGGCGGAACCTCCCACCGGGCTTCTTATCTGGCGTCAGCGGTTATTCGTTGGGCTTATCCTGAGAAGCTTCAGGCTCCGCAGGCTCCACGGGGGCAGCGGGCTGAGAAGGTGCCGCAGGCTCCACGGGTTGGGCATAGACCGGCTGCACAGGGGGATACATAACGGCGCTCATTTCGCTGCGGTAGCGGGTCAGGCACAGGGTGTAGAGGATGACGGCCACGGCGCTGCACAGGCCGGCGATGCCCGAGAGGGGCGTCAGGAACAGCATGGAAACGCCGCTGATAATGTTGAAAATGGCCATGATCCAGTTTATGACAATGTAGTACTGGGAAACCCGGTTGTCCGGTATGCCGGTGGCGGCCACGTTCTTGGCCCTGTTGATGATGCGGATCTTTGCCACCAGGTAGGGGAGGATCAGGGCGAGCATAGCGCCCAGCAGAATGACGCAGAAGACGACCACGCCGACCACCATAGCGCCCTCATCGCCGGCGACAGCCGTGCCGCCGATCAGGATGATGACCATGGAGATGGCGAAGATGGCGGCCAAAACGATGAGGCACACCAGGACGATGTAGGTCATCACCTTCCAGATGGTCAGGCCGGCAGTGGAAATGCCGCCGGACTTCACGCCGCGGCAGGTGGAATAGTGCAGCCAGAAGGCCACGGCCATCAAAATGGTGGGAATGGAGCTGAGGATGGCACTGAAGGCGCTGGTACCGCCCATGTTTTGAAGATAGGGATAGAGGTAGCTCATATCCACGTCAAACTGATAGGCGTAGTCCAAGATCCAGCCCATGATACCGGAGCTGGCGGACAGGTTGCCGATGAGCGTCAGCAGCACGCCCAGGGAGTAAAGCACCGCCGCCACCAGGAACTGGGAGGAAGACCCGACGGTCTTCAACACGTTCAGGGCGGGGTTGTCGGACAGGGCCGGCGTACCCATGGAGCAGGGACACACGGTGCCGTCAGGAATTTGACGGCCGCATTTCGGACAAATCATAATAATAGCCTCCAAGCAAATAGTTTCAGTTAGCCTCTCCGCTTTTTTGAGACCGACCTGTCATTATATTACAGGAAAGGAATAAAAAATGCAACAATTATTCGAGGAAACGCGAGTTTTTTCTTCCCGGCGGTGGACAAGCAGGAGAAAAGATGGTATAGTAAGTAATATTATGTAAAGTTAAGGGAGTGGCGCGCGATGAAAGGGAAATGGAAACGCGGCCTGGCGGCGATACTGGCGGCGGCCGTGATTGGGGCGGGGATGCCCTTATCGGCACAGGCGGCGCAGTTTACCGACGTGCCGGAAAACGCCTGGTACAAAAATTATGTCTACGATCTGGTGGAGAAAAGCGTCATCTCCGGCACCAGCGCCTCCACCTTTTCCCCGGACAGCAGCCTGACAAGGGCGGCCTTTGCCACCATGCTTTCCCGGGCGGCGCTTTCCGATGAGGAGCTGGAGGAGTACCGCTTCAAAGGCGTCTTCAAGGATGTGCCGGAAAGTCACTGGGCCAACAGGTTCATCAACTGGGCCTATGAAAATGGCGTGGTCAACGGCTGCGGCGACGGCACCTTCAAGCCGGATGACCCGGTGACCCGCCAGGACATGGCCGTGATGGTGGTGAACTTTGCCAACGCCACGTGCCGGAAAATGCCCCTCATCAACGAGGCCGTGGAGTTTAACGACAGTGACAGCATCTCCGGCTATGCCAAGTCGAGCGTCAGCGTCTGCCAGCAGGCCGGGGTCATCAGCGGCTACAACGGCAGCTTCTCCCCCAAGGGCTACGCCCAGCGCAGCGCCGCCGTCACGCTGTTTTCCCTGTTCCTGAAAAACTGCCTCCAGTCTGAGGACTACACGATCTACCGCAAGCGGGTCAACCAGGTGGCCATCCGGGCGGTGGAGTTCGACCCTAAGCAGTACACCCCGGATCTGGTCACCGCCTGGGACAAGGCCAGGGGCGGCGAAACCTCCACCTCCATGATCGAGCGCACCGGGGCGAAGATCGCCGTCAACGCCTCTTTCTTCGACATGAGCAGCTACGAGGCCCTGGGCACGCTGGTGCGAAACGGCCAGGTGGTCACGGTATTTGACCGCTACGCGCCCGCCAAATCGGCGCTCACCTATGACAAGAACGGCAAATTCTCCATTCAGAATTTCAGCACGGTCTACAGCGTCGTCCTCACCCCGGCAGAGGGCGAGCCGATGGAGCTTACGGACACCGCCATGAACCGCAAGCCCTCCAGCGATGAGGACGCCACCCGCATCCTCTTTACCCGGGCCTGGGGCGACAGCCTGCACTTTACCGCCAGCGACGCGGTGACGGTCAACGCCGAGGGCATCATCACCGACGTCTCCCACAATGCGGACGTGCCCATCCCGGAGACGGGGTATGTGCTGGCCCAGGCCTCCCGCCGGGAGTACGAGGGCAGCTTCTTCGACTCCTGCCAGGTGGGTGACAGGCTGGACATCTCCTACAGCTTTGAGGGCGCGGAAAACCAGGACATCCTGCTTTCCATCGGCACCGGGCCCAGGATCGTAAAGGACGGTGCAGCCTATGGAGATCTGGCCTCGTACCAGGCCGAGGGCTACACGGATCCCTCCATCACCACCTATGAGGCGGTGCGCATGTGCGCCGGCATCAAGGCCGACGGCACCATCGTGCTGCTTTCCGCCTACACCACCCTGCAAAACCTGTCCAACATCATGCTCAGCATGGGCTGTGTGGACGCCGTGAACTTCGATGGCGGCGGCTCCACCACGCTGTATGTGGACGGCTTCTGGCTGCGCGGCCCGCAGGACCGGCTGCTGAACAACATGCTGGTGTTCAAATGAGCGGACGCAAAAATCCCCCACTGCCTCCCGGCGGCGGGGGAATTTTTTTATCGACTTAACTGTGGTACACCCCAACGATGTCGAGGCTTTTGTCGAGGACCACCAGGTCGGCCCGCTTGCCGGGGGCGATGCTGCCGATCTCCCTGTCCAGACCGATGGCCTGGGCGGGCGTCAGGGTGGCGGCCCGGACGGCGGTCTCAAAGGGCACGCCGTAGCCTACCAGGTTCTTGACCTCCTGATGGAGATTCGAGACGGATCCGGCGATGGTGCCATCCTTCAGGGTGGCCTTGCCGTTTTTCACGGTGACCATCTGGCCGCCCAGCTCATAGCTGTCCCCTTCCTCCATGCCGTTGGCCCGCAGGGAATCGCTGATGACCATGATGCGGCCCGCAAGCTGCCGGAAGGCGATGCAGAGCACGGCCGGGTGGATATGGATGCCGTCGCAAATGATCTCGGCCCTTACGCGTTCGTCGTGGAAAACGGCCCCCACCACGCCGGGGTCACGGTGATGCAGGCCGGGCATGGCGTTGAACAGGTGGGTGGCGTGGGTGACGCCCTCGTCAAAGGCACGGATGGCCTCGTCATAGGTGGCGGTGGTATGGGCGATGGACACGGTACAGAGCTTTTTTGCCTCCCGCACGAACTCGTAGCCGCCGGGCTGCTCAGGGGCAATGTCGATGAGCCTGACAAGGCCGCCGCTCAGCTCAAAAAAGTGGCGGAACAGGTCGATGTCGGGCTTCAAAATGGCAGACTCCCGCTGGGCGCCCTTCTTTTCCCTGGAAATGAACGGCCCCTCCATGTTGATGCCAACCACCCGGGCGCCGTCCTCGATGGGGTGCCCGGCGCAGGTTCTGGCGGCGAGCAGGGCCTTCTCAATGACCTCGCGCTCGATGGTCATGGTTGTGGGGCAGAAGGAGGTGACGCCGTGAGAAAGCAGGAACCTCGCCATTTTCTCGATGGCCTCCGGGGTGCCGTCGCAGGTGTCGGCCCCATCGCAGCCGTGGATGTGCACATCCACGAAGCCGGGAACGATGGTGTAGCCCTCGCAGTCCACCGCCATATCGCCGGCGGAATAGGGCAGCTTCTCCCCCACCGCCTTGATGACGCCGCCGTCGATCTCAATATCTCCCTTGACCAGGCGGAAGTCGTTGTCCAGATATTTCGCGTTTGTCAAGAACATTTTAACATCCCTTTCCTTTCTCTCTCAGTGCAAACTTTGTGGTTTCACGGAGTGAAATTCCGGCGTTCTGAGATGCCGGAAAACAAATTTGCAGTTTGAAAAACTTGTTTTTCAAACTTTCCTCCCTTTTCACGTCTTTCCATATTATAAAATGGCATTTAATATGACCAGCAG
>CAZYLJ010000048.1:4980-10628 GCA_964648555.1 uncultured Acutalibacter sp.
TGCCGTATCAGGGCTCCTGGGGCACAAAGTCCACACGGCCCGTGGCAACGTCCGCGCCCGCCACGATGACCGGCAGCTCCTGGCCCATCATCAGCACCCGGCCGGAGCGCAGGTCGCGGTGGGCAATCTCCCCGTCGAACTCAAAATCGCAGTTTTCAAAATCGGCCAGGCTGACAAAGCCCTCGGCATTATTGGAGAGCTTGACGAACAGGCCTTTTGGCGTGACGCCGCTGATAACGCCGATGTGCCGCTCGCCCAGATGGGCCCGCATGTACTCGGCCACGTAGCAGTCCTCCGCGTCACGCTCGCCGGTGACGGCCCGCACCTCGTTTCTGGAGGATTCGGCGGCTGCGGCCCTGGCGAACTCGCCGTAGCGCTTTTGCAGGGCATCCTTGTCCATGCCCGCCGCCAGATCCGACAAAATGCGGTGGATGGCAGTGTCCGGGTACCGCCGGATGGGTGAGGTGAAGTGGCTGTACTCTTTAAGCGCCAGGCCAAAATGGCCCAGCTCCTTGTCGGCGTAGCGGGCCTTTTCCATGGTGCGCAAAATTCGCTGGTTGACCAGCGTCCCCTTGGGGCCGTCCTTCACTCTGTCCAGCACAATGGAAAAATCCCTGGCCTCCGGGTTGCCCTTCTTGATCTCCCCGCAGGGCACGCCCAGCTTATCGAGAAGCTCGTAGAGCTCCTCCACCCGCTCGGGGAGAGGGCGCTCGTGCACCCGGTACAGGAAGGGGATTCCCGCGTCCAGAGAGGCTTTGGCGGCGGCGATGTTGGCGGAGACCATCATCTGCTCCACCAGCTCCTCCGCTTCCCCGGTGGTGCGGGGCAGCAGATCGATACACACGCCGTTTTCGTCCAGCACGAACTCCGTCTCGTCGCTGGACAGATCCATCTCGCCACGGCGGCGGCCATTTTCCTTTAAAAGATTGGCAAGCTCGCGGGCGGCCATAAGGCTCTCCATGACGGGACCGTATTTCTCCAAGATCGCCCGGGAGGCCGTGCCGGCAAAAATTTCATTCACCTCGGAATAGACGCCCCGCACCCTGGAATTGATGACGGTCTTCTTAAAAAGGTAGTCCGTCATGTTGCCGTCGCTGTCGAAATCCATCAACGCCGAAAAAGTCAGCTTGTCCGTGCCGGCGTTCAGAGAACACACGCCGTTGGAGATGTCCTCCGGCAGCATGGGGATGACCCTGTCGGCAAAATAGACCGAGGTGCCCCGGTTGAAGGCCTCCTCATCCAATGCGCTTTTCGCCTTGATATAGTGGGAAACGTCGGCAATGTGCACGCCTAACGTGTAGCCGTCACCGGTTCTCCGCACGGAGATAGCGTCGTCCAGATCCTTGGCGCCGGCACTGTCGATGGTGAAGATCATTTCGTCTCTCAGATCCAGGCGGCTTTCCAAGTCCTGCTCCGTAATTTTCTGCTGAGAGACCGCCTTGGCCTCCCGCAGCACCTCCGGCGGGAACTCCTTGGGAATGCCGCAGCGCTCGATAATGGCGTCGGCGCAGACACGGGCCCTGTCACCGCTGCCAAACACAGAGGTAACGGCGGCGGTCTTCCACTCCCCCCGGCCGTCCGCCTGGGGCTCGATCAGGACCTTATCGCCGTCCTTTGCCCCATGCAGGTTGATGGGGGAAATTTCCAGATCGTACCGCAGGGCGCCGTCCGGCGTGACACGGGCCCCGCTTTCGTCGATGTGCACCGTGCCGGTGACGGCGCTTTCGCTTCTTTTCAAAACGCGCTTGACCTTCCCGCTGGGGCCCTTATCGGCCTTCCGCAGGTCGGTCAGCAGGATCTCGTCGCCCACAAAGGCGCCCTTCAAATCTCTGCCGGGGATGAAAATGTCCTCTCCCCCCAGCTTGGGCCGGGCAAAGCCAAAGCGCTCGGAAAGGGAGACCAGAGTGGCCTCCACATCACCGCCGTGGGGCACGAGCTTCACCCAATGATCCTTATCGGTCTTCACTTCCCCGTTTTCTTCCAGCCGGCGCAGGGAGCTGTAAAAATCCTCCTTGTTGCGGATGCCGGCCTCCCGCATCAGGGATTTTTCCGGCACGCCGTCGTTGTTCAGCTTCCCACCGCCGCAGCGCTTCAGCGCCGCCAGAATGAGCTTCTCCTCCAGCGTCTTCGGCGCGCCGGGCAGCTCGTAGGGCTCGCCCTCGTCATTGCGCCGCCCGGAATAATTTCGATTTCCTTCCATTTTAACTTCTTCCTTTTTTTCTTCTTCCAGTCTTCGTCGGTTACCTCTGCCTTTTGCTTTTCGGCTTCCCTTTTTGCCTGCTGCCATTTGCCGCAATCCCATTATATACCGTTTGCGCGGGAATGTCCAACCCCTTACAGCTTGTCCACCAATTCCTTGAAATGCCGCCCCCGCGCCTCAAAATTGGGGTACAGGTCAAAGGCGGCGGAGGCCGGCGACAGGGACACGATATCGCCGCTTTCGGCGCTCCGCCGGGCAAGGCTCACCGCTTCCTCCATGTCTTTGGCATGTAAAATTTCCGGCGCGCCCTCACGATAATTTTCGGCGGCTTTCACCGCCTCTTCGATCTTGGGCCCGGTAGCCCCCATGACGATGAGGGTCTTCACCTTGTCGCAGACGACCGGCCCCAAAGGCGCGTAGGGGATACGCTTATCGTAGCCCCCGGCGATGAGAATGATCTTCCGGGGGTACAGGGACAGGGTGCCGGAAATGGTGCGGGTGGGGCTGCTCGCGATGGAGTCGTTGTAATATTTTACGCCGTCCACTTCCCGCACGAACTCGGCCCGGTGCTCTACCCCGTTGAACTGCCGCGCCACCTGCCTCATCCTTTCCAGGGGGACGTCGCCCCAGGCGGCGGCCATAGCGGCCATATAGTTTTCCACGTTATGCCATCCGGGAATTTTGATGTCTTCCACGCGCAGCAGGAGTTCATCGCTCCGGGAATCGTTATCGTTAAAATAGATCGCTTCCCCGTCGCACCACAGACCTCGGGGCACCCTCCCCCTGCGGCTGAACATCCAGCAGTCGCCCCGCACCTCCTTCTGAAAGCCCGCCGTGACCTCATTGTCGGCGTTTAATATCGTGCGGGAACAGGCGCTCTGGTGCAAAAAAATATTCTTCTTGGCGGCGAAATACTCGCCAAGGTCCGTGTGCCAGTCCAGATGGTTGGGCGAAAGGTTGGTCACCACGGCCACGTCCGGGCTTTCCCGCATGGAGATGAGCTGAAAGCTGGAAAGCTCCACCACGGCGGCGTCCTCCGCCTTCACGTTTTCGATCTCCGGCAATAAGGGCTTGCCGATATTGCCCCCCACCCAGACGGTCTTCCCCGCCGCCTTCAAAAACTCGGAGAGGATAGTGGTGGTGGTGGTTTTGCCGTCGCTGCCGGTGACGGCGTAAATTTTGCAGGGGCACAGCTCAAAGAAGGTCTCCATCTCGCTGGTGATGACGCTGCCCCGCTTTTTGGCCCGCTGCAATTCCGGCAGGTCGTACCGCATGGCCGGGGTACGGAAAACGACGTCCTCCGTTAAGCCCCTGAGATAGCCCTCCCCCAGGATGAGCTTCACGTTTTCCATCCGGGAAAGGGCCCGACCGTATTCGCCAAGCTCCGAAAGGCCGCGCTTGTCCCGCACGGAAACAATCGCACCCTTCTCCCGGAACAGCTTGACGAGGGGCATGTGAGTTCTGCCCACGCCGCAGAAAGACACCGTCTTCCCCTTGATCCACTCAAAATACCGGTCTCTTGTCATTTATACCTACTTTCCTTTCCCTCTCGGTGCAAGCTTTTGTGGTTCCACGAAGTGGAATTCCGGCGTACTGTAAGGCCGGAAAACAAAATTTGCAAAGTTTGAAAACTTGTTTTTCAAACTTTTTCGCCTTCTTCTTTTGTGAGAGATTTATCGTCCGAATAGCTTTCATAAAGATGATAGTACACGCCCTTCCTGGCCATCAGCTCCCGGTGGGTGCCCTTCTCCACGATGCCCTCGTCGGTCAGCACCAGGATGACGGTGGCGTTCTTGATGGTGGTGAGCCGGTGGGCAATGGTAAAGGTGGTGCGGCCCTTCGACAGCCGCTCCAAAGAGGCCTGGACGATCTTTTCGCTTTCGTTATCAAGGGCCGATGTGGCCTCGTCCAGGATCATAATGGGCGGGTTTTTGAGAAACGCCCTGGCAATGCTGATGCGCTGCTTCTGGCCGCCGGAGAGCTTCACGCCCCGCTCGCCCACATAGGTATCATACCCGTTTTGCAGGCCCATGATGAACTCGTGGGCCCCGGCCTCTTTTGCTGCCTCGATGACCTCTTCCCGGGAAGCGCCGGGCTTGCCGTACTCGATATTCTGGAACACAGTGCCGGAAAACAGGTACACATCCTGCTGGACAAAGCCGATCTGAGAGCGCAGGGATTTCAGCTTCACGCCCCGGATATCGTTCCCGTCGATGAGGATGCGGCCCTCGGTCACGTCGTAAAAGCGGGGGATCAGGTTGCACAGGGTGGTCTTGCCGCTGCCGGAGGGCCCAACCAGGGCCACGTTTTCCCCGGCCCCGACGCTCAGGTTGATGTGGGAAAGCACCTGCTTGCCGTCGTCGGAATAGGCAAAGCCAACATTTTCAAAGGTCACGTCGCCCCGGTCGATCGACATCTCCTGCGCACCCTCCTCATCGAAGATGTCCACATCCGCGTCCATGATCTGGAAGAAGCGCTCGATGCCCGTCATGCCCCGCTGGAACTGCTCGGCAAACTGCACCAGCTGCCGGATGGAGGCGATCAGCGTGCCCACGTACATCATATAGGCCACCAGGTCGGCGGGCTGGATGGAGCCGTTGATCATAAAAAGGGCGCCGACCACCAGCACCAGCAGGTTCATCAGGCCGTCGAACATGCGGTTCGAGGCGTCGAAGCCGCCCATATAGAGGTAATATTTCCGCTTGATGTCCAGGAAGATCCTGTTGCCCTTCTCAAATTTTTCCGTCTCCACGTCCTCGTTGGCAAAGGATTTGACCACCCGCACCCCCAGAAGGCTATCCTCCACCTGGGAGTTGATCTCACCAATCTGCACCCGCTGCCGCCGGAACTGCTCGCGCAGCTTCAGATTGTAGAAGGCGGCGGCCGCCGCCATCAGCGGCACCACCGAAAAGGCGATGAGGGTCAGCGCGGGGTTTAAACCGCACAGGATGATAAAGGAGCCGATGATCTTGGTGCCCGCGATGAAAATTTCCTCCGGGCCGTGGTGGGCGAATTCCGTCACGTCGAACAGGTCGGAGGTGATGCGGGACATGATCTGCCCCACCTTGGTGTTGTCAAAATAGTTGAAAGAAAGCTTTTGCAGATGCGCAAACAGGTCGGAGCGCATCTCCGTCTCGATCCGCGAGCCCATGATGTGCCCGACGGAGGCCCGAAAAAAATCCGCGGCAGCATCGACAACGCGCAGGAACAGGTACAGGGCCCCGATCTTCAAAACCATGGCCACCGTCAGCGAGGCCAGGTCGTTGATGCCCATATTGGTCACATACCGCACCAGCATGGGCAGCACCAGCTCGCACACGGTGGTCATGGCCGCGCAGAACAAATCAAAAATGAGCACGGCCCTGTAATGCTTAAAGTAGGGCAAAAAACGCCGCAAAAGTCCCTTTTTCCGTTTCCTTCCTCTTTCCATTTCCTTATTCCTTCCAAT
>CAZYLJ010000049.1:0-10421 GCA_964648555.1 uncultured Acutalibacter sp.
GCCCCTGAAGCTTTTGTACACCTATCCCGCAGTGGTGGTGGGCATGGTGTACGCTTTGCTGCCCTTTATGATCTTTGCCGTGTATTCCAGCGCGGAAAAGCTGGATTTCTCCTTGGTGGAGGCTGCCCGGGATCTGGGCGCCACCCCCATGAAGGCCTTTTTGACCGTCTCTCTAAAGCTGACGCTGCCGGGGCTGCTTTCCGGCGTGATTCTAACCTTCGTGCCCAGCATGGGGCTGTTCTTTGTAGCGGACATTCTGGGCGGGAACAAGGTGGTGCTGGTGGGCAGTCTCATCCAGGAGCAGCTGATGAAGACCCGCAACTGGCCCTTTGCTGCGGCTCTTTCCGTGGTGCTGCTGCTGTTGACCAGCCTGCTGTTGTTCCTGTATCGGAAGCTGACCGGCGCGAAAGATCTGGAGGGACTGGAATGAGGAAAGCAAACACACTCTCTAAAGTCTACTTGGGCGTACTCCTGCTTTTGATGTACGTCCCCATCCTGCTGGTGATCGTGTATTCCTTTAACGAAAGCAAGCTCAGTACCGGATGGGAGGGCTTTTCCCTCAAATGGTATCAGGAGCTGTTCCGGGACAGGGCATTATTTGAGGCCCTGAGGAATACGGTGGTGCTTGGGGTGCTGAGCAGCCTGTGCGCCGGGGTTATCGGCACCCTGGGGGCCTACGGCATGAGCCGGGTGAGCTTTCCCGGAAAGGGCTCGGTGGAATACATTTCCACCCTGCCCATCATGATCCCGGAGATCATCCTAGGCATGGTGTTCATGGTGTTTTTCTCCCTGCTGGGCCTGCCCTTTGGCATGATCACCCTGGTCATCGCCCACACGGCCTTCTGCATCCCCTATGTGTTCATGCTGGTAAAGGCAAGGCTGGTGGGGATGGATCAAAGCCTGCGGGAGGCCGCCCTCGACCTGGGGGCATCCCCGGTCCGGGCATTTTTCGACATCACCCTGCCGCTGATCCTCCCGGCGGTGGCCTCCGGTATGCTGCTGTCCTTTGCCATGAGCATCGACGACGTGATCATCAGCATCTTTGTCACCGGGGTGGACGTGAACACGCTGCCCATCAAAATTTACACCCAGCTGAAAACGGGCGTCACCCCCAAGATCAACGCCCTATGCACCCTGCTGTTTCTGTGCACTATCTTATTGTGCGGCCTGGCGGGCCTCATCGGCCGGCCTAAAAAGAAAATGAGAGGAAAGGAAGATTTTCAATGAAAAAGCTGATTTCTGTTCTGCTGACCGCCGCCTTGCTGTTGCTGTGCTGCTCTGCCTGCGGCGGTGGAGGAAATGAGAAGACCGACAGCCTCACCCTGTTCACCTGGGAGGCCATGTTCCCCCAGGAGGTGCTGGACGGCTTCACCGAGGAGACCGGCGTGAAGGTGAATTACGCCAACTTCGACTATGATGAGACCATGCTGACGAAGCTTCAGGCGGCGGACGGCGGCGACTACGATGTGATCATAGCGGACGACTACATCATCGAGACTGTCATAGAGGAGGGCCTGGCCCAAAAGCTGGACACGGAGAAGCTCACAAATTACAAGAGCATCAACCCTGTCTACCAGGGCCAGTTCTTCGATCCCCAGGACGAGTACACCGTGCCCTATGGCTCCGGCGTGCAGACCATCGTCTATGACCCGGCCCTTACGGGGAAGGAGATTACCGGCTATGCAGATCTGTGGGACAGCTCACTCACCGACAGTGTGGGCATTATCGACAGCTACCGGGTCATCGACGGCATGGCCCTGAAGGTTCTGGGCGAAAGCTACAATACCGAGGACATTTCCAAGATCGAGGCCGCCGGTGAAAAGCTGTTGGAGCTTGCCCCCAACATCCGGCTCATCAAAGATGACAGACTGGAGGAAGACCTGCTTTCCGGGGAAATTTCCGCCGCGGTGATGTACACGAACCAGGTCACCAACGCAAAAATGGCAAACCCCGATCTGCAGGTGGTGTTCCCCAAGGAGGGCATCGGCTTCGGCATCCAGGCCATGTTTATCCCCTCCAAGGCCCCCAACGCCGAGGCCGCCTATCAGTTCATGGATTATATCCTGCGGCCGGAGATTTCCGCCCAGTGCTTTGAGTACCTGGGCTACTACTGCACCAACAAGGATGCTGATGCTCTCATCTCCGAGGAATATCGGGATTTTCTTACCCTGCCGGAGAGCCTTGACAAGGACGGTATGGAGATGATCGAAAACGTCTCCGCCGAAGCCTTGGAGACGCATGAAAAGATTTGGACCGAGTTCAAGGCCCAGTGCGAATAAAGTCGTTAGAATATAGCTGTCAGAAGTTAGAAAAGCCCCCGGTGCAAAATTGCAATGGGGGCTTGCTTTTTACTGTATGTCCAGCCTTTCAAAACGCCTGGCGCCGCAAAAGCCGCTCAAAAGGGAAAGCCCGGTGAACAGCCCAAGGCCAATCAGAAAGACAGCCACCTTTTCCGGCAGGAACTCAAACAGGCTGGTGTCCAGCTGATCCCGGACAAAGGGCACAAAGTGGGGAAGCGATTCGCTGAGGCAGGCCCACAGGAGCACCGCCGCGCTGCCAACAAGGAATGGCACGCCCACCCTGCTGGGATTTTTATAGTACAGCGGGAAAAACACCAGATTGAACAGGCCCATCTGTGCCAGCCCGAAGCCCAGCAGGGCCAGGTTGGCGTCCAGGCCCACCACGTTGCCCACTGGGGGATAGAGCGAACGCAGGAAAAGGAACGGTACGCACAGCACCACCTGAGAAAGCTGCAAAATACACACCATCAGCACCCGCGCCCAAACCAGTTTGGTTTTTTCCACCGGCAGCAGCATGGAGTAGAAAATGTCCCGGTTCTCCCGGCCGGTCAGGCAGATGAAGAACGCCCCCAGGCAGGGATAGAAAAAGGTGACGGTCAAGGGGTAATTGGGGATGCACATCATGGCGGCCAGGCCCAGGAAAAGAAACGCCGCCGGGTGAGAGGCCAGTCGGAACTCCTTATTTAGCAGGTTTTTCATTGTGGCTCGCCTCCCTCTGTGAAAAGCTCCCGGTGCTCCAGATGTACCATGATGTCGTC
This sequence comes from uncultured Acutalibacter sp., assembly GCA_964648555.1. Lineage (GTDB taxonomy): Bacteria > Bacillota > Clostridia > Oscillospirales > Acutalibacteraceae > Acutalibacter. Next base: position 3,059 of record CAZYLJ010000049.1, read on the forward strand.
CAGAGTGGGAGCGGAAATTTCCGCCCCTTCCGCCGGGGCACTTTGAATTTTACACAGCGCCGACCATCCCTCTTTCTCCCGCTTTAGGCCGATGAGAGCTTCTTTTACGGAGGGAGAGGGCTCCTCTGAAAATCGGGCCAGCTGGTATCTGCTTTGAAACTCCTTGATGGGCCCGGAGTAGGGAACGGTCCCCTCCCGAATATAGGTGATGAAATCAGCGCACTTTTCCAGGTCTGACGTGATGTGGGTGGAAAACAGGATGGACACGTTTTCCCGCCGCGCCAGCTCCAGAAAGATATCCAGCAGCTCCTCCCGGGAGACCGGATCCAGGCCGCTGGTGGGCTCGTCCAGAAGCAGGAGTTTTGCCTTATGGGACAGTGCCAGCGCCAGCGCATATTTCACCTTCATGCCGGCGGAAAGCTCCGTTGGTGTCTTTTCCTCCGACAGCTGGAAAAGGGACAGATACCGCCGGTAGCCGCCCTCGTCCCAATCCCGGTAAAATCGACGGGTCACGGCGGTAATGGCCTTCAGCTTTTTGCGGGGGTAAAAATCCACGCCGCCGGAGACGAAGCCCAGCTGCTGCTTTACTTCCCACTGGTTCTTTTGAAACTCCATGCCAAAAAAGGTGATCTTCCCGTCGTCCGGGTGAACAAGATCCAAAAGACAGTTCAGGGTGGTGGATTTTCCTGCGCCGTTGCGGCCGATAAAGCCCATGATGGAGCCTTCCTCCACGGAAAAGCCCACGCTGTTCAGGGTGAAGGCCGGGTAGCGCTTGGTCAGGTTTTCCACAGCCAGTATGCTCACGATTTGTCCTCCTCCTCGGGCTTTGCTTTCTGGGCATTCACCACGATGTTGGCAAAATCCAGGTACTGGTCGTTGGGCACGATGGCGATGCCCTGTTTCTCGTCGGCCATGAGGAGAAGCACGTCGCCCGGCCGGATGTGGAACATGTCCCTTGCCCCTTTTGGGATGACGATCTGGCCCTTTTCCCCCACCCGCACGGTAGAGATGAATTTTCCTTTTGGCATTTGCAGCATGAAAAAGCCTCCCAAAGTAAGAAAAGTATGACTAGTTATAAAAGTCATACTCAATTATACTATATAGGAGGAAAAAGTCAAGAGACTGCTGAAAAAAGCTCGGACAGGCAGCTGGCGGCCTGGGCCATGGCCGGCTGGTTCAGGGAGTAAATGATCTGGTTGGCGTCCCGGCGGGCGGTGATGAGCCTGGCCCGCTTCAATACATCCAGATGGCGGGAGATGGAGGGCTGAGAAACGTCAAAGCGGTTGGCGATCTCGCCGGCGCTGAGCTCACCGCCCTGTAAAAGCCGCAAAATGCCCCGGCGGTAAGAATTGTCCAGGGCTTGAAAAAGCGCGTCCTGCTCCATGCTGCACTCTCCCTTCCAATTTTATCCTGGGTAAAGTGTACCACTAAAAGTTCGTAAAGTCAACTAATATATCGTAAATTAGACGCACTACAAGTTGTAAAATATGAACTACTGGTAGTCCTCTCGACTTTGGGAGCACCTGTAAAAAGGGGAGGCAGGAACTGTGGAAAAGAGAGACAAGCTGTTGTGCGGGGAGAGGCTGCGGGCCCTGCGCGCCCAAAAGGGGTTGACCCAGGAGGAAACCGCCGAGCGGCTGAACATCAGCCTGCGGTATTATCAGATGCTGGAACGGGGGGAAAAGCTGGGCTCCATCGATGTGCTGATCGCCGCCTGCGAGCTGTTGGGCTGCTCCCTGGACTATTTGCTACGGGGGCGGCTGGGCGAGGGCGACGACCCCATCGCTGTCCGGCTGAACGGCCTGACTCCCCAGCGGCGCGCTGATGCCGCCAAAATACTTGACCTGATGATAAAGAGCTGGGAGGACAGCTGACAATTACCCTTTCACGCCGCAGACGCAGCGGTCAAGGCCGGCAAGATCTTTTGCAGTTTCTACCTGGGTGAAGCCGCTTGAGCAGAACAGCTCTTTTACCGCCCTACCCTGTCCCTCGCCGATCTCCACGGCCAGCAGGCCATGGGGGCGCAGAAGCGGCGCCCAGTGAGAAAAGATCGCACGATAAAAGACAAGCCCATCCTGCCCACCGTCCAGGGCCGGAACAGGCTCTTTTTGCACTTCCGGCTGCAAAGTGGGGATCTCCTCCGTCTTGACATAGGGCGGGTTGGAGATGACGAAATCCAGGCTTCCCGCAGGGAAGGAAGCTGCCGTTTCCGGCTTCAGCACATCTCCCCGCAGGGGCCTTATTTTGTATTGGGGATAGGCCGCCAGGTTTTTTGTGAGATAGGGGAAGGCCTCCTCGGAAAGCTCCAGGCAGGTAATGGCCGTTTCCGGCAGAAGGGAGCACAGCCCCAAAGCTGCCGCCCCGGTGCCCGCGCACAGGTCAAGGCCGGAGAAGGGCCCCGGGCCCAAAGCTTTCAGGCGGCGGGCCGCAGTTTCCACCAATACGGCTGTGTCCTCCCGGGGGATCAACACCCCCTCGCCAACGGAAAGGGACAGGCCCATGAACTCCCACTCACCAAGAATGTATTGCAAGGGACGGCGGGCGGCACGCTCCTTCACAGCGGAAAGAAAGCGCGCCTCGACCGCCTTATCGGGGGTTTCCTCCCCGTGGACGGCCAGCCCCGGCCGGTCCAGGCCAAAGCACCAGGAAAGCAGGGAAATGGCGTCCTGACTGGGGAAGTCGACGCCGGCCTCTGTCAGCCTGTTTTTTGCCAGCAGGTAAAGAACCCGATAGGTCATTGAATCAGATCCTCGCCGTTTTCGGGGATGACGGCGTTCATGGCGGCGATAGCCGCCTCGATCATCTTGTCGTCGGGTTCCTTTACGGTGATGCGCTGCATCCACAGGCCTGGCGCGGTGATTATTTTGGACAGCAGGTTGTCGTGCTTGGCGCAGGCCTTTTGCAGTTCATAGCCGATGTTCATGATGATGGGGATGCACAAAAGCTTGGCAGCGGTGCGGAGGAAGGGGTTGGAGAAGGGGATGAAGAAGCCCACGATCACGCCGATGAGCAGCATGAGGATGAGGAAGCTGGTGCCGCACCGGGGATGGAACCTGCCCTGCTTGCGCACGTTTTCCACAGTAAGGGGCAGATCGTTTTCATAGCAGAAGATGGTCTTGTGTTCAGCCCCATGATACTGGAAGGTGCGCTTGATGTCCGGCATTAGGGAGACCAGCAGGATGTACGCCACAAAAATGGAGATGCGCAGCACGCCCTCAAAGGGGGAGCGCCAGCCGGAGATGTCCACGGGGATGACGCCCTGCAACAGGTTGAACAGGAAGGTGGGAAGGAAAAAGAACAGCAGGATGGCCAGCGCCACCCCCAGCACAGAGGCCACACCCATGATGATACCTGTCATCTTTTCTCCCAAATGCTCATCCAGCCACTTGTCCAGTCCGGAGAGTTCTTCCTCTCCCATTTCATCGGTGATCTTATCCGCCGAAAGAGAAAGGGCCTTGTACCCCAAGCGAAAGGAGTCGATAAGGGCGAAAATGCCCCGGATAAAGGGCTTCCCCAGAAGGGGATATTTTTTTGTCAGGCGGGGCATGTCGATCTCCTCGGTGGAGATTTCCCCCTTGCTGTTGCAAAAGGCAGCCACGGTGCGGAAGGGGCCGACCATCATGATGCCCTCCATCAGGGCCTGTCCGCCAATGGTGGTGATCTTTTTACTCATAGCTTATTTTCCCTTCTCCTGTAAAAGTTTTTGTATTTCCGGCGTCTTGCAGAGCGCGGGGTCGTTTTCCAGTGCAGCGCAGGAGGGCAGGGACAGCGTAACGTCGGTGCCGACCCCCACCTGGCTTTCCACAGTGAGAGTGCCGCCGTGCAATGTCACAATCTCGTCCGCCACCGCCAGACCGATGCCGGAGCCGCGAACCAGCTGATTTGCCTTGTAGAACTTCTTTTTCACATTGGGCAGGTGCTCCGGCGGGATGCCGCAGCCCGTGTCGCTGATGGTGACCAGGACCCGGTTTTCGTCCTCCTTTGAGGAAACCGTGATCTCACCGCCGGAGTCCGTGTATTTCAGGGCGTTGTCAAGAATACTGACGAACACCTGCCGCAGCCTGTCCGGGTCCCCGTAGACAGGGGAAAGCACAGCGTTTTCCTCATACAGCAGCTTTTTGCCCTCCGTCCTGGCCCGGTCGGTAAAGAGGAACACCGCTTCGTCCAGCTCGGCCAGAATGTCCACCCGGGAAACCGTCAGGCGCATTCGACCGCTTTGCAGGCGGGAGAAGTCCAAAAGCTCCTCCACCAGACCGGAGAGCCGGTCCGATTCCCTGCTGATAACGGCCATGCCCTTTTCCGCCGTTTCCTTGTCCGCGCCATCCTGCAGTGTCTCCGCCCAGCCCTTGATGGCCGTCAGCGGGGTGCGCAGTTCGTGGGAGACAGAGGAGATGAAGTCGTTTTTCATGCGTTCCGCCGCGGAAAGCTCAGAGGCCATGTCGTTTATAGAATCGCAGAGCTGGCCCAGCTCGTCGTTCTTTTTCTTTTCGATGCGCACGTCCAGATCGCCCCGGGCTATCTTTTCCGCCACGGCGTTCACCTGCCGGACGGGCACCAGAATGGAACGGATGAAATAGATGCCGGAAAGAAGGATGAGCAGCATGATAAAGAAGCCGGCCACAATCAAAAGCAGCAGGATCCGCATGATCTGCTCATCGGCCCGCTCCAGAGAGACCAGATACCGCACAGAGCCGGTCAAACCGCCGTTTTCGTCCCTGACCACACGGGTGATGGCCATGACCTTTTCGCCGGTGTTCAGCTTTCCCACCCATTTGCCCGAGCTTTCCGAGCTTTGCAGCGCCAGCTCGTAATCGGGCATCTGCTGGTCCTGGTCCGGCTCGAACCCGGTGGAGGTGGTGAACACCTTGCCGCTTCTGTTCAGGGCCATAATCTCCATGTCGTTTTTGTCGGGGAAGCTTTCAATGTAGTCTCTGGTTATGGCGTTGAACTCTGAGGCGGTCAGGGTGGCGGAGCCCGCAGAGAGCCAGTTTAAAAGCTCGTCCATGCGGCCGGTCAGAGTCTGTTCGATCACGCCATAGGTGGAATTTTGCACCATAAAGGACAGTGTGGCGATAGAGACCGCCAGCACAAGCAGTACCACGCCGATGGTGTTGATGAACCACCGGCGGGAAATGCTCTTTTTTCTTCCTTTTTCTTCCTTTGGCGTCCTCATAGGAAAAATGCCCTTTCTAGCAGCTAACAGCTAAAAGCTAAATTTTACACTTCCCAGCGGTAGCCCAGTCCCCACACGGTAACGATGTGATTGGGGTGGGAGGGTTCTTCCTCCACCTTCATGCGCAGGCGGCGGATGTTCACGTCCACGATCTTTTCCTCCCCCACATAACCGGAGCCCCAGACGTGCTTTAAGATGTCGCCCCTGGGCAGGGCAATGCCGGGATTGGAGCAGAAATACTCCATGATCTGGAACTCCACCTGGGTGAGCTCGATGGGCTTGTCGCCCTTTTGCAGGGTGCGATTGCGCAGGTTCAGCACAAAGTCGCCGGAACGCATTTCATCCTGGCCGCCGTCCGTTTGGCTTTTGGCGGTCAGGGCCACCCGGCGGTAAACCGCGTCCACCCTCGCCACCAGCTCAGAGGGGGAGAAGGGCTTTGTCACATAGTCGTCCGCGCCCATCATCAGGCCGCTGACCTTGTCCATCTCCTGGGTGCTGGCAGTGAGAAGGATGATGCCGATGGAGCTGTTCCAGCGGCGCAGCTCCTTGCATACCGCCAGACCGTCGTGAGCGCCGGGCATCATGATGTCCAGCACGGCCACGTCAAATTTTCCGTCGGCCTTGCGGTACAGGTCCAGAGCCTGGTCGCCGGTTTCGGCCTCCACGGTCTCATACCCGGCCCGTTTCAGGTTGATGACCACAAACTCCCGGATGTTCTGTTCGTCCTCGGCTACCAAAATGCGTTTCATACCGTGTCCTCCTTATTCTCCCAAAAGCTGGAAAGAGTCTTTAATCTGCTGGATATAGGACAGCATGTCTGTGCTGTCGGTATGGACAAGAATACCGTAAACGGTGTCGTTCTGTGAGGCCAGGGGCTCATAACCCACCACTGCGCCCCGGCTTTCCCAAGCGGAACGGGTGAAAGCCCGGATGGAAAACAGTGCCGGGCCCAAAAGCTGCTCTCCGGTCTCCTCCTCGGTGATGACCCCGGTGTAGGTGACGATGCGGTGGGAGCTGTCGTTAGAGGAGGTGATGTGCCCCTTTAAAACGGATGGCAACCGGAACCAGTAGCCCTCAACGGAGTTCATCAGCGCTGCGGCGGCCAGCCGTCCCTCTGACACGGTGCGGAAGGCCGTCCACTCCACCAGATAGCTGGTGGAGTCCGGGACCACGTCTGCGGGGATGCAGGGCAGCTGTGTCACCTTGGGGATCTCCAGATAGCCGTCGCCGTTGATATCCCGGGAAAGGAACGCCGCAGAGGCCGGCCGGGCAAAGGGATTGACGTAGGCCTCCGTATTGACGCCCGCCGGGGCGTTGATGAGCGTGCCATCCTGCAAATAAAAAACCTGGGTTGTCAGGCTGCCGTCGGCTTTCACGCCGTCCAGCACAACGCCCGGCAGGGTGGCGCTCAGCCTGCCGGAGGCCGCAGCGGAATAGCTGGTGATGGAATTGTCCGCATCGGCTGTGTAAGCTTCCGCCATAGTGCCGTCCTGCCAGGCAAACACCCTGGCCTGGGCGGGGGAGGACTCCTCGCCCTCGTTTTCCGCCGGAACGAATTTATCCACGGTAAACACTTCGCTTATGCCATCGCCGTTTAAGTCAGAAAGGGCCATCTCGCCGTAAACCCCCAGGGGGTATTCGGTCATTTCCGTGCCGTTCCAGATATAGGCGTTGACAGAGGCAGTGCGCCCCGTTGCGCCGGCGGCGCTGCCCCAGCCGATGAGCACGCTGTTGACGCCTTGGCCGGTCAGATCCCCCAGACAGACCCTGTCCACCTGCAAGGCCGTGTTGCGGAAAGTGGAAGCCGTGCGCCACACGCCCTGCTCCTTTGTCAGAAACTGCACCTCCACGCCGCCGCCATCCTCCAGGGCGTAAAAGCCGATGGCATCCTCTGTGCCGTTGCCGGTAAAGTCCTCCATGATGATGGCGGAGCGGTACTGCCCGCTTTTGGGATAAATGAAGGTCACGTCCTGACGGGTGCCCTGCAAAAGCTTGTAGATCGCCTGCTGATCCTCGTTAGCCTTGGGCGGGGCCATCAGGGTCTTGGCGTCAAAGGCAGGGAAAGAGGAGCAGCCGGAAAAGCAACCGTACAGAAAAAGGCAGGCCGCCAGCATCAGTGCCCGCAAAGCTGTGTTTTCCCGCTTTTTCATATTCTCCCCTCCGCTCCGGATGGTCGGATCATTTAAGCTG
>CAZYLJ010000050.1:0-10357 GCA_964648555.1 uncultured Acutalibacter sp.
ACAAAAGGCGGGACGCTTTTTTCACAGCCAGATAAGGAAGTAATGATGTAGGGGATAAGAGCTTTTGCATACATGCTGCGTTGTCGGCTTGCGCCGTCCTTCAAAATCTGTGTAAATCAATATCCAGTTGTAATTCTCCGAAAGGTATTTTTATTATATCTCACAGAACATATGTTGGTCAATACCTATACAATTTGGAAATGAAGTAAGAAGGGAAACTTTTCTCGCCGCGCTGAAAATGTATGCGGCTGATTCAAGAAAAGACCTTAATAAGCTAAACAGCTATGCAAAAAAAGAAAATCGCCAGTACAGCCAGGAAGTATGTGGAGGTGCTTTTATGAACAGAGAATTCTTCTTGGGGAATGTGCGAATTAGATTTCAGCATAAAAAGCCAGCGTGGAAAGCATTTCTGCCTTTCACGCTGATTTTTGCCTTTGCAACGCCCATAAAAGTTTATGTTTGACTGTTGTTTTCAAATTTCTTCCATATGCAGCTTTCTATTTCCGCAGCTTGGGAATAACGAGGAGCACCAGGAACCAGAAGGTCTCAAACAGGAACAGCACAAAAGAGGTGAGCTGGCGCATGCCGTCGAAGCAGGCCATGAACGCCACCAGCACAAAGCCTAGGATAACGGCCGCGTTCTGGATGGCCACCACGATACCGGCGGTGCGCTTTTCCTCCACGCAGGCTGAGACCACGCTCATCATGGATTCCATGCGGCCCTTTGTGGCAACCACCGCGTCTGCACGGGGGATCCTTTCCTCACAGAGCTTCCGGGCAGTCTCGCCCAGGCTGCCGTCCAGCACACCGATGGAAGCCGCGTCCACCCCAAACAGCCGGGAAACGCTCTGGGCCGTCACATTGGGGTCCGTGGTGTGAATGAGCACACTGATGCCGCTGTTTTCCAGCCGCTGCATCTCGTTCTTTCTCCGGCGGTCTGCCGAGTAGGTCAGCACCAGCATGGCAGCCACAGCCGTATCCACGGCAATGTAGACCACCACCTTGCCGCCGGTAGAGAACTGGGATTCATCCTCCCTGGCGGGCACCTCGATGCGGTGGTTGATGAGCAGCGCACGGTTGCCGATGTAAATATCCTGCCCGTCCACCCGGCCAACGATGCCGCCCTCGTCCTCGTAGGTGAAGCTCTCCACCTCTGGCAGGGCGTCTTCATTCTCGCTGATGACCTGGTCGAACACGCCGGTCAGGGGCCCGCCGATCTCCTTCATCAGCGCGGAGGCCGCCATGATGGCGTTTTCCGCCCCAGCCCGATTGCCAAAGGTCTTGATGCCGTTTAATACCACCGTGCCACGAGGGAACAGCTCCTCGGCGTCCACCAGCACGGCGTTCGCATTGCCCAGCTGCTCCACGGCGTCATAGCCCACCACCATGGCCCCCGCCCGGCGGGCGGTCTTGCACAGGCGGCTGATGGGCAGGTTCATGGAAAGCATATTCGCCGCCGCCACACAGGCGCAGCAGGCGGCCGCCAGAGCGCTCAACGCGGTGGGCACGCTGCGGGTGATGAGCAGGCACGCGATGCACACCACCAAAGAGGCGATAAGCCCAATGGGCGCCAGCATCTGGGACGCGGACTCAGAGGGGTCCGGGTCGTAAGAAAGCTCCAGAAAACGCTTTAAGAAGCCGGCCTTGCACTGGTAGGCGATGGCGGGCTTGTCCATCACCTTGTCCTTGGCCATCTTCAAGGCGGTATTGTAGTCGTCGTAAAGCTGCACGGTATATTTCTGCTCTTTTGAGGTGACAAAGCGGAAGTTGCTGTGGATGCGGCGGATCATGGTCAGCTTGCCCGCCGCGTTGACGAACAGCAGGGCGGATAGGATCACTGCGTACAGATGCAGCTTGCCGTCGATGAGCTCTTCCCGGAAGAAGATTGAGGCGATGGTCTGTACAGCCACGGCCACGGCGGCCACGGCCACGGCACTGTCGGAATTGGCATTAAAGGAGAACAGGGCTTTCAAGCCGTTTAAGACCGTGCGGTAGCACACGCCAACGGCCACCAGCAGGAAGACCACGGTGAGTACCACATAAACGATGGGCATGGAGCCCACGTCCCCGCCGCCGGAGAACTGGCTGCCAAAGATCAGGTTCACAAGGGCCAGCAGCAGGGTGCACACGCCGGTGATCATCATCCGCATAGTCAGCTCACGCATGTCGCCGCGCAGCTCGTGGGAAATGGACTTGGCGTCCTCCGGGCCGGTGTAGTCGTCGATGGACTCGCTCAAATCGGCCTGCTCCTCCACAATCTCTTGGCGCTCTTCGGGCTTTTTCACCCTGGCCCGCCGCTGAGAAGGCTCGCGCTTCGATTCCTCCTTTTCGGCGGCCTGACGCAGGTCCTCCGACTCGGAGAGCAGCGCGCTTTGCAGCACGTCCGCATTGATGACGTGGGTGGGAATGCTGCGGGAGCGGTATTCGTAAATGCTGGCCACCTGGGGGATTTCTCCCAAAGGCCGGTTGGTGATGATGCCGGCCTTGTCAGCCGCGGGCACCTCCTGGGTGGCGGCAGTCTCCGGGGAGGCCTCCTCTGCGGGGGGCGCCGGAGCGGCCTCTTCCACAGGCGCGGGCTGGGCCGCCGGTGCCTCTTCCTCAGAGATCTCCTGGCCGGGCTCTACAGATTCCAATATCTTGTTGATGGATTCCTCGCTGACGGCGGGCATTTCCTTGACCCTTTGCAGCTCCACCGTGTCGTTTAAGACGTTCAGCTTGATCTCCATAGTCTTGTCGGCAGAGGTCGCCAGCATGGCCTTCTGGATCTCCGGCACATCAGAGGAAGCCCCCTCCACCTCGATGCCGTGCTGCTTGGCGTAGGGGTCGGCGGCAAAGGACGTCACGGGCATAGGGGCCACCACGCCAAATTCGTCGGCGATCTGCTCCTCGTCCACCCCGGCGCTCTGCACCGCTTCCGCCACACGGCGGCGGCGTTCCTTTTGCAGCCGCTGGAAGTTCTGCTCCACCTCTTCGTCGATGGCCTGCTTGGAATCGTCGAACAGCGCTTTAAAGCTGTCCCCACCCAGGGAAAACTCCCCTGTGGCCGGGTCGTATCCCTTGCGGTATTCGTCAATGGGCTTTAACTGGATGCCGTAGTACATGTCCTCGTCCTCGTTGAAGTCAGGTACCTTCTTTTTCCGGCCAAATAAGCCCTTCTTCTTTTTCTTTTTGGGCTTTTCCTTCACAGGCTCGTCCGCCGGACGCTGGACGGGAAATTTGCCCGTGGCGTAGGCGTTCAAGTCTGCGGTATCCTCCATGGAAGGGCGGTTTTCCTCCGACTGCTCCGTCTGCTCCGCCTTTCCTTCCGCGCCTGCCGCCTCCTGGGGGGCGGGGGCCTGCTCCGGTGCTCCGCCTGTTTCCCGCTGGATCCGCTGCTCTTCCAGAATATCCTCCAGCGTAAATCCCTTTTTCTCTGCCATAGGAATCCCTCCTTATGGGTTTAATGCCTTCAGGCCGCTCCGCTGCCTGCACACCTCGTAGCACAGCACGCCCGCCGCTACAGAGGCGTTCAGCGAGTTTACATGCCCCTTGATGGGGAGTGATACTACAAAATCCGACTTTTCCTTGATGAGCCTGCCGACGCCCCGGCCCTCCGAGCCTATGACCAGCGCCACCGGGCCGGTAAAATCCGTTTCGCACCAGGGGCTGCCGTCCATATCCGCGGCATACACCCACAGGCCCCGCTTTTTCAGCTCGTCCAGGGTGGCGGCCAGATTCTGGGCCTGCACAACAGGCAGGTATTCCACCGCCCCGGCGGAGGATTTCCCCACCGCATAGGTGAGGCCCGGCCCCCGCCGCTTGGGGATGATCACCCCGTGAGCCCCGGCACATTCCGCGCTGCGGATGACCGCGCCCAGGTTGTGAGGGTCCTCCAGCTCATCGCATACGATGAGAAAGGGGGGCTCTCCCCGCTGCTCTGCCAAAGAAAGAACATCGTCCAGAGTGGAAAACTCCTTCACCGCCGCCACGGCCGCCACGCCCTGATGGGCCCCACCGCCGCAGAGGTGATCCAGCTTTTTCGCGTCCGCCTCCTTGATGGGGATGCCGCACTCCTTGGCCTTGCTGAGCACAGCCGCCATGGAGCCGCTCCTGCCGCCACGCTGGACGTACAGCCCGGCAATGGGCCGTCCGGCCCTCAGAGCCTCCATCACGGCGTTGCGCCCCACAATGACGTCAAAAGCTTTGTTTTCCCCCTTGTCCAAATCGGCACCGTCCTTTTGCTTTCCGGCCGAGCTTTTCCTTTTAACGGCTGTAAAGCATAGCTTTGCGACCATTATACCACATTGTTTCGTAAATCTCAAATAAAAATGCGAGAAGTGACCGACTGTTTTCTTCCTTTCTCCTCCAGCCTCGACAGATAAATGTATAAAAATTCATTTTTTGCTTTTCTTTTTGAGAGGAAATCATATGTTCCTTTTGTTTACATAAGTGGAAATTTATCTGGGATCCAAAGCTGTGGAAAACTCTGTGGAAAATGTTGAGAACACCTTGTCCCATGCGGTTTTAGACGGTGGAATCTCAAAGCTGGGTGTAATTTTTATGTCAACCCCTTATTTTATGTCAGAAAGTTGCCCCTTTTTTGCCTATTCTTTTGCTTCCCACCACATCTTGAAAACGGCCGGTCATTCCATCCGGCATTTTGTGTCAAGTCCATTTATCGGACAGTAAATCTCTCCCGTTTCCCACATGGTATTTCCCATGCAGACCCATGACGTCCAACCTTGCTGCCCTCTCTTTTCAGAAAATGCTACCCTTTTTCCAGAAATCATGTTATACTAGACGAAACAGATGGGCGTTACCCCGCTTTTTGGAGAGGCCCCGCTTTCCGCCGCCCATTTTTCTTTTAAATAATAATGCATTTTTATTCCACAGGAGGCCCTTATGAGAGAGGATATTTGTTCCATTCCCGTCAACGATATTTTTCAGCCAAAGGATGGCTGCCCCTTCTGCCGTATGCGAGACATGCTGGAAGACCGCATGGCCACGTACATCACCGGCGCGGCCATGATGGAGCCGGACGTCCGGGTGGAGACAAACCGTCTGGGCTTCTGCAGCGAGCATTTCAATCAGATTCTGGCCCGGGGCAGCCGGCTTTCTGTGGCTCTCATTCTGGAAAGCCTTCTGCACGACGCGGGGGAGGAAATCTTTCCTGAAGGGAAGAATTCCGCAAAGAAGGCCGTGGCCGCCGCTAAAGGCCGTCAGGAGCACTGCTTCATCTGCGAAAACATCGAGAAAAACACGGCCCATCTGCTTTCCAGCATGCTGAATCTATGGAGGACAGACCCGGATTTCCGCAAATTATACAGCGAACAGCAGTACATATGCCTTCCCCACTACGGCATAGTGCTGGAGGCCGCTCAAAAGCTGCCAAAGAAGGACTACACCGCCTTTGAGGCGGACACCTCCCGGCTTGCCAAAGCCTACTTTACAGAGCTTTCCGGGGATGTGACCCACTTCTGCCGGATGTTCGACTACCGCAGCGCCGGCGGCGACTGGGGCAACTCCAAGGATGCCATCGAGCGGGCCATCACCTGGCTTGTCTCCCGTCAGCCGGAGAACCGCCAGAAAGCCGACGAAAAGAACAGATGACCGATACGGTGCTTCTCCCCGCCCTGTTTGACCTGGGCCAGACCTTAGACTGCGGCCAGGCTTTCCGCTGGAAATGCGTTTCCCCTCAAGAGGACGCCTGGGAAGGCGTGGCCGGAAAGCGTTTCCTCCACCTGAAGCGAGAGGGAAATTTTCTGGCTCTTTCCTGTCCCCAGGAAGAAACCGATTTTTGGCGGGACTATTTCGACTTGGACGAAGATTACGATGCCATGCGGCAGCGCCTCAGCTCCATGCACCCTGTGCTGGGGGAGGCGGTGAGATTCGCGCCGGGCATCCGCATCCTGCGGCAGGACCCCTGGGAGGCCCTGTGCTCCTTCCTCATCTCCCAAAACAACAACATCCCCCGCATCAAAGGAATCCTGGAAAAGCTTTGCGGACTGTTCGGCGAGCAGATACCCGGTACGGCGTTTTACTCTTTCCCCGAGCCGGAGACGCTGGCCGCCCTGCGGGAAGAGGATTTAGCCCCCCTGAGGGCAGGCTACCGGGCCAAGTACCTGATAGACGCAGCGCAAAAGGTCGCCGCGAAGCAAATCGACCTGGAGGCCATAAAGAGCTCCCCGGCGGCCGATGGCCGGGAAGAGCTCAAAAAGATACTGGGCGTGGGGCCCAAGGTGGCGGAGTGCGTCCTGCTCTACGGCTTTCACAAGATGGAGTGCTTTCCCATGGACGTGTGGATGAAGCGGGTCATGGCCCAGCTGCTGCCCGGTCTTTCTCCGGGAGATTTTGGAGCGGACGCCGGCCTTACTCAGCAGTGTCTGTTCCACTATGCCCGGTGCCATCAGGAGATTTTTACTCCTCCATCAAAAGCTCCGCCAAAAGCGCGTTAGAAACCAGAAAACCCTCCGATGTAAAGGAAATTTTTTCACTGCCTGCCCTGACCAACTGGGGTGGGAATTTTTTTGCTTTTTCTAATACCCGCTCAAATTCCTGTATCCCCAGCTCGCCAAACCTTTTTTGACACCGCTCACGGGTCAAGCCCTCGGCAAGGCGAAGGTTCAGCATGGCATATTCCTCAAAGCCGCCGCCCTCGCCATCCTGCACGGGGACATTTCCGGCGAGAAACCCCATCAGATCCCGTGGATAGAAAAAACGTCTGCCCCCAAAGAAGGAATGGGCTCCCGGCCCAAAGCCAAGGTATTCCTCGTCGTGCCAGTAAATGAGGTTATGGCGGCTTTCAAAGCCCGGTCGGGCAAAATTGCTGATTTCATACTGATGGTAGCCCCGCTTTTCCAGCTTCTCCACGCAGAAGAGGTACTGGTCGGCCACGCTGTCATCCTCCGGCAATTTGACATTTTGCCGGCCAAAGGGCGTATTGGGCTCGATTTTTAAGATATAAGCGGAGATGTGCTCTATTTGCAGGTCGGCGCAGAATTGGACGGAGCGCAGCAGCTTTTCCTTACTGCCGCCCGGCAAGCCCAGCATCAGATCCAGGGAAATATTTTGGAACCCGGCTTTCCTGGCGTTTTCCACAGCGCTTGCCGCATCCTTTGCCGAGTGCTTTCTCCCGAGAAAGCGCAGCTCCCCCTCATTGGCGGACTGGATTCCCATAGAGAGCCGGTTGAATCCGGCCGTGCGGACCTCTTGAAAGAATTCGGCATCCACACCCGTGGGGTTCACTTCCAGGGTGATCTCGGCGGCGGGCGGCAAATAGAAGGACGCTTCTATTTGCCGGAGCAGCGCCGACAGGCGCTGGGCGCCCAGCGTGCTGGGCGTGCCGCCGCCGAAGTAAACGGTTTCCGCAGCCTTTCGACCGTTGGCTCTGTAAAAATCAGCGATCGCGCCTTTCAGCGCCTCCACATAGCGGTCCTTCAGCTCCTCGTCCCCCCACTGGGAATAAAAATCGCAGTAAGGGCACTTGTTGTCGCAAAAAGGAATGTGCACATAAACTCCCAGCATAAGTCAACCTCAATCGTCGTCCAGCTTCAAAACAGCCATAAAAGCCTCCTGGGGCACCTCTACCGTACCCAGCTGGCGCATGCGTTTCTTGCCTTCCTTCTGCTTTTCCAGCAGCTTCTTCTTCCGGGTAATGTCGCCGCCGTAGCACTTGGCAAGCACGTCCTTCCGCAGGGCCTTCACCGTCTCCCGTGCAATGATCTTCCCACCCACGCAGGCCTGAATAGGTACCTCGAAAAGCTGGCGGGGGATCTTCTCTTTCAGCTTTTCCGTCATTTTTCGGGCACGAGGGTAGGCCTTGTCGGCGTGGAGGATAAATGACAGCGCGTCCACGATCTCTCCGTTGAGCATGATATCCAGCTTGACCAGCTTCGCCTCCCGATAGCCCATCAGCTCGTAATCGAAAGAGGCGTAGCCCCTGGTGCGGGATTTCAGCGCGTCAAAAAAGTCGTAAATGATCTCATTTAAAGGCAGCTCGTAGTGGATGTCCACCCGGTCGGTGTCGATATAGTTCATATCCTTGAACACCCCCCGGCGCTCCTGGCACAGGTCCATAATGTTGCCCACGTACTCCGAGGGGGAGTAAATATGGGCGTTTGCAATGGGCTCCTCCGCGCTTTGGATCGCGGCGGGGTCAGGATAATTGGTGGGATTGTCAATGCTGATCTCTTCGCCATCGGTTTTAGTGATATGGTACACCACACTGGGAGCGGTCGTGATGAGATCAAGGTTGTATTCCCGTTCCAGCCGCTCCTGGATGATCTCCATATGCAGGAGGCCCAAAAAGCCGCAGCGAAAACCAAATCCCAGGGCGGCAGAGGTCTCCGGCTCAAAGGAAAGAGAAGCATCGTTCAGCTTCAATTTTTCCAGAGCGTCCCGCAGGTCGGTGTAGTGAGCGCCATCCGCCGGGTAAACGCCGCAAAACACCATTGGCTGCACTGCCCGGTAGCCCTCCAGGGGCTCGGCGGCGGGACGCTCGGCCAGAGTGACGGTATCGCCGACACGGGCCTGGGCCACGTCTTTGATGGACGCGGCGATATAGCCTACCTCGCCGGCATACAGGGCGTCGGCAGGCTCCAGAGCAGTGGCGCGCATAAATCCACATTCCACCACGGAAAACTCTCCGCCGGTGGCCATCATGCGGATGGTGTCTCCGGTCTTCAGCGTCCCCTCCTTCACGCGGACATAGACGATAACGCCCCGGTAGGGATCGTAATAGGAATCGAACACCAGCGCTTTCAGGGGAGCGTTCTCGTCACCCTGTGGGGCCGGGATATCGGTGACGATGCGTTCCAGCACCTCTTCCACATTCTGGCCGGTCTTGGCGGAAATGCGCGGCGCGTCCATCGCGGGCACGCCGATGACGTTTTCAATCTCGCGGCAAACACGGTCCGGGTCGGCGCTGGGCAGATCTATCTTATTGATGACCGGCATGATCTCCAGCCCGGCGTCTACGGCAAGGTAGGTATTGGCCAGCGTCTGCGCCTCGATGCCCTGGGAGGCGTCTACCACAAGCACAGCGCCCTCACAGGCGGCAAGGGAGCGGGAAACCTCATAGTTGAAGTCCACGTGGCCGGGAGTGTCGATCAGATTGAAAATATAATCCTGGCCATCCGCAGCGGTGTACACCAGAGTGACGGCGTGGGCCTTGATGGTAATGCCCCGCTCCCGCTCCAACTCCATATTATCCAGCAGCTGATCCTCCATCTCCCGCAGAGGCACCGCCTTCGTCAGCTCCAAAATGCGGTCGGCCAGGGTGCTTTTGCCGTGGTCGATGTGCGCCACGATACAGAAATTGCGAATCTTGCTTTTGTCCATCGTTTCACCTTCTCATTCTCTGCCTATTGTACCAATTTGCCGGGGAAAAAGCAAGGGCGGCCTTATAGCTACAAAAAAAGGGCCCATGCTTTCGCATGGGCCCGTGGAGCGGAGCTTATTTTATTCTTCGGTGTTGGTCACGGTGACGATTTTTTCGGGCATGGTGTACTCGTAGGAGTACAGCTCAGCAGGGGCGCTGAGGGAGGCGAATACTACAGGTGCGTAGTTCCAATCGCCGGCAGTGAGATCGGTGAACTTGGTGTTCAGGGTCTCGTCTGCGCTGATGGCCGCGGCCTTCTCAGCGGTCATGCCGAGGAAGACGTTGATCATCACAGCGGCCTCATCGCGGCGGATGGTATCTTCGCCGTGCCACTGGCCGTCGCCACGGCCCTGGATGACCCCGCGGTTGCACAGGGCTGCCACGTACTTCTTCGCCCAGGTGGGAACTTCGTCAAAGTCGGAGACAACATCGGTGGTCTCGTCGGGATCGATCTCCACGCCGAAGGCGTCAGCAATCATTCTGGCGGCCTCATTGCGGGTGATCTCCTTCTTGGGCTCGAACGCGCCATCATAGCCGCTGATGAAGCCCAGAGCCTCTGCGCGGGCGATAAACTTGGTCGCCCAGCTGTTGTCCACATCGCCGAAGGTGGGAGTGCCGTAGTCGGCGTTCACGTCGTACACGCTGGAGGCGATGACCAGCATGGTAGCCATCTGCTCCTTGGTGATCTTGTCGGCGGGCATCGCGTGGCCGGCGCCGTCGCCGCTTAAGTACCCCTTAATCAGTGCGTAAAGAGTTGTATCCTCTTCAAAGGCCAGCGCGTCGGGATTCTCGGGATCGTACATGGTTTGCGCGTTGCCCTTCTTCAGCGTCCAGCCGCAGAAGTAAGCGCCCTTCACGGTGGTCACGCCGGGCACGGCGGTCAGCTTGCCGTCGCTGTCCGTGTTCTCGCTCTCCAGGTCGGGCTTGCCGTAGCCCTGGGTGTCATAGGACACCAGGACGCCGGAGGCGGGAGCGGGGTTGGACCGCTTGGTGTAGGTG
>CAZYLJ010000051.1:0-10154 GCA_964648555.1 uncultured Acutalibacter sp.
GAGCCGTGCACCCGGGGCAAAAGATCTACCTCGGCGGCCAGGGGACGCATCTCGTCCATGCCGCGGCCGTCCACACGCTTCTGCTCATCTAGCAGCCAGCGGCGCACCACGTACTTCTGTGTCAGGTACATGCACTCCTCAATCTTGGCCTCCTGGTCGGGGTAGATCTCGTCGAACTTTTCATGCACTTTCTCATATACGGGCTTCAGGCGGGCATCCCGCACGTTCTTGTCGTCGGTGTCCATAGCGGCCCGCACATCGTCCTCGGCAAAAGCTCTGATGGCCTCGAACATTTCAGGCTCCGGCTTGTTGGACGGGTAATCGAATTTCTCTTTGCCGATCTCCGCCTGGATGCCCTTGATGAACTCGATGATCTTCTGGTTTGCCTCGTGGCCGGCCATAATGCCGTTGTACATATCCTCGTCGGAGACCTCGTTGGCACCGGCCTCGATCATGGCGATGCGCTCCGAGGTAGAGGCCACGGTCACGGCCATCTGGGAGACCTTGCGCTGCTCCTCGTTGGGGTTGATGACAAACTCCCCGTCGATCAATCCCACAGAAACGCCGGAAATGGGGCCGTTCCAGGGGATATCGGAAATGGACAGGGCAATGGAGGTGCCCACCATGGCGGCAATCTCCGGAGAGCAGTCCTGATCCACGGACATGACGGTGCAGACGATGGCCACATCGTTGCGCATGTCCTTGGGGAACAGGGGGCGGATGGGCCGGTCGATCATGCGGCAGACCAGGGTGGCCTTTTCACTGGGCCTGCCCTCTCTGCGCAGGAAGGAGCCGGGGATTTTCCCCACGGAGTACAGCTTTTCCTCAAAATCCACAGACAGCGGGAAAAAGTCTATGCCGTCTCTGGGCTTTGCGGAGGCCGTAGCCGCCACATGCACCACGGTATCCCCGTAGCGCACCAGGCACTCGCCGTTGGCCAGCTGGGCCATCTTGCCGGTCTCCACCTTTAAGGGGCGTCCGGCAAATTCCGTTTCGTACACCTTGAAATTCTCGAACATGTTTTTCATTCCTCTCTTCCCCAATCTCACGGGGGTAATATATTTGAATTTTCATTTCTCGCGTGTGAAAAACGGCCATAGAAAGAGAATGGAGCTGTATAGCGAACTGCTTGCCAGCTCGCCGCACAGCCCCAACGCAATCTTTTTACTTTCTCAGGCCCAGCTCCGCGACGATAGCGCGGTAACGCTCGATGTCGATCTTCGTCAGGTAGTTCAGCAGACGTCTGCGCTGGCCGACCATTTTCAGCAGGCCCCGGCGGGAGTGGTTGTCCTTCTTGTTCTCACGCAGGTGTTCGGTCAAGTCGCTGATGCGCTTGGACAGTACGGCGATCTGTACCTCGGGAGAGCCCGTGTCGCCCTCGTGGCGGGCGTACTTCCGAATGATCTCGGTCTTTTCTGTTTTCGTCATGTTTTTCACCTTTCCGGCGTCTACGCCGTATAATATTCACCATTATCCCCAGGATAGGGTCGGTGGTTCCCCACTCCGAGGATAAGGCAGCTTGATTATTTTATCACAGAAAACCGCGTTTGTAAAGCTCTTTTCACGATTTCCCCGGCATCTTTCCCGTTTTTTTCAATTTCCGCCCGCAGCTCCTCCAAAGAGCCGAACTTTCTTTCCGGCCGGATGAACTCCAAAAGGCCCAGGCGCACCCGCTTGCCGTAAACGTCGCCGGAAAACTCCGGCAACCATGTTTCAGAAAGCACCCTGTCTGAGCCCACGGTGGGCTTTACGCCGATGTTGGTGACCCCGGCGTACTCTTTCCCGTCTATCGCGGCTAAAGAGGCATACACCCCAAAGGGCGGCAAAGCGAAATTTTCCGGCATGGCCTGATTGATGGTGGGGAAGCCCAGGCCCGTACCCAGGTGGTTGCCGTGGATGACCTCCAGTGTGTAGCCGAACTCCCGGCCCAATAGGCGGTTCGCCAGGGGGATATCCCCCTGTTCCACCGCCGCCCGAATGCGGGTAGAGCTGATCTTTTCCCCATTGTCCTTTACCGGGGGAACAACGGTAAGCTCCGCGCCCCGCTCCGCGCAAAGGCGGCCCAACAAAGCGGCGTTACCCTTCCTGTCATGGCCAAAGCGGAAATCCTCCCCGCAGGAGAGTTTTTTGGCGTGACAGCGGCCAAACAGCACCTGCCGGACAAAGTCCTCCGCTTCCATGTTTCTGATATCGGAAAAGCGCAGGGTGCACACCGCCGCTGCGCCCATGCTTTCCAGCAGGGAAAGCTTGTCCTCCTTCGTCAGTACCGCCGGGCCGCCCGACGGGCTGCTTTCAAAGGTCAGCGCGCCCCAGGGGCCTGGATAATCCTTTGCCGCTGTCAGCACCGCCATATGGCCCCGATGCAGGCCGTCAAAGGCCCCCAACGCCAGGGAGCAGTCTTCCCATTCTTTTATTTCCTTTACCGACGCCGCAACGCGCATGATCTCACGCCTTCCATCCTACTCAAGCAGCTTTAGGAACCGCAGTTCGCCCTTTTCCATATCGGCCCGGGCAAGGCCCAGAAATCCGCCGCCATTTTCAAACACACACAGCCTGTCGCCCTCTAAAAGGGTCATGCGGTTCATCCGCAGGCGCTCCAGGGAAAGGCTGCCGCCATTGCGGAAGCGCATGGCCTGGGCCGGGCTGACCGTCACCGGGGGGTATCCCTCAAACAGTGTCTCCACCGGCCGCAAAAGGCCGTAAAGACCGCCGTCCTCCGCTGCCTTTTTCACGTCCTCCAGGGGCAGGGCGTCCGCTTCGGAAAAGCCGCAGGCCCTTGTCCTGCGCAGAGAGGTCATCTCCCCGCAGGTGCCCGCCGTCTCCGCAATATCCTCGAGCAGCGTGCGAATATACGTGCCCTTGGAGCAAGAGATCAGCATTTCCCCCTCCCGCTTTTTTTCGTCATAGCGCAGAAGCTCCAGCCGATCGATGGCCACCCGCCGGGTCTTCCGCTCTATCTCGATGCCCTTCCTCGCCAGCTCGTACAGCCGCCTGCCTCCAACAGAGACGGCGGAATACATGGGCGGCACCTGGTCGATCTCCCCCTGAAAGCGGGCCATAGCATTTTTCAGAGCGTCTTCAGTTACCGTCGCTTCATCTTCTTTGACCACCCTGCCGGTGATGTCTCCGGTGTCCCTGGCCTCTCCCAGGCGGAACCCGGCAAGATATTCCTTGTCCGTGTCCGGCAGCAGGTCGGCGGCCTTGGCCGCCCTGCCCAGCAAAAGGGGCAACACCCCCGTGGCCATAGGGTCCAGGGTGCCGGTATGTCCTATCTTCTTCTCGTGGGTCAGGCCCCGCATCACCGCTACCGCGTCAAAGGAGGTAAAACCCGCGGGCTTATCCAAAATGATAACTCCGTTCATTGCCGTTCTCAGTCTGTTCCTTTTCTGTGGTTTACAGTTCGCCGATCTCTTTTAAGTAGCTTTCGCAGGCGGCCTTCATCTTTTCCGCCGCTTCCTGCATGGATATATCGCAAAACGAGCACCCGGCTGCGCCGGTGTGCCCGCCGCCGCCGAATTTCTGACAGACCGCCGCCGCGTTGGCGGGAGGGTTTGCCCGGACAGAAACTTTGATCTCTCCGCTTTCCTTTTCCTTGATGGTAACCCCCAGCAGCACGCCCTCGATCTGCCGGGGCAGGCTTGCCACATCTTCCATTTCGCTTTCCTTGGCACCGGTTTTTTCAAGAAGGGCATGGGAGATCTCCACTATGGCGCACTTGCCGTCACCGAAAAATTGAATAGAATCCAGCGCCAACTTTTCCAGCCTTACCTGGGCCCAGGATTTACATTCCCACATCAGTCGGTTGATCTCCCCGGCATTTGCCCCGGCGTCCAGGGTCTCCGCCGCCAGCCGGTAGGTGCGGGATGTGGCGTTGCGGTACCGCAGGCACCCCGTGTCTGTGGAAATGCCGGTGTATAAATCGTCGGCTATGGCCGCGTCTGGCTGGACGCCCAATTCCTTTAACAGCAGCCAGATCATTTCCGCTGTGGCGGCGCTGTCCGGCTCTACCCAGCGATTCTCTGTAAACTCCCTGTGGGTGCCGTGGTGATCGATGGCAAGCTCTACCCGGTTTTCGTACCGCTCATGGATACTGCCGAGAAGCAGAATATCCGCCACATCCACGGTCACCACGTGAAAGCTCGGGTCCGTCCAGGCGCTTTCGTCAAATGCAAGGCCCCGGAACAGATACGAAAATTTTGGCGCGATGGCGTCCGCGCAGCGGAACTCCGCCCGCTTTCCCAATGCCCGCAGGCCTCTGATCAGCCCGCAGGCGGAGCCCAGGGTGTCCCCATCCGGGGAGGCGTGGCTCAGCACAAGAATTTTGTCCCATCCCCGCAAGATCGCGGCGACCTCAGCACAACTCAGCATAACAAACCCTTCTTTGCTTTTTACTCGTCTTTCTTCCGGTTTGCGTCCTCTGCCACCAGATCGCTCAGCACCTTGGAGATGTGGGCACCGTATTCGATGGAGTCCGTAGCCTTGAAGATCATTTCCGGCACATGGCGCAGGGAAAGGCTCTTCCCCAGTTCCCGGCGGATGTACCCCGCCGCAGACTTCAGGCCCTTGACGGCCTCCTTTGTCCTGTCCATGCCCTCCACGGTGCTGACGTACACCGTGCAGTAGGAAAGGTCGCTGGTCACCTCCACCCGCACAATGCTTAAGAGGCACCCCTTCACCCGGGGGTCCTTGACCTCCCGCAGGATGGCGCTCAGCTCTCTGCGCACGTCTTCCGTCACCCGATCTATTTTATAGCTTGGCATATTTCCCATCCTCTCCTAAAAGATGGCACTCTAATTACTAGCTGCTAATCTCTATATTCTTCCATTTCATAGGCCTCCAGCTGATCGCCCTGCTTGATGTCGGAGAACTTCTCCAGGGTGATGCCGCAGTCGTAGCCCTCGGCTACCTCTCTCACATCGTCCTTGAACCTGCGCAGAGAAGCCACCTTGTCGTCGGCCACGATGATACCGTCCCGCACCACGCGCACCTGGGCGCTGCGGGTGATCTTGCCGCTGGTGACATGGCCGCCGATGACCACTCCCACGTTGGAGATCTTGTAGGTCTCACGGCACTCGGCCCGGCCCAGGAAGACTTCCCGGAGCTTGGGGGCCAGCATGCCCTTCATGGCGCTTTCGATCTCCTCGATGCAGTCGTAGATGACGCGGTACAGCCGCATGTCCACGCCGTCCCGCTTAGCGTTTTCCTCCGCCACCGGGTCGGGCCGCACATTAAAGCCCACGATGATGGCGTTGGAGGCGTTTGCCAGCATGACGTCGCTTTCGTTGACGGCGCCCACCGCCCCGTGGATGATATTCACTCTTACCTCTTCATTGGAAAGCTTCTCCAGAGACTGGCGCACAGCCTCCACAGAGCCCTGCACATCGGCCTTGACGATGATTTTCAGCTCCTTCATGTCGCCTTCCTTCATCTGCTCGAACAGATTGTCCAGGGTTACCTTGGTCTGAGCCCGGAAGGTCTCCTCCTTCTGCTCGGTCAGGCGCTGCTCCACCAGCTCCCTTGCCAGGCGCTCGTCGGAAACGGCGTTGAAGATATCGCCGCCCACGGGCACATCGTTCAGGCCTGTGATCTCCACCGGCACAGAGGGGCCGGCCTCCTGGACCTTTTGGCCCTTATCATCCATCATGGAGCGCACGCGGCCCACGGTGGTGCCCGCCACGATCACATCCCCCGCGTGGAGGGTGCCATTCTGCACCAGGACCGTGGCGATGGGGCCCATGCCCTTATCAAGCCTTGCCTCGATGACGGTGCCCTTGGCCGCTCTGTCCGGGTTGGCCTTCAGCTCCATCATGTCGGCGGTGAGGATGATCATTTCCAGCAGATCCGTGATGCCCTGCTTGGTGTGGGCGGAAACAGGGATACAGGGCGTATCGCCGCCCCAGTCCTCCGGCACCAGGCCATATTCCGTCAGCTGTTCCTTCACGCGTTCCGGGTTGGCGCCCACCTTGTCCATTTTATTGATGGCCACGATGATGGATACGCCCGCCGCCTTGGCGTGGTTGATGGCCTCCACGGTCTGGGGCATGATACCGTCGTCTGCGGCCACCACCAGCACGGCAATGTCCGTTACCATGGCACCTCTGGCGCGCATGGTGGTAAAGGCCGCGTGTCCGGGAGTATCCAGGAACGTCACGTCCCGATCGTTCACCTTTACCCGGTAAGCGCCGATGTGCTGGGTGATTCCGCCGGCCTCTCCCTCGGTGACGTTGGTGTGGCGGATCACGTCCAGAATGGAGGTCTTGCCGTGGTCTACATGGCCCATGACCACCACCACGGGGGCCCGGGGCACCAGATTGGTCTCGTCGTCCTCGCTGTCGTCGATGATGCGCTCCTCGATGGTGACCACCACTTCCTTTTCCACTCTTGCGTGGAACTCGTCGGCCACCAGCACGGCGGTGTCAAAATCGATGGTGTCATTGATGGCGGCGAACACGCCCAGGGACATCAATTTCTTGATGACCTCGGGGGCGGCCACCTTCAGCCGCAGGGCAAAATCGCCCACGGTGATCTCATCCGGCACTTCGATGGTAATGTG
Organism: uncultured Acutalibacter sp.; assembly: GCA_964648555.1. GTDB lineage: Bacteria > Bacillota > Clostridia > Oscillospirales > Acutalibacteraceae > Acutalibacter. Next base: position 6,554 of record CAZYLJ010000051.1, read on the forward strand.
CTTTGCCTTGCGCTCCTGGGCTATGCGGCGCAGGCGCTCGGCCTCGGTCTCCCGCTTGCCCTTCTTCTGCTGGGCCCGCCTCTGCTGGCCCCGGTTCTGAAACTTCTGTTTTGTGACGATGTTATCCGTCTTGACCTTCTGGTCGGCCAGGCGGTCGTATTTCTCGTTATAGCGGTCGATGTTCACGTTGGAGGAACGGGTGTCGATGACTCTTCTCACCGGAGGCTTGTGCTCTGTAATCACCGGCTCTGCCTCTTCCTTCGCGGCAGGGGCAGCGGCCTTCTTCTCCGGGGCCTTTGCGCCCGCCTGGGGCTTTCCCTGGCGCCTGGGGGCGGCAGGCTCGGCCTTCTCCGCCGGAACGGGGGCTGCCTCTTCCGGCTCTACCACCACCAACGGCTCCTGGGGCTTTTCCTCCCGCTGGGCAAAATAGGCGTCCAGGCTTTCAAAATTCCGCTGCTGGGTGAAAAGCTCAAACACCACGTCCAGCTCTTCCTCCGTCAGGGCGGTCATATACTTTTTCTGCTCGGGGAAATACTTTCCAAGACCGTCTATCACCTCTTTGTTCTGGATATCCAGGTCCTTGGCTACCTCCCGTACTCTGTACTTGATCATCATAAGCGGTATTCCTCCTTCTCTTATACCCTTTGCTCCATGGCCTTTTCCAGAGCCCTGGCAAAGCCCCGGTCTGTCACCGCCAGCACCCCGGCTTTTTTTCCGCAGGCATGGCCGGTCGTCTCCATATCGGCCGGAAGCCGCAGCGCGGGAATGCCCGCCCGCTCCGCTTCGAACCTGACATTTTTGAAGGTCTTTTCCGACACGTCCTTTGCCGCCAGCAGCAGACATGCCCGGCCCTCTCTGGCCGCTGCGGCGGACGCGTCAAAGCCCAGCTCCAGCTTTCCGGCCCGCCGGATGAGCCCTAAAAGGGAAAGCGTCTTATCATTCATCCCGGCCGATCTCCTCCTCCATGCGGGCGTAGACCTCTTCGTCTATCTTGCAGGAAAAAGCCTTCTCCAGCCTTCTTGCCTTTCTGGCTTTTTTCAGGCACTCCGCGTTTCTGCACAGGTAGGCCCCCCGTCCCGGCTTTTTCCCTGTCAGATCCAGAGAGATCTCCGGGGGCAGCGGGTTCCCCTGCTCGTCTGTCTTTTCCGGGGCCTTCACCACTCGCACCAGTTCCTTTTTCAGCTTCATCTCTCCGCAGCCGGCGCACATGCGCATGGGCATCTTTTTCGGTTTTACCTGGCCTTTCATCCGGCGGCACGCCCCTTTCAACATATTTTTCCGGCTCGATTCAGGCTTCCTCGCCGTAGAAACCGCTTTCCGGCTTGATGTCAATCTTCCAGCCGGTCAGCTTAGCCGCTAAGCGGGCGTTCTGGCCTTTATTGCCAATAGCTAAAGAGAGCTGGCTGTCAGGCACGGTCACCCGGCAGGAGCGGCTCCCGTCCTCGGCCACCTCCACGGAAAGCACGGTGGCAGGGGAAAGCGACGCCGCGATAAAGGTCCTGGGATCCTCGCTGTATTCCACAATGTCAATCTTCTCGCCGCCCAGCTCTTCCACGATCTCGTTGACCCGGGCTCCCCTGGCGCCGATGCACGCGCCCACGGCATCCACATCGGGGTTGTGGGTCTCCACGGCCAGCTTTGTGCGGGAGCCCGCCTCTCTGGCCACGGCCTTAATCTCCACGGTGCCGTCGTAAATCTCGGGCACCTCCGTTTCAAACATGCGCTTCACAAGGTCCGGGTGGGTGCGGGAAATAATGGCCTTGGGGCCCTTCTCCGTCTCCCGGACATCGACTACATAGACCTTTATGTAGTCGCCCTCGCGTACATTCTCCTCTCCCACCTGCTCGTTCCTGGGCAGCACAGCCTCCGCCTTGCCGATACGCAGGGAAATCGCCCCGGTCTTGGGGTCAATGCGTTCTACCAGGCCGCTGACAAGCTCCTGGTGCTTGGACTGGAACTCCTGCATCATCTGGCCCCGCTCACTGTCGCGGATGCCCTGGCGGATGATGTTCCGGGCGGTCTGGGCGGCCACGCGGCCGAACTGCTTGGTGTCAAGCCGGATGCCCACAAAGCCTCCCACCTCCGCGGTGGGATCGATCTCTCTGGCCTTGTCCAGCAGGATCTGCTTATCCGGATTCTCCACCTCTTCCACGACTTCCTTTTTCAGAAGCACATCGAAGAGGTTCTTCTCCTTATCCACCCGGATCTCCACATCTTCATTTCCATAGCTGTTCTTGCAGGCGGTGGAGATGGCCTTTTTGATCTTCTCCAGCATAAATTCCGCGGGAATGCCCTTTTCGCGCTCCAAAAGGTCCAACGCCAGGAACAGTTCCTCATGGTCCTGCTGTTCGGGCTCTTTCTTCCTTGCCATGTTTTTACTCTCTCCTTATATAGATTTGTTTCCAAAATATACTGTGCTGTCAAAGCTCCTCTATCACATTGACAGAGGAACATTCCTTCCTTTCCAGCGTGACGCTGGTCTCCTCGTCCAGCTGAAGCTCAAATCGGCTGCCCTCGCTTTTCAGCAACACGCCCTCCAGGATGCGACTGCCGTTTTCCAGGGGCCGAATGAGCTTGACCCGCAGGGGCTCGCCAAGATATGCGTCAAAGTGCTCCGGCCTTGTCAGCTTCCGCTGCCAGCCGGGAGAAGACACCTCCAGCTGGTATTCCTGCGGGATGGGATCCTCCTCGTCCAGCACCGGGTCGATCAGGTGGGTCATATCCACGCAATCGTCGATGGACACGCCGCCGTTCTTGTCGATGAGGATGCGCAGAAACCAGTCCGCGCCCTCCTTTTCATACCGCACGTCCCACAGGGTCAGGCCCAGGCTTTCCGCCAGGGGCTCCGCCAGCTCCCGCACCCGCACGGCCACGGGCTTTTTCTTTTTTTCCTGTTCCAAGCGCATCCCCTCCCGCTGTAAAGCAAACAAAAGAGCGGGTCGCCCCACTCTTTCATCGTCATACCTATTACCATGGGAGATTATACCACCCTTCACCGGAAAAATCAAGTGGTTTTCCCTTTTTTCCCAAATTGGCGAAGCGTCACTCCAACTGCCGGGAGAGGAACATGGCCGCCGCCTTGACGCTTTCCACCGCCTCGCTGCTGATGCGGACCGGGGATTTCTCCCCCTTTAACAGCACCACCGCGCCCATGACATCCCCCACAGATACCACCGGGAACACCGCCAGCGCCGCCGCAGGGGGTTCCTTACAGACCAGCACCGTGTTTTCTCCGGCGGCAACAAAGCTGCTGCGGCTCTGGATGAGTTCGTCCAGCTGAGGAGCTATCTGCTTGTGGAGAAGCTCCTTTTTGGCAGGGCCCGCCATGGCGATGATCTGCTCGGTGTCGCACACCACCGCCGCATGGCCCGTCAGGCTCACCAGCGTCTCGGCATACGCAGCCGAAAGCTGCGACATCTCCCCCACAGGGGAATATTTCTTCAAAATGACCTCGCCGGAAACATCGGTGTATATCTCCATGGGCATACCTTCCCGTATTTTCAAGGTGCGCCGTATCTCCTTGGGAATGACCACCCGCCCCAGGTCGTCGATCCTGCGCACGATCCCCGTTGCTTTCATATCTCCTTCTCCTTTTTTCCTG
>CAZYLJ010000052.1:0-10127 GCA_964648555.1 uncultured Acutalibacter sp.
GGCGCGGGACGTGGGCTTCGATCGCTCCATGATCATGGGTTACGGCCATGATGACCGGGTGTGCGCTTATCCCGCTTTGGAGGCCATCTTCAGCTGCAAGACCCCCGAGCACACCGTGGTCACCTGCCTGGCCGACAAGGAAGAGATCGGCAGCGTGGGCAACACGGGCCTGTGCTCTGAGTATCTCGACTACTTCGTGGCCGACCTGGCCGAGGCCGAGGGCCTTGCCCCCCGCCATGTGTGGAGCAAGTCCAACTGCCTTTCCGCCGACGTGACCGCAGCCTTCGACCCCACCTACGCCTATGCCTATGAGCTGCAGAACGCCACCTTCCTGAACCGTGGCGTTGGCTTTGCCAAGTACACCGGCTCCCGGGGGAAGGGCGGCTCCAACGACGCCTCCGCCGAGTTTGTGGGCTGGGTGCGCAGAGTGATGGACGACAGCGACGTGCTGTGGCAGATCGGCGAGCTGGGCAAGGTTGACCAGGGCGGCGGCGGCACTGTGGCGCTGGACATTTCCCGCCTGAACGCGGACGTCATCGACATCGGCGTGCCGGTGCTTTCCATGCACTCCCCCTTTGAGGTGGTCTCCAAGCTGGACGTCTACATGACCTATAAGGCCATTAAGGCCTACTTTGAGGCAAAATAAATCAATGTGAGAAAGGGCAGGGCCTCCTGCCCTTTTTTCATATCCCGTACCCAACGGTAAGCGCTGCTTGCACCTTTGGCACCATCAATGAGAGATATCTCACCCAAAAGAAAAGTCCGGCGGTTTGCAGCGAACCGCCGGATTGTCTGTTTAGTGCTTTCCCAATAGAAAAGAGCCCCATCTTACGATAAGGGCTCTTTTCAGCTTTGAAAAAGGCGGAAAAATCGATTTTTTCCTACAAGTAAATTATACTCTATCACATCTCAAAAGAAAAGTCTAGTCTTTTTGAAAATTTTCTGGTATAATTTCCCGGTCACATGAAAATACCGCGGCAAACACTTGAAACAGCGCGGCGGCTTGCGGCGAACCTCTTAAACCGCGGGCGCGCGCCCTGAAACAGGAGGTATCATCATGGAAGAGGGAAAAAGGACAGCAGCGCAGGAAGACCCGTTATTGCAATTTCCGGAGGAGGCCGCCCACCTGCGGGAAACGGAGGAGAAGATCGAAGAAGAGCTGAAGGCGGCCCGGCACTCGGTGGAGCAGCTGGAGGAGGAGCAGCGGGAGCTGCAGACCTACATGATCGAGCACCGCAACGAGGGCGACGCCAAAGAGATGTTCCAGTCGGAGCGCATCATGGGGGACATCAACACCTCGGGCACCTCGGCGGTGGGGCACCTGGAGCGACTGAAAAAGGTGCAGAGCTCCCCTTACTTTGCCCGCATCGACTTCCGCCCGGAGGGCGGGGAGGACGTTCCCTACTATTTGGGCATCTATGCTTTCCGCCACGAGAAGAAGCTGTACATCATCGACTGGCGCTCCCCGGTGGCAAGCATGTTCTACGATTTTGAAACAGGCCCGTCCTGTTACGTCACGCCCGCCACGTTGGAGCAGGACTCCAAGCGGGTGGAGGGGACCATGACGCTGAAAAGGCAGTTCAAGATCAAAAATGGTGAGATGGAGTACGCCTTTGACAGCTCTCAGAACATCCAGGATGACATTTTGCAGAAGGAGCTGGCCCACACCTCCGATGAAAAGATGAAATCCATCATCGCCACCATCCAGAAGGAGCAGAACCAGATCATCCGGGACGAGACCGCCGACGTGATGATCATTCAGGGCGTGGCGGGCTCCGGCAAGACCAGCATCGCCCTGCATCGGGTGGCATTTCTGCTGTACCGTTTTCGGGACACCATCAAGGCCCAGAACGTGACCATCATCTCTCCCAACAGGGTGTTCGGCGATTACATTTCCAGCGTGCTGCCGGAGCTGGGCGAGGAGCCCATCTTCGAGGCCAGCCTGGAAGAGCTGGCCCTGGTGCAGATTGAGGACGGCGTGGACTTTGTGGGGGCCAGGAACCCGTTGGAGACCGACGACCACGCCTGGGCGCTGCGGACCCAGTTCAAGGCCACGGCGGAGTTCGCCGCCAGGCTGGACGAATTTATCAGGCGGATGCCCGAGCTCATCTTTGAGCCGCAGGACTTCGTCTTTGGCGACTTTACCGTGCCCGCGTCGTTTATCAAGGAGCGGGTGGAAATTTACAGCCGCTTCCCGCTGATGGAGCGGCTGGAGCAGACGGCGGACGACATTCACAGCCGGCTGGAAAACGAGTTTTTGCGGGAGGAGGCGCCGCCCAACCGCACCCGCATTTTTCAGTCGCTGCGGAAGATGCTGAAGTGCAGGACCACCCTGCAGGCCTACCGGCAGTTCTACCGCTTTATAGGTAAGCCCCGGATGTACGCGCCCTTCCGCAAAAATGTGCTGGAATGGAACGACGTGTATCCCTACCTCTATTTGCAGTCCTGGTTTACCGGCGTGCAGGTGGGAAGGCGCATTAAGCACCTGGTCATCGATGAAATGCAGGATTACACTCCCATCCAGTACGCCGTGTTGAACCGGCTGTTCCCCTGCCCCAAAACCATTCTGGGCGATTTCGGCCAGTCCATCGACCCCAACTGCACTTACACCCTGGAAGAGCTGCACGAGCTGTACCCCGGCTCCAAGCTGATGAAGCTGGAAAAGAGCTACCGCTCCACCTGGGAGATCATCCACTTTGCCAAGGCCATCTCCCGCGAGCACGATTTTGAGGCCGTGGAGCGCCACGGCGACGAGCCGGATGTGATCGCCTGCGGAGGGGAAGAGGAGGAGCTTGACACCCTCTGTAAGCTCATCGATACATTCCACAACGGGGAGTACAACGCCCTGGGCATTTTGACCCGCACCAACCCGGAGGCCGAGGCGCTTTACAATCGGCTGAAGGAGCGGGGCGCCGAGGTGGAGCTCATCACCCCGGAAAGCGAAAGCTTTCATAACGGCGCAAATATCATGTCCGTACAGATGTCAAAAGGCCTGGAGTTTGACCAGGTGGTCATCCCCCACGCCTCGCAAAGCGTCTATCATGAAGAGTTCGATAAGAACCTTCTGTATGTGGCCTGCACCCGCGCCATGCACAAGCTGACCCTCACCTGTTTTGGGGAGAAGTCACATCTTCTGCCGTAATTTCTTCCGCGCCCGGAACAGGGCGTTTTCATAGGCCCGGCCCGTCATGCCCCGGCGCTCCGCTCCCTTTGCCCCTTCCCCGGAAAGGTACAGCGTGAGCGCCTTTCTCTCCATAGGCGTCAGCGCCTTCCCCAGCCGGGCGAAGAGCTCCCGCACCTGCTCCCGCAGCTCTAAAAGGTCCTCCGGCCCGCCCTTGGCCGCCATGGAAGCGGCGTCCTCACTGTCCAGGGAAAGGGATTCGTTCAGGGGCTTATTTTTCGCGCTGCCGTGACGGCGGGCGGCGTCGGTCATGCGGTTCTGCACGCAGGCCCCCGCGTAGGTGGAAAAGGACGCGCCCCGGGCCTCATCGTAGGTCAGGGCCGCCAGGTACAGGGCCAAAAGCCCCTCCTGGAAAAGGTCCTCCCACTCCGGGGCGGTGCGGCCGCAGAAAAGGACGGCCTTTGCCCGCACCAGGCCGGCATACCGGGCGCTCAGCTCGGCAAAGGCTTCCGGCTCTCCCGCCTTGGCAAGCCTGACAAGCTCCCTGTCGTCTTTCGATTCCACCGCCGCCCCTTCTTTCCCGGTTTTCCGCGTATTTTCTATTTCTATGATAAGCCACGCCGAGGTTTTCGTCAAGGAAGAAAATGGCGTTGGGGGTAGCCAAAACAAATTTTTTGTTGTGTCCAAACCCATTTTGCCGTATAATGAAAACAAATTGGAATGGGGGCGGCAGCGATGATGGCACGGACGCACAGCATGGGGCTTTTCGGTATGGAGGGCTTCCCGGTGGAGGTGGAGACGGATATCTCCCAGGGGCTGCCCGCCTTTGAGCTGGTGGGTCTGCCGGACGCGGCGGTGAAGGAGGCAAAGGATCGGGTGCGGGCGGCAATCAAGAACTGCGGGTTCCAGTTCCCCGTGGGGCGCATCACCATGAATCTGGCCCCCGCTGACCGCAAAAAGGTCGGCCCCATGTACGACCTGCCCCTGCTCATCTCTCTGCTGATGGCCTCCCGGCAGCTTTCCTGCTTTACCGAGGGCTGCGCCTTTTTGGGCGAGCTTTCCCTTTCCGGGGAGGTGCGGCCCGTGCGGGGCGTGCTGGTCATGGCCTGCGCCGCCAGGGACGCCGGGTTTACCCACCTGTTCGTGCCGGAGGCCTGCGCGGCGGAGGCGGCTGTGGCCGAGGGCATCAGCGTGTACCCGGTGAAGAACGTGCCCCAGGTGCTTGCCCACCTGACAGGGGAAGAGCGGATCGAGCCCGCAAAGTCGGCCCCCGCGCCGGCGAGCTTCCAGCCCTATCTGGACTTTGCCGACGTGCAGGGCCAGCCGGAGGTAAAGCGGGCGTTGGAGGTCACCGCCAGCGGCGGACACAACATTTTGCTGCTGGGCCCTCCCGGCTCCGGCAAAAGCATGCTTGCCAAGCGCATGCCTTCCATCCTGCCTGAGATGACCTTTGACGAGGCGCTGGAGACCACCAAGGTCTATTCGGTGGCGGGGGCCCTGCCGGAGGGCGTGTCGCTGTTAAAGGAGCGGCCCTTCCGCTCACCCCACCACACCACCTCCACCACCGGCATGACGGGCGGCGGCACTGTGCCCCGGCCGGGGGAGATCTCTCTGGCCCACAACGGCGTGCTGTTTTTAGACGAGCTGCCGGAGTTTTCCCACATCACGCTGGAGGCTTTGCGCCAGCCCCTGGAAAACGGCACGGTAGAGGTGGTACGTACCATGGGCAGCGCCAGCTTCCCCAGCAGGTTTATGCTGGTGGCCGCCATGAACCCCTGCCCCTGCGGGTATTTCGGCCACCCCACCAGGCCCTGCACCTGCTCGCCCCACGCGGTGGACCGCTATCTGCAAAAGGTCTCCGGCCCCCTGCTGGATCGCGTGGATCTGCACATCGAGGTGCCGCCTGTGGAGTTCGACCAGCTTTCCGGCGAAAAGGACGGGGAGACCTCCGCCGTGATCCGCGCGCGGGTGGAGAAGGCCAGAAAGCTCCAAAGCGAGCGCTATGCGGGCCTGGGCTTTTCCTGCAACGCCCATATCCCTGACCACCTGTTCCAGCAGTTCTGCCAGCCGAATGAGGCGGCGTCCTCCCTTTTGCGGCGGGCCTTCGAGCGCTTCGGCATGTCCGGCCGGGCCTACCGGCGGGTGCTGAAGGTGGCCCGCACCATTGCGGACATGGAGGGCAGCGAGACGATCGGCACCGCCCACGTGGGCGAGGCCCTGCAATACCGCACTCTGGACAGAAAATACTGGCAGCGGGACGTTTAGCTTTTGCAATTCAAAAAAATTGTATTGCGCCCGGACAAAAAGGGTATTATAATAGAGCTGTAAAAAAACAATAAGGAGGAACCAGTATGGCTTCCATTACGAAAGACACCATCATCGGCGACATCCTGGATCTGGATGCCAGCACCGCCCCCTTCTTTCTGGAGATGGGTATGCACTGTTTGGGCTGCCCCTCCGCCAGGGGAGAAACATTAGAGCAGGCCTGCGCCGTCCACGGCATCGACCCGGACGAGCTGGTGGAGAAGATCAATTTTCACCTGTCGGGCAAGTGAGCTAATGGCCGCCGCGGCGCTTTGCCGGGCGGCATTTTTTTGCGAGGTGCGTATGGCAAGACCGTTATTTCAGCTGGGGCCAAGGCTTGGCCTGTGCGGCGGGCTGGTAAGGGGAGGCAGGCCCCTGTGCGATGTGGGTACCGACCACGCCTACCTGCCCATCTGGCTCATCAAAAAGGGGATCGTAAACGGCGCCCTGGCCACCGACATCAACGAGGGGCCCTTACAGACCGCCGCCCTGAACGCCGCCCGCTATGGCGTGAAAGACCTGCTGTTCCTGCGGCAGTCCGATGGCCTGGAAAGGGTGCGGCCGGAGGAGGCCGACGACGTGGTCATTGCCGGCATGGGCGGGGAACTCATCCTGCGCATCGTCGAGGAGACGCCCTGGCTTACCCAGCCAGGAAAGCTGCTGGTTTTACAGCCCATGAGCGATGCCGAAAAGCTGCGGGCTGGGCTTTTGAAGCTGGGCTTTGGCATTTTGGAGGAACACGCCGTGGAAGAGGGCGGCAGGCCCTATACGGCCTTTTCCGCCCGGTATGGCCATACCCCAACGGATGCGGGGCCGCTGTACCCCTACATAGGAGGGCTGACCCCCGGCACGGAGGCGGCAACGCGCTACGTGGAGAAGCTCCTGCGGGACCTGTCCGGCAGATGGGAGGGGGCCCGGCGGGGCAGGGGGGAGGACGACCCGGAGACCCTGCGGAACGTCATGGAGGAGCTGCGAAAAGCATTTTTATAAAAGGAAAAGCCAGGGGTAAGGGTTCGCGATATTTACGAGGTGATCGACAGCGCGGCGCCCTTTACCGTACTGTAACGAAAAAAGTAAAAGAAGGGGGGCGTCGCCATGGCTTTGGACGGCGTATTCCTGTCCCATTTGAAAAAGGAGCTGGAAGAGCAGCTCATCGGCGCCCGGGTGGACAAGATCTACCAGCCCAACCGGGAGGAGCTGACCATTGCCTTCCGCACCCGGGAAAGCGTGAAAAGGGTGCTGTTTTCCGTGCGGGCCAACAGCGCCAGGGTGCACTTTACCACCCTCTCTTTGGAAAACCCAAAGCAACCGCCCATGCTGTGCATGCTGCTGAGAAAGCGGCTGTCCGGGGCAAAGCTCCTGTCCATCACCCAGCCGGAGGCGGAACGGGTGCTCCACTTTGCCTTCGATTCCCTCAACGAGCTGGGCGACCACGTGACCCTGACCCTTACAATGGAGGTCATGGGCAAGTACAGCAATCTCATTTTAGTTGATGAAGCCGGGAAGATCGTGGACGCGCTCAAGCGGGTGGACGCGGAGATGTCCTCTCAGCGGCTGGTGCTGCCGGGGCTTACCTACCGGCTGCCCCCACCCCAGGAAAAGCTGGATGTGGTGAGGGCCTCCTCCCAGGAGCTGCTGACCGCCCTGCGGGCCCTGCCCGGCGACAAGGAGCTTTCCAAGGCGCTTCTGGCCGTTTTGCAGGGGGTCTCTCCCGTGGTGTGCAGGGAGATCGCCTACCGGGTGGGCCGGGGGGCTGAGCTTTCCATCAAGACCATGGACGAGGAGCAGTACTTCCGCACGGGGTTTTTCTATCAGCAAATACGTGAGCTTGCCCAGAAGACTTCCGGCAGGCCCTATATGGCCGTCGATCTTCAGGGCAAGCCCATGGATTTCTCCTTCTTCGACATCCGCCAGTACGGCACCGGGGCTGTCATCAAGGAGGGCGAGAGCTTTTCCGCCCTGCTGGACAGCTTCTATCGGGAGCGGGACCAGCGGGAGCGCATGCGCGTAAAGGAGCAGGACCTGCTGAAGCTCTTATCCAATCATTCCGAGCGGCTTTCGAGGAAGATCAACGCCCAGCAGGGGGAGCTTCGGGAGTGCGCCCAGCGGGACGAGCTGCGGGTAAATGGGGATCTGATCAGCGCCAATTTGTACGCCCTGCAAAAGGGCGCTTTCTCGGCCGACCTGCCCAACTATTACGAGGAGGGCCAGCCCCTGGTGCACGTGAAATTGGACCCGGCCCTGACGCCCTCTCAGAACGCCCAGAAATATTACAAGGAATACCGCAAGGCCAAGACCGCCGAGGAAAAGCTCACCGAGCAGATCAGCATCGCCCAGGGGGAGCTCGCCTACCTTGACACGGTGCTGGACGCCCTCACCCGGGCGGAGACCGAGCAGGACTTGCAGGAGATCCGGGCGGAGCTGCAGGAGCAGGGCTATGTGCGGGCCCGGCGGGGCGCCAAAAAGCAGAAGCCCGTTTCAGTGAGCGCGCCGCTGGAATTTACCACCTCAGACGGCTTTACCGTGCTGGTGGGAAGGAACAACAGGCAGAACGACAGGCTGACCATGAAGCAGGCGGCCAGGGACGACATCTGGTTCCGCACGAAGAATATTCCCGGCTCCCACACCATTCTTGTGACCCAGGGCAGGCAGCCCACCCCCCAGGCCATGGAGGAAGCGGCGGTTTTGGCCGCCGCGCATAGCCGGGCCAGGGATTCTTCTCAGGTGCCGGTGGACTTTACCAGGGTGCGGAACGTCTCCAAGCCCCAGGGCGCCAAGCCCGGCATGGTCATCTATGTGAAATATAAAACGGTGTTCGTAAACCCTGACGGGAAAGGAGGCGCGTGATATGAGGAAAATACTGCGGGGCATTGCGGCGGCCCCCGGCGTTGGTATCGGTCGGGTGCAGCTGTACAGGACGGAGAAGATCGACGGGCTGAAACGGGAGATACAGGACAGGCCGGCGGAGCTGGAGCGCTATCGCTTTGCGGTGGATCGCTTCTGCGAGCTGCTGCGGGAAAAGGCTGAGCGCATTGTCCCCGTGGCGGGGCAGGAGCAGGCGGACATCCTTTTGAGCCAGATCGAGATGGCCCGGGATCCGTACCTGGTGGGCCAGGTGGAGGGCCGCATCGCCGCGTTCCAGTCGGCGGAGGCCGCTTTGGACGCCGTGTGCACCTCCTGGCTGCAAAGCTTTCTGAACGCGGAAAACGAGGTCACCCGCCTGCGGGCGGCGGACATTCAGGATCTGCGGGACGGCCTGCTGCGCGTTATGCTGGGCCTGCCGGAGGAGGATTTTTCCTCCATGGCGCCGAATACCATTTTGGTGGCCAGAGAGCTGCCGCCTTCCGCCATGACGGCCCTGGACGCCGGGGCCGTGGCGGGCATCATCCTGTGCCGGGGCGGCAGGGCCTCTCACAGCGCGATTTTGGCCCGTGCCATGGGCATCCCCACCGTGGTTGGCGCGTCGGAGGCGGTGGCCTTTGCCCGCAATGGCGAGTGGGCCGTGTTAGACGGCGCCGAGGGCCTTGCGCTGCTTTCGCCCTCCCCGGAGGAAATGGAGGAGTGGGAGCTGCGGCGGGAGGAATATCTGCGCAGCAGGGAGCAGCTGAAAACATATGTGGGCCGCAGCGCAGCCACTGCCGATAAGCTGCCTATCCATCTGGCCGCCAGCGTCAGCGGGGAAAGCGACGCCATGCTGGCCCAGGAGTACGGCTGCGACGGCATCGGCCTGCTCCGCTCGGAATTTCTCTATCTGGACAGGCCGAGCCTGCCGGAGGAGGATGAGCAGTTCCAGATCTACCGCCGGATGACAAAGAGCGTCAATGGCCGGCCCATCGTCATCCGCAGCCTGGATATTGGCGGCGACAAGCGTCTGCCCGGCATTTCCTGGGAGAGGGAGGAGAACCCCTTTCTGGGGTGCCGGGGCGTGCGGCTGTGCTTTCGGGAAGAAAGGCTGTTCAAGGCCCAGCTGCGGGCCATCCTGCGGGCGGGGGCTTACGGCGACGTGCGTCTGCTCATCCCCATGGTCACCGGGCTGCAGGAGCTGTACCATCTGCGGGCCCTGCTGGAGGAATGTAAGGAAGAGCTGCGGGAGCAGGGGGAGAAGTTCCGGGAAGACCTGCCGGTGGGTGTGATGATCGAGACGCCGGCTGCAGCTCTGCTTGCCGACCTGTTGGCGAAAGAGGCTGACTTTATCAGCATTGGTGTTAACGACCTGACCCAGTACACCATGGCGGTGGACAGGAACAACGCCAAGGTGGCCGCCCTTTACTCCTACTATGACCCCGCGCTGCTGCGCTCTCTTTCCCATGTCATCGCCTGCGGGCGTGAGGCGGGAACGCCGGTCTGCCTGTGCGGCCAGGCCGCCGCCGACCCGTTGTTCATCCCGCTGCTGCTGGCCTTTGGGCTGAACGTGTTCAGCGTGCAGCCAACCTTCCTGCTCTCCGTGCGCCGGTGTCTCTCCCTTTGGACAAGGGAGGAGGCCGACGCTTTGCTGGAGCAGGCCATGGTTCTGAAAACAGAGGAGGAGGTCCGGCGGCTGCTGGAAAAAAACCAGCGTCTGTAAGCAAAGCAGAAAAAAGTGAAAAAATTTGCAAAAGGGGCTTGCAAAGTTTCTTCCGCTGTGCTATTATAACTAAGCGCCTTGAGTCATCATCACCGCGCGGCATATTTCCTGGGGGTATAGCTCAGCTGGGAGCGCAAA
>CAZYLJ010000053.1:0-9997 GCA_964648555.1 uncultured Acutalibacter sp.
CCCGGCCCTGTGTGGGGTCGTAAAAGCCGCAGAGCAGCTTTACCAGAGTGGTTTTTCCCGCGCCGTTTAAGCCCACCACCGCCAGCTTCTCCCCGGCGGGGATGGTCAAATTCACATCGTGGAGAATATCGCTTTCCGCGCCGGGATAGCGGAAGCTCACGTGCTCCAATTCCAGCACATAGGGCTTAGAGACATCCACGGTAACATCCTCCCCGCCCTCAAAGCGGAAGGGCTCGGGCCACTCCAAAAATTCCCGGACAACGGAGATTTCAAGGCTCTGCTTGTGCAGGGTGGAAAGCTGCTCCAAAATAGACGTGACCCAGGTGGAAAAGCCGCCGGCGGCGGAAAAATACAGCAGAAATTCCGCGGCGGACAGGCCGTTATTGAGAACCATGCTGATGAGGTACACGTAGGCGATGCCGTTTCGCAGGAAGGCCAGCACGGCGTCTATCACGTTGGCACAAAGGTAGCTCTTCTCCCGGCGGGCGATAAAGGCCCTGTACAGCCGCAGGTTGATGCTGTACATATCGTCCAGCCAGGCCTTCATGCCGAACAGGCGCACGTCCTTGGCAAGCTTGATATCCTCCGCCTTCTGCTCCACATAATACAGCTTCTTTTCATAGGCGGCCTGCTCTTCCCGGTGACGGTAGCCCCACTCATTGATACGCTTGTTGACCAGGTACCCGCCCACAGAGGTAACCAGAACCGCAACGATCAGAACAGGGTCTAAAGAGGAGAGCACCAGCAGGTAGGCGCAGAAGGTCACCACAGCCTGCAAAAGGTCGGAAAGTGTCGTCCAGACGGCCTCTGTGGGCGTCCTGTTCCCACTACAGGCGCCGGCCGCCCTCTCCCCCATCTTCAGCATATTGGGGTCCTCCTGGTTGGGGTAGGAGGTGGTGCACAGCTTTTGATGCAGCGCGTTGATGATGCGCATCCGCACTTCGATCCTGCCGAATAGCGCGTTTCCCCGCAGGTAGGCTTCCATGCCGGAAAAGAACATCAAAAGCCCGGTAAAGGTCAGGATGGTCAGCAGAAGCTCCGAAAGGGGCGAAAGGCTTTCCACCTTGGCGAGCACCGTAGGAGTGATAAACAGCTGAGTGATGGCCGTGCCCGCCGCGGAAAGCGCAATGGCCAGCGTAAGGAACGGCACACTTTTGGTCTTCTCCCCTTTTATCGCCCGGCCCGCCATATAGGCCACGTTTTGCCACATATTGTACTTGGGCCGGTCTTCCGCCGCTTTCCCCCGTTTCATATTCATTCCCTCATTTCGATTTTAATTTTCCATAGTATATTCTCCTTTTTCCAGTTTGTCAATATAAAATTAAGTTTTTTCTTTAATTTTTTTAAGTTTTAATTTAATTATTTTTATTTTTCACTTTTTTTGCAAAAAATGCCTCCCCTGTTTTACAGGAGAGGCAGCAAAGCATCATTTCCGTTATGCCAGGTAGCCTACCTTCTTCATGGCCTTTCGCAGGGTCTTCCGGGCCATGCAGTGGGCCTTTTCGGCGTTTTCCCGATAGCACTGCTCCAGATAGGCCTTGTCGTTCATGAGCTCAGTAAAGCGCTTTTGAATGGGCGCCAGCTCCGCGATGACGGCCTCCGCCACAACGGGCTTGAACTCCCCGTAGCCCTTGCCCTCAAATTCCTTTTCAATCTTCCCCATAGTCTTGCCGGTCAGGCAAGCGTAGATGTCCATCAGGTTGTTGACGCCCGCCTTGCCCTCGCCGTACCGCACGCAGGCTTCACTGTCCGTCACCGCCCGCTTGAACTTCCGCATGATTGTGTCGGCGTCGTCGGTCATCAAAATGGTGCCGTTCATGTTTTCGTCGGACTTTGACATCTTCTTCGTGGGATCCTGCAGGGACATGACCCTGGCCCCGTGCTCCGGGATGAGGGGCTCCGGCACGGTGAAGGTGGGGCCATATAAGCCGTTGAAGCGCTCCGCCACGTTTCTTGCCAGCTCCACGTGCTGCTTCTGATCCGCGCCCACGGGCACGTAATCCGCCTGGTACAGCAGAATGTCGGCGGCCATCAGGCAGGGGTAGGTGAACAGGCCGGCGTTCACGTTGTCGGCGTGCTTCGCGGATTTGTCCTTGAACTGGGTCATGCGGGAAAGCTCGCCAAACTGGGTGTAGCAGTTCAGGATCCAGGCCAGCTGGGCATGCTCCGGCACCTGACTTTGAATGAACAGCACGGTCTTGTTGAGGTCGATGCCCATAGCCAGCAGATAGGCGTAAGCCTCCAGGATATACTTGCGCAGCTTCTGGGGCTCCTGCCGCACGGTGATGGCGTGCAGGTCGGCCAGAGCGTACACGCACTCGTAATCGTCCTGAAAGCCCACGTGGTTTCGAATGGCCCCAAGGTAATTGCCCAGGGTGAACACCCCGGTGCACTGGTACATGCTCAAAATGCGTTTTTTCTGTACTGCCTGTGTGTTTTCCATTTTTCCTTCTCCTGTTCCGGCATTGATTACCGATTTCTAACGACTTCCTTTGCCAGCTCGCCCAGTATCCTCACGCCCTCGGTGAGCTGCCCGTCCGTGGGGGTGGAAAAATTGATGCGGAAGGAGCTGCACCGCTCTGTCTCGTCGGTGAGGAACGCCGTGCCCGGCACCACGCAGGCTTTCCTCCTGGCGGCTTCCGACACGAACTCCAGCATATCGACGCCCTCAGGCAGAGTACACCAGGTGAACAGCCCGCCCTGGAAATCGCTCCAGGTGATAAGGGGCGTGAAATACTGCTCCATAGCGCGGAGCAGCACCTGCCGCTTTCTGCGGTAAATGCCCCGCAGGCGATCCAGGTGGGCCTCGTAGTCACATTCGGTCATGAAGCGGTGGCAGACGATCTGGGCCCAGATGTTGGAGTGGACGTCCTCCCCCTGCTTGCAGACCACCATCTTGCTGAGAACAGGCTTGGGGCCGATGGCGTAGCCCACCCGCATACCGGGCGAGACCACCTTGGAGAAGGACCCGGCGTACACCACCACGCCCTCCGTGTCAAGGGCCTTGATGGCGGGCAGGTCCTCCCCCTCTATGCGCAGATCGCCGTAGGGGTTGTCCTCCAGGATCAGCACGCCGTGGTCCCGGCAAAGCTCGTAAACTCTTTTGCGCTTTGCAAGGCTCATGGTGATGCCGGTGGGGTTCTGGAAATTGGGGATGGTGTAAAGGTACTTGACGTTCTTTTCCGTTTCCAGGGCCCGGGCCAATGCCTCCACATCGATGCCGTCGGGCTCCACAGGCACGCCGCAGAGCTTTGCCCGGTAAGAGCGGAAGGTGTTCAGGGAACCCACAAAGCTGGGATTTTCGCACAGCACCGTGTCGCCCTCGTTCAAAAACGTCTTCGTCAAAAGGTCCATCACCTGCTGTGCCCCGCTGGTGATGAGGATGTCGTCGTCCCCGCCGCCTACATGGTGCTTCCTTTCCATATATTGCTTTAAATGCTGCCGCAGGGGCGCGTAGCCCTCTGTGACGCTGTACTGCAAGGCCTCCACCGGCGTTTCCCGCAAAAGCGTCTCGGAGATGCGGCGGATGTCCTCGGCGGGGAAAGCGTCCGGGGCGGGATTGCCCGCCGACAGCGGGATAATGCCGGGAGCGGAAGAGTTCTTCAAGATCTCCCGGATGGCGGAGGGCTTCAGGCTCTGCACCCTGTCTGAAAATTTGTACTCCATAGCCTATACCTCTTTTTTTAAGAAATAAAAAATCCCATCCCGCGCCATATGCGCAAGGGACAGGAGATTCCTGCGGTACCACCCAGCTTGGCCGTTTGACCGACCCACTCTCTTCCTTAACGCGGAACACGCCGGGCCATTTCCTGCCCGGACCTCCCGGATCCATTCACGGGCTTTTCCCTGCCGCGCTCCCACCGAAAAGCGATCTCCGCCTTCCGCGCAGCTCTCTGAAAAGGACGCCGCCCGCTACTCCTTCCGATCATCGGTTCTCTTCTTTGCCTTATTGTATTCCATCTGTCCGGAAAAGTCAAATTTTTCTTTCAGCCTGTTTCTTTTGGGAAATACGGCGGGCTTCTTTGTGGAAGCGCCGTGCAATTTGTCATAATTTGATTTACATAATTTTTATTGCCGCACTAGAAACTGACAGGAATTTCCAGCATTTACAGGTATAATTTTCAAACGAGCCGCATAGGCAGGCTTACATAATTTTCTCGTTGAGGTGGTGTTTTCGTTGGAAGGTTCAAAGGTTCGTCAGATGTTTAGTCATTTGGGGGAATACGCGCACTCCATCTACGCCCGCAAGGCGCTGGTCATGGCGGCAAGCTTTTCGGGCGGGCTGCTCTGCTCCCGGGGGCTGGTGTTCGGCAAGTACGCGCCCTTTGGGGCAGCAATGGTGGCCGCGGCCCCGGCGGGCGGCATGTGGGCGGCGGTGGCCGGGTCTTTCCTGGGGTACCTTCTCCCCTCCCCCGTGTATGTTTCCGTCCGGTACGCGGCGGCCATTATCGCCGTGGCGGCCATTCGCTGGTCGCTGTCAGAATTAAAAACAGTGAACTCCCACCCCCTGTACGCTCCGGCGGTCACATTCCTGCCGCTCTTATTGACGGGCATGACTATGGTGTTTTTAAGCGGCTCCATCAACTACACCGCTGCGCTGTACCTGGCGGAGTCCCTCTTAGGGGCCGGGGCATCGTTCTTCCTTTCCCGCACATCCAACCTGCTGCTGGGACTATCCGGCGACGGCAGGCGCAAAAGCGACGGCCTGTATGACAGCGCCGACGTTGCCGCTCTGGCTGTCAGCGCGGGGATCCTGGTGCTGTCCTTCTCCGGGGTGACCGTTGCCGGGGTGTCCATCGGCCGCATTTTGATGATTTTGATGGTGCTCTACTGCGCCAGGGTGGGCGGCATTGCCGGAGGCACAGTGGCGGGCGTTACCGCCGGGGCCATTCAGGGGCTTTCCACCGCCGGCCTTTCCTATTTATCCGGGGCCTACGGCCTGGGCGGGCTCATGGCCGGGGTGGTTTCTCCACTGGTGAAGATCGCCACGGCGGTGGCCTTCATTCTCTCTCATGGGGTGGCGTCTCTTCAAAGCGGCGCCGGGGCCGACGCCCAAATTCTCATCGGCGCCATCGAGGTGGCCTCGGCCACCATCTTATATATGGCCCTGCCCAGGAGCCAGCGGCTTTCAGACCTGTTCGGCGTGCGAAGGGATTCTCTGAGCGGCAGCGCCCTGCGGGACAACATCGTCCTGCGGCTGCGCCACGCCTCAGAGGCTCTTTCCAACGTGTACTCCTCGGTGGAGGAAATTTCCAAAAAGCTTTCAGATATTTGCGCGCCCAACATGCAGGGCGTCTACGACAGGGCGGCGGAGACCGTCTGCGCCGGGTGCGCCATGAGCGCCGTCTGCTGGCGGAAGCACAAGGAGGAGACTTTGGACAATTTTGCCGGGCTGACAAAGGTCTTGAAGGAAAAGGGCAAGGTAGAGACCGACGATTTTGCCAGGCCCTTTACCCAGCGGTGCAGCCGCTCCGGCGAGATGCGGGACGAGGTCAACAAAAACTACGGCCGGTATCTGCTAAAGGAGGCGGCGGAGCTGCGGGCCTCGCAGGTGCGGGAGGCGGCGGAGCAGCATTTCAAGACGACCGCCGGCATCCTGGACGAAATGGCCGGGGAGTTTTCCCTTTACCAGCATTTTGACGAGGAAGCCGCCACGCGTGTGGAAAGCATCCTTTTAGACAGCGGCGTGACGCCCATAGAGGTGTGCTGCCGTCTGGATCGCTTCGGCCGGATGACGGTGGAGGCGGAGATCAGGAAGGAGCGGCACAAGCGGTTGAACCGGGGCGTGTTTACAAAAGAGATATCCGCCGCCTGCGGCCGGGTGTTCTCCCCGCCCTGCGTCACCACGCTGGAGGACCGTTGCCGCGTTCAAATGTGCCAGCGGCCGGCCTTTGAGATCGGCAGGGGCTTCTCTCAATACTGCGCCAGGAACGGCTCCTTCTGCGGGGACTGCAGCGCTGTGTTCTTCGACGGCTGCGGCAGGCTCATCGCTATTTTGAGCGACGGCATGGGCACCGGCGGCCGGGCGGCGGTGGATGGCGCCATGACCTCCGCTATGGCGGAAAACCTGCTGAAGGCCGGAATCGGCTTTGACAGCATGCTGCAAACGGTGAACTCCGCTTTGATCGCCAAGTCCGGCGATGAATCTTTGGCGACGCTGGACGTGACCAGCATCGACCTCTATACCGGGAAAACGGAGTTTCGCAAGGCCGGGGCCGCCTGCACCATCCTGCGCAGGAACGGCCATGTAGAGGCCATCGAGGCTTCCAGCGTGCCGGTAGGCATCATGCCCGGGGTGGAGTTCGCCACCTATGCGCGGGAGCTTTCCGCGGGAGACGTCATCGTCATGGTATCGGACGGGGTGACGGTCTGCGGCACGGAATGGCTGATGGATCTGGTGCAGGACTGGGACGAGGAGGAAAACCCAAACCTTCTGGCGGAGCGCGTCACCGCCGAGGCCCAGAAGCGCAGGAGCGACGGTCACGAGGACGATGTGACGGCAATGGTGCTGGTGGTGTCTTAAAAAAGAAAGCGCCCCCTCCGGCAGGAGAAGGGCGCTTTCTTTTGCTTACGACTTATTCGGGCCGGAAGGTACAGCACTCTGTGCCGCTTTTGCCGGTGGGGTCGCAGCAGCTGCAGCCCACGCAGACGCACTGGGCCTCGCACTTGCAATGGTCATTGTACACGCAGTGCTCGGCGGTGCACTCGATGGCGCTTTCGTCGCTGGGCATGCGGCCGCAGGCGGAGCTGTTCTCACCGTGGGGACGGTGGCGCTCCTCGTAGGAATCGCAGCAGGTTTGGCTGCTCTCCCTGGCGGCGGGGCCCTCCACCTGGATACCCGGCAGGCAGCAGAGGTTGTCGCAGTTGTGCCGGCAGGAAGTGACCTGACATTCCAATTTGTTCATTTGGTGGCACCTCATTTAAAATGGATTTGTAAAACCAAGTTTTACGCTGTTAGGATTCCCCGCATGAACCAGGCTATTCTAATAAAATTTCTTCCTTGCGCAAATTGAAATTTGATTGTATAATGACAACACCTTGACCTTGTGTCAGTTCAAACGTGTCGTTTTATGAAAATTTTGGAGGAAAAAATGAATTATACAATAAAGGAAGAACGCCTCACCGCGGTGGAATATATCGGCTTTTTGAAAAAGACAGATTTGGGTTCTCAATACCCCAAGGAGAGGTTTGAGGAGCGCATCGGCACCCTGGTGCGGAATGTCCCTATTAGCCTGGTGGCAAGGGACGAGCGGGAAAAAATCATCGGTGTGTGCTTTGGCATTACAGACTTCGCCTACTGGTTGTTTCTCACAGACCTGGGCGTGGTAAGGGAACACTCCGGGCAAGGTATTGGAAAGGCGCTGGTAAAGGCCGCCCATGAGCTGGCCGGAGGCGAGAGGAACATCATCATGTACACCTGCGCCAATGAAAACGCCGTGGGCTTTTATGAGAAACTCGGCATGGAAAAGCCCAACGACATCATGGTGTACGACCACATCGAGTGGACGCCGTTTACGGTGGAATAAGGTCGATCCGGAATAAAATGGCGGGGCGCCGGGGAGCTTTCTCCCGGAGACCCGCCGTACTTTGCCGTTTATGTGGATATCGTTATTGAGCGTCGGGCTGGCCGACGAGCTTTTTGATGGGCTTGCCCGCCAGCTGCATCAGCAGGAACGCCGCCACGCAGGTGATGATGATCTCGGGCACCATATAGCTGCCGTTATAGACGACGGAGTAGCAGACCGCCAGGGTATTGCCGCTCATGCCGCCCAGAAGGGACGGGGCAAAGTTCACGTCGGCAAACTCGCTCCACAGGATCACGCCGGAGAGGAAGGAGCAGAGGTACCGCAGAAGCCCCGCGACCAGGCAGCCCAGGGTAAAGGCCACGCTGTCTCGCCTGATCTTATTGCGGAACATGCCGGCAAGGCCCAGCACGGTAAAGGCCAGCAGATAATCCAGCAGGATGGAGCCCACCACTGTCCAGCCGGAAACGCCCTTTAAGGCATCCAGGCCGAAAAGCAGCTGCAATACGCTGAAGGTGAAGCCGGCGGCCAGGCCCCACTTTTTGCCGTACAGAAAGCCAAACAGCATCACCGGCAGCATGGAGCACAAAGTGACGGAGCCGCCGTAGGGCAGGCCGGTAAACTTGATGAAGCTCAAAACGGTGCCCAGGGCCACCATCAGCCCGCCGACCACCAATAGCACCGTTCTGTCGCGGCCGGTCTTCTTTGTTTTTACGTCAGACATTTTTTCACGCGCCTTTCAAATAAAGTAGAGTGGAAATTCTGAAAAATGAAAAATGCCATTTGGTTTTCCCAAATGACATAGACAGCATTCCACCGCCCCAAAGAGGCGCGGCCCCGGAAACGGCCACCGGAGCGATATGATGAAAAGCTCCCTACGTCGGTATGATCCGCGTCAGGTTCAAAGGGTTTAAGCTCGAAGCTCCTCTCAGCCGCCCAGGCGACACCCCTACTTTCATTTTTCATTCCCATTATACTGCTTTGCGGGAATTTGTCAAACAAATATTGATGGCCCACATAGGAATGACCAGTTTTTTCATGTTTTGCTCTCATTTTTTTGCAAAAATCACAAATTGCCGCTTGCCTTTTTCTCTGCGGGGGGATATAATATTTACATAAATTTTATAAATCATCTGAGGTGAACTCTGATGGGCATGAAAGCAAAGGATCTGGCAAAGGCGCTGGGCGTCTCCCCCGCCACCATCTCCCTGGTACTGAACAACAAGCCCGGCATCAGCGACAGCCTGCGGGCCTCTCTGCTGGAAAAGATACAGGAGCTTGGCTGTGAGGACATGATGAGCGAAGCCTGCCGCAGCGGCGCGAAACCCGGCGAAAGGCAGCCCGCCCCGGAGGGGAACCCGTCCATCGCCTACCTTTCCTATATGGACTGCGAGGAAGACGACGTGAATTATTTCTTCCCCGGCGTGCTGGAGGGCGCGGAGGTGGAGGCCAGGGCCAACGGCTTCGGTTTTTCCGTTCTGCACAGAAAGTGCTACCCCGACGTTTCCCTCAGGGAGCTGCTCGCCAACAGGGGCAATATCGTTGGCGCCATCATCCAGGGCGATGACATCACCCCGGATGTGATCGCGGACACGAAAAACGTGGATATCCCCTTTGTCTTTATGGATGTGTACGATGCCTCCCTGAAGCTGAGCAGCGTGCAGGTGGACAATTTTGAAAGCATGTTCAAGATTGTGGACTATTTGAAGAAAAAAGGCCACCGGGAGATCGGGTATGTGTTCAGCGGCTGGGATACCGATTGGAAGAAAAACAGACAGGGGGCTTTCCGCTGCGCTGCGGAGGATATGGGCCTGCCGGTAAACAGCGGCTATTTTTTCAGCGCCAACACTACGGAGGATCCCTACGAGACAAACATGCTTGCGGAACTTTTTTCCGATGGGAGGAAGCTGCCCACTGCCCTGGTCTGCGAAAACGACCGTCAGGCCATGCGGGCCATCAGGGCGCTGGAAAAGTCCGGGAAGCGCGTGCCGGAGGACGTATCTGTGGTGGGGTTCGACAACTCCCCCCTGGCAAAGATGATAACCCCCAAGCTGACCACCGTGAGGAACTCCAGCCACCTGATGGGAAGAGAGTGCGTGGTGCTGCTGCAAAACCTGCTGCGGCTGCGAAAGGCGGGCATCGAAGTTTCACACCTGACCTACGCCCTCCCCACTGAGCTGATCGAACGGGACAGCGTGAAGGATCTAAACGAAAAATAAGAAAGTGTAAAATGGCCCTTCCGGCATGCGAAAGCATAGTGGAAGGGCCGTTCTTTATCCTGATCCCACTTTTCAGGAAGATTTGGCGGCATGGCTTTCCCGCTCCGCGGGGATGAGCCCTGCGGAAAAACCGCAGTTTATGAACTTTCAAAAATATTTTTAAAAATTTTTATAAAAACCCTTGACAAGTTTATAAACTCGATTTATAATGAAGCCACAGTCAGGAAAAAGCTTGCAGGCACGAAGACTGGACAA